>JBOFLE010000255.1:0-3125 GCA_051657705.1 Nocardioides sp. | reverse complement strand
GGGCCGGTGCCGACCGAGAGCCCGGTGCCGACCCGCTGACGGTTCGCGTCAACCTCCGATGACGGCCGCGCTTCCGATGACCGTGCGGGGATCTGCGGCGGCCGCATAGCGGGGTCGGCCGGCGCCCCGGTCGACGAGGATCGCCTGGGCGTGTCCGAACATACCCGCATCCGGCGCGGGCCGGTGGATATCGTGTCCCCGCCGGGTGAGATCGGCGTACCACGAGGGCGGGGTGCCCGGTTCGAGCGCCACCCGCGGCTGGCGCCCCGAGGTCCAGGTGTCGAAACCGGTCTGGTGGCCCTCCAGGATCCAACGCGGGGCATCGACCGCCGCCTGCGGTGCTATCCCGGATCGCAGCAGCCGCGCCAGTAGCTGGAGCATGATCTGCGGCTGGCCGTCGCCGCCCATCGTCCCGGCCAGGCCCGCCAGCACCTGATGGCCTGCGGAGAGCGGTCCGTCCCGCGTCAGCAGTACCGGAGCCAGCGTGTGCGGCGGTCGACGTCCCGGTCCGATCTCCGCCGGGTGGCCCGGCGCCAGGCTGAAGCCGATGCCGCGGTTGTGCAGCGGTACCCCCGTGCTGGGCTCGGCCAGCCAGCTGCCGAATCCGCTGGCGTTGGACTGGATCAGGGACACCCCCATTCCGTCGGAGTCGGCCGCGCAGAGGTAGGTGGTGTCGCCGGTAGCGGTCGGCGTGCCGATTCGCGCGGCCCGATCCTGCCGGACGCCGGCCGCGCGCTGTTGAGCGGCCTCGATGAGGCACGGACCGTCGGCCGTGTCGGAGAGCACGTCGGGCCGGTCGCAGGCGACGGCCTTGCTGATCTCGATCAGCAGGTGCGCCCAGTCCGGGTGGTCCGGGTCGTCCGGTACGCCGATCGCGTCGGCGGCCGCACAGGCGGCCAGGATCAGGTAGCCCTGCGAGTTCGGTGGGACCGTCCACAGCCGCGTGCCGAGGGCCGGCACCGAGAGGGCTGACACCCATTCGGCCGCGGGCTCGGTGAGGTCGGCGGTCTGGTACCAACCTTCGCCGAGCTCGAGGAGTCCGCTGCCGAACTCTCCCTCGTAGAAGCCGGCCCGCCCGCTCTCGGCGATCGCGACCAGCGCCCGCGCGAGGCCCGGACGCCGTACGACGCCGCGCGCCGACGTCGCCTGCTCGATCGTCTCCGCGAGCGCCGGCGCCTGATCGGTCCGGCCGCACACCGACACCAAGGGCGCGCCGGCCTCGAAGCCGTCGGCGGCCAGACCGATGGCCGGCGCCAGCACGCCGGTCAGCGGCATCGATCCGAATCGGTCGTGCAGGGCCACCCAGCCGTCGACACAGCCGGGCACCGTGACGGTCCGGATGTCGTGGCGGAACGGCATCTCGGTGAACCCGTCGGCGCGGAGCTTCTCCGCGCTCGCGCCCGAGCCCGCTCGGCCGCTGGCATTGAGGCCGTGCACCTCGCCGTCGGCGTACACCAGCGCGAACAGGTCGCCGCCGATACCGCACAGGAAGGGACTGGTCACGCCGAGCACGGCGTTGGCGGCGATCGCCGCGTCGACGGCATTGCCACCGGCCTGCAGCATGGCGAGTCCAGCTCGGGTGGCCACCGCGTCGGCGCTGGCCACGGCTCCGTGTCCGGCCGTCACCCCTTTAACTTAACCCCTAAGGTGGACGGCATGGGATATCTCGGTCGAACCCGCCAGTCAGTCATGGGCTCCGACGTTCGGTGCTCCTTCATCCCGCCCTACCTCATGCAGGCAGTGGCGCAGGCTCACCCCGAGCTCGCGGACATCTGCCGGCACGGGATGGGCCTCGATCAGCGGTTCCGCGACGGTCGCGGGTCGGTCCGGACGGACATCTCTCCCGGTCCCGGGACACCGGTGGCCGGCTCGACGGCCTGGCAGGTCCATGACGCCGGTCGGACGACGACGCTGCCCGGCCGGTTGGTCAGGTCGGCCGGTGAGCCGGAGTCGGGTGATGTCTCGGTGGACGAGGCCGCCCGTGGTGGTCAGGCCACGCTGGACCTGTTTTCTCAGGTCTACGGCCGCGACTCCTACGACGACGCGGCCGCCGCGGTGGTGATGACGGTGCACTACGACCGCTCGTACAGCAATGCCTTCTGGAACGGCTCGCAACTGGTCTTCGGCGACGGCGACGGCACGGTCTTCGAGCGGTTCACCAAGCCCGTCGACGTCCTCGCTCACGAGTTGACGCATGCGGTCACCGAGTTCACCGCCGGCTTGGTCTACCAAGGACAGTCGGGCGCGCTCAACGAATCCGTCTCCGATGTCTTCGCCGCCTGCACGAAGCAGCGCCTCCTGGGCCAGGCCGCCGGCGAGGGCGACTGGCTGATCGGCGAGGGAATCTTCACCCCGACGGTGAACGGCCGGGCGTTGCGGGACATGGCCAACCCGGGCACGGCATACGACGACCCCCGGATCGGCAAGGACCCGCAGCCCGCGCATATGGACGACTTCGTCGTAACCTCCGACGACAACGGAGGTGTGCATCTCAACTCGGGTATCCCGAACCGCGCCTTCTACCTCGCGGCCACCGCGATCGGCGGCAGCGCGGCCGAGGGAGCCGGCGCGATCTGGTACGCCGCGCTGACCTCCGGGCGGGTCACGGCCAGGTCGGACTTCGTGGATTTCGCCGCGGCAACGGTCGCCGAGGCCGGCTCGAATGCCGATGCGGTGGTCCAGGCCTGGGACCAGGTGGGTATCAGACCGGCTCCGGCATCGAGCCGGAGCACGCCGGGCCGGACCGGGACCGGGTCGCCGGCGCCTTCCGGTGGGACCGCTACCTCGGTGGGCGTGGTCCGGTCGGGCGGCCTGCTCGGCCAATCGATGTCGGGCAGCGTCGATGTCGCGGGGGACGATCCCCGAGCCGAGGAGGTCGCCCGGTTGGCGCGCCATATCGAGTTCGCGTCTTACGCGCCCGAGGACCGGATGCCGGACATGTACGTCTACTCGTTCACGGTCTTCGAGACCGGACCGGCCGACGTGCCGGAGCGGCACCTGACCGAGGATCAGCGTCGGCTCGCCTATCTGGTGCTCTCGCTGGGCGAGTGACGCCCACCCGTCACAAATGCACGCCGAGACGTCACAAACGCACGTGCTTTTGTGACGTCTCGGCGTGCATTTGT
>JBOFLE010000254.1:0-10029 GCA_051657705.1 Nocardioides sp. | reverse complement strand
GACCCGTCCCAAAGTAGCTACTTTGGGACGGGTCGACCGCTACTAAAGGACGGGTCGGCTGCTGGCTGGCTAGGCGAGGGTGAGGCCGGGGTACAGCGGATTCTTGTCCAGCATCTCGGCGCTGGCGGACTTGACCCGGTCGGCGATCCCGTCGGCCAGGGTGTAGCCGGCCTTGGCCGCCGCCCCAGCGGCGGTGACCCCGGGCCGGGTGTTGCGGAACACCTCGATCATCAACTCGGCGACCCGGTCGAACTCGTCAGGGCCGAAGCCACGGGTGGTGAGGGCCGGCGTACCGACCCGGATTCCGGAGGTGTACCAGGCCCCGTTGGGATCCGCCGGGATCGAGTTCCGGTTGGTGACCACGCCGGCGTCGAGCAGCGCGGACTCGGCCTGGCGTCCGGTCAGGCCGAAGCTCGACACGTCCACCAGCACCAGGTGATTGTCCGTGCCACCGGTGACCAGCCGTGCGCCCCGGGTCAAGAACCCGTCGGCGAGCGACTTTGCGTTGTCGGCGACCCGCTGGGCATAGTCGCCGAAGGCGGGCTGCTTCGCCTCGGCGAACGCCACCGCCTTCGCCGCCATCACATGGGACAGCGGGCCGCCCAGCACCATCGGGCAGCCGCGGTCCACGGACGGCGCGAACTCCTCGGTGGCCAGCACCAGACCGCCCCGCGGGCCGCGCAGCGACTTGTGGGTGGTGCTGGTGACCACGTGCGCATGGGGCACCGGATCCTCGTCTCCGGTGAACACCTTGCCGGCGACCAAGCCGGCGAAGTGTGCCATATCCACCATCAGGGTGGCGCCCACCTCGTCGGCGATCTCCCGCATCGTGGCGAAGTTCACCCGGCGGGGGTACGCCGAGTAGCCGGCCACCAGGATCAACGGCCGGAACTCGCGAGCCCGGCGAGCGACCTCGTCATAGTCGAGCAACCCAGATTCCGGGTCCGTGCCGTACTGCTGCTGGTGGAACATCTTCCCGGAGATGTTCGGCCGGAAGCCGTGGGTCAGATGCCCGCCGGCGTCGAGCGACATGCCCAGGAGACGCTGGTTTCCCAACTCGCCGCGCAGAGCCTCCCACGCATCCTCACTGAGTTCGTTGACCGTCCTCGCACCCAGTCGCTCCAGCCCCGGCGCCTCGACGCGGTGCGCCAGGATCGACCAGAACGCGACGAGATTCGCGTCGATGCCCGAGTGGGGTTGGACGTAGGCGTAATCGGCACCGAAGAGTTCGCGGGCGTGTTCGGCGGCGACCGCCTCGACGACGTCGACGTTCTGGCACCCGGCGTAGAACCGGTGGCCGATCGTGCCCTCGGCGTACTTGTCGCTGAACCAGGTGCCCATCGTCAGGAGCACGGCCGGAGACGCGTAGTTCTCCGAGGCGATCAACTTGAGCGAACCTCGTTGGTCGGTCAGTTCCTGGACGGTGGCCTGGGCGATCCTGGGCTCGATGCCCTCGATCACGCGCAGGGCCTCGCTGTAGGCGGTACTGATCCGGTCGTTCACGACGGCATCGCTCATGGGCCGAAACGATAGTGGAGTAAGCGCGGATTGCCGGTTTCGAGAGGCCTGCGGAAACTCACTCGCCATCGGAGAACGCGCGGCCTACTCAAGGCTGGGCATGTCAATATATGGACACCGGTCTCACTGAACGAGACCATCGCTTGTGGACGGGCCGCCCGCTTTGTGAAACTGAGGCATGCTCTCCGCTGCGACCATCGCCTTCCTCGTGGTACGACGCCACGTCGATTACGGCCGCACCCGGAGCATGTTGTGTTGGCGCTCCTGATCCGAACCAGCCCTCGGCGACATCGATAGTCACTCTCGAGCCATCCCACCGGGCGCAGGTTGCGGGCTGACCTGATCGCCTCGATGACGCGGCACACGGAGAGCCCCGGCGCCACGACACAGAGGATCCCATCGTGAACCAGTCCCGGACCGGTACCACGCGCCCGCGCCCCAAGCGCGGCGAAGGCCAGTGGGCCCTTGGCTACCGGGAACCACTCAACCCCAACGAGCAGTTCAAGAAGGACGACGCGCCGCTCAACGTCCGGGCCCGGATCGAGAACGTCTACGCCCATCGCGGCTTCTCCTCCATCGATCCCAACGACCTGCGCGGGCGGATGAGGTGGTGGGGTCTCTACACGCAGCGGCGCCCCGGGCTCGACGGCGGCAAGACCGCGACCCTGGATCCGGCCGAACTCGACGACGAATACTTCATGATGCGCATCCGCACCGACGGCACGATCCTCGGTTCCGGGCAACTGCGAGCCCTGGGCGAGGTATCGACGACCTACGCCCGGAACACCGCCGACGTCACCGACCGCAACAACATCCAGCTCCATTGGGTGCGCATCGAAGACGTCCCGGCGATCTGGACCCGCCTGGAGGGCGTCGGGCTCGACACCCAGGAAGCGTGCGGGGACTCGCCTCGGCCGTTCCTGGGCTCCCCCGTCGCCGGAATCGCCAAGGACGAAATCATCGACGGATCGGCCGCGCTCGCCGAGATCAAGCGACGATTCATCGGCGACCCGGCGTTCGCGAACCTGCCGCGGAAGTTCAAGACGGCGGTCACCGGTCATCCCAGCCACGATGTCGCCCCCGAGGTGAACGACGTCTCCTTCGTCGGAACCGTGCATCCCGAGTTCGGACCGGGCTTCGATCTGTGGGTGGGCGGCGGCCTCTCCACCAACCCCATGCTGGCTCAACGCCTCGGCGTGTGGATCCCGGTCGAGGAGGTGGCCGACGCCTGGGCCGGCGTCGCCGGCATCTTCCGCGACTACGGCTATCGGCGGCTGCGTTCGCGAGCCCGGCTGAAGTTCCTGGTTGCCGACTGGGGCAAGGACAAGTTCCGCGAGGTCCTGGAGACCGAGTACCTGGGGCGCCGACTCCTCGATTGCCCGTCGCCGCCGGTGCCGGCTCGACAAGGCGACCACATCGGCGTACACGAGCAGAAGGACGGCAGGTTCTACATCGGGGCCGCGCCTCTGGTCGGCCGGATCGACGGCGGCGTACTGACCGGCTTGGCCGACCTGGTGGAGACCTACGACGTGCTGGGCGTTCGGTTGACGGCGTACCAGAAGCTGGTGGTCCTGGGTGTCGACGGCGCCGATGTCCCCGCCGTCGCCGAACGACTGGAGACCATCGGCCTGACCTCCACGCCGTCCAACTGGCGGCGCAACACCATGGCGTGCACGGGCATCGAGTACTGCAAGCTCGCGATCGTCGACACCAAGGACCGGGCTCGGGCGATGGTGGCCGAACTCGAGAAGCGGCTGCCCGATCTCGATGTGCCGATCAGCGTCAACGTCAACGGGTGTCCGAATGCCTGCGCTCGCACTCAGGTCGCCGACATCGGGCTCAAGGGCCAGTTAGTCCTCGACGGCGAGGGAAACCAGGTCGAGGGCTTCCAGGTGCATCTGGGTGGTGGGCTGGCACTCGGTGCAAACTTCGGCCGCAAGCTGCGCGCGCACAAAGTGACCAGCGCCGAACTCGACGACTACGTCACCGCGGTCGTCACCTCCTATCTCGCCGGACGCACCGAAGGCGAGTCGTTCGCCGCGTGGGTGCTCCGAGCCGAGGAGGCCCAGCTTCGCGCGGAGGGGCGCGAGGAGGGACTGAGTCATGCCTGAGAGCACCCCGAGCCTGCGCCGTGCCGTCCCGTTCCATTGCCCGTATTGCGGCGATCAGGACCTGCGTCCACACCTGGCGGACGACGGCACCTCGCCGCACGGGAGTTGGGATTGCCGATCCTGCCTGCGGACCTTCTCGCTGTCCCTGATCGGCCTCCTGCGCCCGCCGGCACCGGAGGCGTCGCGATGAGCGCGACCACGGCCGCCGCCCGGGAGAATCGCGGGACGCACACCGCCGACCGCTCTCCCGAAGAGCTCAGGGAACTGGTCTCCCACGTCGGGGCCGAACTGGAGCTCGCCCCCGCCCAGAACATCATCGAGTGGGCGGTGGCTACCTTCGGTGAACGCTTCTGCGTCACCTCGTCGATGGCCGACGCCGTACTCGCCCACCTGGCGTCGACAGTCGCGCCCGGCATCGACGTCGTCTTCCTGGACACCGGGTACCACTTCGCCGAGACCGTCGGCACCGCCGACGCCGTGGGTGCGACCATGCCCGTCAATCTGATCACGATCACTCCGGCGCAGACCGTCGCCGAGCAGGATGCCACCCACGGTCCGCATCTGTTCGAGACGGATCCGGACCGGTGTTGCGCTCTGCGCAAGGTCGCTCCACTCACCGACGCGTTGACGGCCTACGACGCCTGGGCCACCGGGCTTCGGCGTGCCGAGACCCACAACCGGGTCATCGCGCCGGTCGTCGGCTGGGACGCCCGCAAGCAGAAGGTCAAGGTCTCGCCCCTCGCGCGCTGGACCGACGATCAGGTGGCGGCGTACATCGCCCAGCACAACGTCCTGGTCAATCCACTGGTGTACGACGGGTACCCCTCCATCGGCTGCTGGCCGTGCACCCGCCGGGTCGCCGAAGGTGACGACCCGCGCAGTGGCCGCTGGGCCGGCACCACGAAGACCGAGTGTGGAATCCACTCATGAACGAAAGCGCCACACCATGACCGCACCCGCACTGATCGCACTGGCTCACGGCAGCAAGGATCGCCGATCCGCCGCCATGATCGGGAACCTGATCGCCGAGGTGAGGAGGCAGCGTCCCGACCTCCGCGTCGAGCGCGCCTTTCTGGAGCTGTCCAAACCCGCCTTCGGCGCCGTGGTCGATCGCCTCGTCGACTCCGGCGTCGAGGAGATCGTGGTCGTGCCGCTGCTGCTCAGCGATGCTTACCACGCCAAGGTGGACGTCCCGGAAGCGGTCGCCGCCGCGTCCGCACGGCATCCGAAGGTGCCGATCAGGGCAAGCCGGATCCTCGGGCTCGAGCCGTGTTTCCTCGAGGTCCTCGATCAGCGGATGCGCGAGGCGCTCAAGGCGGCGCGGGTTCGCGAACTGGATGCCCTGGTGCTGGCCGCGGCCGGCACCAGCGACCCGCTCGCCAATCAGGCGGTGGCCCGGCTGGCCCGGGTGTGGTCCACCCGACACAAGCTGCCGGTCAGCGCGGCGTACGCCTCGAGCGCGCCGCCGGCGACCGGCGAGGCGGTACGCGCCTTCCGGGCGGAAGGCCGGCGCCACGTCGCGGTGGCCTCGTTCTTCCTGGCCCCGGGCTTCCTGCCGGATCGCGCCGCCGAACTAGCTCTGGAGGCCGGGGCCGTCGCGGTGTCCGAGCCGCTCGGCGATCATCCCGAGGTCGCACGCGCGGTCCTGGCCCGATACGCCGTCGGTGCCGTCGAACTTGTGCCGGTCTAACGTCTCCCATCCAGCCCTCGACGCCACCAGCGATAATCCGCCACCTTAGGCACCAGTTTCGCGCGGAAATTGGTGCTTAAGGTGGCGGACTATCCGGTGGGCTTGTCTAGCTCAGTGCCGAGCCCTTCCGGTACTCCGCGAACGGCAGGTTCCAGTCGCCGTACCCGTTGTCCAGGCTCATCCACCGGTCGGTCCCGGTGTACTCGACGACATCGCCGCGCTTGGAGATCCCGTAGAGCCAACCGGCATCGGCGGTCGACATCCCGGTACAGCCGTGGCTGACGTTGGCCGAGCCCTGCGAGCCGACCGACCACGGCGCCGCGTGCAAGAACTCGCCCGAGTAGGTGAGGCGCATGGCGTACTCGACGTCGTCGATGTCGTAGGACTCGGCGCTGTCGGCGGGAATGCCGACGGTCTCCGAGCGCATCCTCCGGCTCCGGAACTTCTCCATGATCACCTTGACTCCGGACCGAGTGGTGAAGCCGGGCTTGCCGGTGGTGATAGGCGTGGTGCGCAGCAGTACGCCGTTGCGGAAGGTCTGCATCTGGTGAGTCCGGGCGTCGACCTTGCTCACGACCGCGTCACCGATCCGAAAGTCGACCCGGCGACTTTCCTGTCCGTAGACACCGGCACCGGCCGGGATCGAGTTGACATCGACATCGACGCTGACCGCTGTCCCGGGGCGCCAGTACTTCTCCGGCCGCCAGTGCACCTCGCGGTCCGTCAGCCAGTGCCAACTACCGCCTTGCCTCGGGGTACTGGTTACCGTCATGTGCTTCTCGAACGTCGCCTTGTCCTCGACGGGCACATCGAAGCTCACGGTCACCGGCATACCGATCCCGACCGTCTCTCCGGCCAACGGGGCGACCGAGGCGTAGGTCTGCTGATCGAGCGTGAGCTCTCGGGTCCGAAAGTTCGTGCGGCTGCGGCCGGCCTCGCCGTCCTCGTCCTCGGTCCGGACCACCACCGCATAGTTCGTGCCCGGCTCGAGTCGTCCGGTCGCCGCCCACGACGTCTTGGCCTTGTCCAACTTCCCCGGAAGCTTGCCCGCCTTCGACTGCACGGACACACCGGTCATCTGCCCATTGGCCGAGGTCACCTTCAGCCGATGGGTGATCGGCACACCGGTCGTCTCGGACCCGAGACTCGTCTCCACGGTGACCTCCGGCGCCGTACTCGACGCGGAGGAACCTGGCTCCGAGTTCGAGGCATCCGACTTCCGGTCGGCGTCCGAACATCCGGCCGCCGTCTGGGCCAGCAATCCACCGCTCACCAGCACCGCCAGCAAGCGACTCCCCGTGCGCGCAGCTGAACTCACGTCGTTCCCCCCTTCGAGCTGACCGAGTCGAGGCTACCGGGAGGCCCCACAGAAGTCAGGCAACCGGCGGCTCGTCGAGGAGTCGGCGACGCTGTTCGGCGACATCGAAGCCGGCCGCGGGCCATGACGGGTCGAGCTCTCGCAAGGCGTGGAGCAACAGGTGCCCGATCGCGAGATTTCGGAACCATTTCTTGTCACTCGGGATGACGTGCCATGGCGCGACATCGGTATTCGTGCGCTCGAGCGCGACCTGATATGCCTGGCGGTACGACGCCCAGCGGGCTCGCTCGTCCAGGTCGCCGGGGTTGAACTTCCAGTGCTTGGTGGGGTCCTCCAACCGGGCCAACAGCCGGGCCTTCTGCTCGTCTGCCGAGATGTGCAGCATGCACTTGACCAGGGTGATGCCGGACTCCGTCAGTTCCTGCTCGAAGTCGTTGATCGCTCCGTATCTGCGCTCGATCTCCTCCGGGGGCGCCCACTGGTGCACCTTGACGATCAGGACATCCTCGTAGTGCGACCGGTCGAACACCCCGATCTGCCCCGGCAGAGGCAGCGCGTTGCGAATCCGCCACAGGAAGTCGTGCTTCTTCTCCTCGTCGGTGGGCGCCTTGAACGAGGTGATCCGCACGCCCTGGGGATCGACCAGGCCGACGGTGTGCCGCAACACTCCCCCCTTTCCGGACGTGTCCATGCCCTGAAGCACCAGCAGGATTCGCCGCTCCGAGCCGATGGTGCGCTCGGCGAAGAGTCGCTCCTGCAGATCGGCGAGCTCGGGCCCGAGCGCCTGGAGCGCCGCTTCGCCCTCCGCCTTGTCACCGTCGAATCCAGGTGTCATATCGGTTGCGATCCGGGTCAGATCGACGGGGCCGCGCGGAAGCCGGAGATGCGCCGCGAGAGTAGCGGTGCTGGCGAGGGGGTCATTCATGCTCGGGATTCTTCCATCCCGCGGTCGGGTACCGTGCCTGGACGACTTCGGAGAAAGGCCCGACCGACACGGACCGGTGTCAGGTGAGCTCTTCTCGTACGATCCGTGCCGCCAGCGGCACCGGGTAACCTTTGCGCGCGAGTTGCCCGATCAGCCGGCGCTCGACGACCTGCGGCGGCAATCGTGACATCGATCGAAGCTTCTTGCGGACGAGCTCGCGTGCCCTGACCTCCTCCGCTTCGGAGTCGATCTCCGCGAGCGCGGTGGCGACCGTGTCTTCGCTGATGCCCCGCTGGCGAAGTTCCTGTGCCAGCGCGCCGCGAGCAAGGCCACGGCTGGATTGCCGCTGCTCAACCCACATCCGAGCGAACGCCAGGTCGTCGATCAGCCCGACCTCGGTGAACCGATCGAGGAGTGTGGTGCCCAACTCCTCAGGAACGTTCCTGGCGGCGAGCTTCAGGGCAAGCTCATGCCGGCTGCGCGCCCGGCCGGTGAGCTGATCCAACAGGATCCGGCGCGCCACCGACTCCGGGTCCGCATCCGGGCCGGGCTCTGGATCTGGATAGCCGGACTCAGAAGTCATTGATCCCGATCGGCTTATCGCTCAGATCGCTGTCTCGAGACCCGTCGGCCGGGTCGTCGACTTGTGCACCCACACCCAACTTTTCGAGGATCTTCTTCTCCAATTCGTTGGCAAGGTCGGGGTTGTCACGCAAGAAGCCTCGCGCGTTCTCCTTGCCCTGACCGAGTTGATCCCCCTCGTAGGTGTACCAAGCACCGGCCTTGCGCACCAAGCCGGCCTCGACCCCGACGTCGATCAGGCCACCCTCGCGGCTGATTCCCTGGCCGTACATGATGTCGAACTCGGCCTGCTTGAATGGCGGCGCCACCTTGTTCTTCACGACCTTGACCCGAGTCCGGTTGCCCACCATGTCGGTGCCGTCCTTGAGCGTCTCGATCCGGCGCACGTCCAATCGCACCGAGGAGTAGAACTTCAACGCACGGCCGCCGGTCGTCGTCTCGGGGCTTCCGAACATCACCCCGATCTTCTCCCGCAGTTGGTTGATGAAGATCGCTGTGGTGCCCGATGAGTTGAGGACGCCGGTGAGCTTGCGGAGCGCCTGGCTCATCAATCGGGCTTGCAGGCCGACATGGCTGTCGCCCATCTCGCCTTCGATCTCCGCACGCGGCACGAGCGCGGCCACCGAGTCGATGACGATCAGGGCGAGCGCGCCGGAGCGGATCAGCATGTCGGCGATCTCCAGGGCTTGCTCACCCGAGTCCGGTTGCGAGACCAACAGGGCATCGGTGTCGACGCCGAGCGCCTTGGCGTAGTCGGGGTCGAGTGCGTGCTCCGCATCGATGAAGGCCACGATGCCTCCGGCAGCCTGGGCATTGGCCACCGCGTGCAAGGCGACCGTGGTCTTGCCCGAGGACTCCGGGCCGTAGATCTCGACCACTCGTCCGCGCGGCAGACCCCCGATTCCGAGTGCCACGTCGAGTGCGATGGCACCGGTCGGGATGACCTCCAGTGCGGCCCGGCTCTCTTCCCCGAGCCGCATCACCGAGCCCTTGCCGAACTGCTTCTCTATACTCGCCAAAGCCGCGTCGAGTGCCTTGTCGCGATCGCCCATCGTGCCTGTCCCATCCGTTCCGTGGTCGCAGCCGTCTCTCGGCTTCGGTGACACGCTAGGACCGGCCACCGACATCGCGTCGCGCTCGACGCATGCCTTGTGGAGAACTCGACCCAAGCAGTTTTCGTGAGCCCCACTCTAGCCCGAACACCTGTTCGATCACGGCGACACGCCGTGACCCGGCAGTTGGGCCGCGACACGCCGTAGATTTGGCCAGATAACTGCCGGGTCGGTGGCTGCCCGGCGGGTGCCTAGACCGGAAGGCGGACCACGAAGCGGCAGCCGGGCGGCGCATTGGTCACGTCGACGCGGCCGCGATGGGCTTCGACGATGCCCTTGACGATGGCCAGGCCCAAGCCCGCTCCGGCGCCACCGGTCAACGCGCTCGCTCCCCCGGCGGCAGACGCGGGCGTCCGGGCCGGGGAGCCCTGCCAGGCCACGTCGAAGACCCGCGCCATGTCGTGCTCGGCCAGCCCTCCGCATCCGTCGGTGACGGCCAACTCGACCCCGCCCGGCACCGCCGCGCCGGTGACTTCGACGACTCCGTCGGCCGGGGTGTGCCGGATCGCGTTCATCAGCAGATTCGACACCACCCGCGACATCTCCCCCGCATCGGCCGTGACCACGATGCCGTCCTCGACCGAACCGCCCAGGCGCACCTGCCGCGCCTTCGCCACCGGATCGGCGCCGGCGATCGCCTCGCTGACGATGTCGCAGAGCGCCACGCGCTGCAGGGTGAGCTTGAGGACCCCGGCATGGATCCTGGACAGCTCGAAGAGGTCGTCGACCATGCGCACCATGCGCTCCACCTCGGCCCGGATCTGCCGGTGATA
>JBOFLE010000253.1:0-4991 GCA_051657705.1 Nocardioides sp. | reverse complement strand
GCGTCGGCCTGCCCCCGCATCTGCTTCATGACCGCGCCGATCAATGCGCCCGCCGCGGCGACCTTGCCGTCCCGGATCTTCTGCGCCACCTCCGGATTCGCGGCGATCGCGGCGTCCACCGCCTCGCCGAGAGCGGCGTCGTCGGAGACGATCGCCAGGCCCCGGGCGGCCACGATCTCGGCCGGCATACCTTCGCCGGCGACCAGCCCGTCGAAGACTTGCCGGGCCAGCTTGTCGTTGAGGGTTCCCGCGTCGACCAGCGCCTGGACCTGGGCCACCTGGGCCGGCGTCACGCCCAGAGCCCCGATCTCGGCGCCGGCGTCGTTGGCGCGGCGGGCCAGCTCCGAGAGCCACCACTTGCGGGCAGCCTGGGGCGCGGCTCCGGCGGCGATGGTCTGTTCGACGAGCTCCAGGGCGCCGGCGCCGATCGTGTCCCGCATCTCCAGATCGGAGAATCCCCACGCGACCCGCAGTCGGGCCCGCCGCTCGGCGGGCGGCTCGGGGAGGGTCGAGCGCAGTTCGGCCACCCAGTCGCGCGACGGCGCCACCGGCACCAGGTCCGGCTCGGGGAAGTAGCGGTAGTCCTCGGCGTCCGACTTCTCCCGGCCACTGGTGGTGATGCCGGTGTCCTCGTGCCAGTGCCGGGTCTCCTGCCGCACACTGCCACCGTCGGCGAGCACCGCGGCATGGCGCTGCATCTCGAAGCGCACGGCCCGTTCCACCGAGCGCAGCGAGTTGACGTTCTTGGTCTCGGTGCGGGTGCCCAGAACAGTGTCCGGCTCGTCGTTGCCACGCGGGGCGAGGCTGAGGTTCACGTCGCAGCGCAACGAACCCTGTTCCATCCGGACGTCGCTGACCCCGAGCGCGAGCAGCAGTTCCCGCAACTGGGCAACGTAGGCGCGGGCGACCAGCGGCGCGTGCTCGCGGGTGCCCAGCACCGGCTTGGTGACGATCTCGATCAGCGGGATGCCGGCCCGGTTGTAGTCGACCAGCGAATAGTCCGCACCGTGAATCCGGCCGGTGGCGCCGCCGACGTGAGTGGACTTGCCGGTGTCCTCCTCCATGTGCGCGCGCTCGATCTCGATCCGGTAGGTGTGCTTCTCCCCCGCCTCGTCGGCGATGTCCACCTCGGTCCAGCCGCCGAAGGCGATCGGCTCGTCGTACTGCGAGGTCTGGAAGTTCTTCGGCATGTCCGGGTAGAAGTAGTTCTTCCGGGCGAACCGGCACCACTCGGCGATCTCGCAGTTCAGCGCGAGCCCGATCCGGATCGCCGACTCGACCGCCTTGGCGTTGACCACCGGCATCGAACCGGGCAGCCCCAGGCAGGTCGGGCAGACCTGCGTGTTCGGCTCCGCGCCGAACTCGGCCGGGCATCCGCAGAACATCTTGGTGGCGGTGTTGAGCTCGACGTGCACTTCGAGCCCGAGCGCCGGGTCGAACCGCTCCAGCGCGTCCTCGAAGCTGAACAGTGTGTCCGTCATCAGCTGCCCTCTCCTTCCGGTGCCCTCATCGGGGATCGGTCGAGGATCGATCCGCCCCACTGATCCTGCAACATCGCCTCCAGGGCCGCGCCGACGAAGTACATCCGGTCGTCGGCCATCGCGGGCGCGAGGATCTGGAAGCCGGCCGGCAGGCCGTCCTCCTCGGCCAGGCCGCTGGGCAGCGACATGCCGGGCACCCCGGCCAGATTGGCCGGAATGGTGGCCAGGTCGTTGAGGTACATGGCCAGCGGATCGTCGAGCTTCTCCCCCAGCTTGAACGCCGTGGTGGGCGCCGTCGGCGAGACCAGCACATCGGCCTGCGCGAACGCGGCGTCGAAGTCGCGTTTGATCAGGGTGCGCACCTTCTGGGCCTGGCCGTAGTAGGCGTCGTAGTAGCCGCTGGAGAGGGCATAGGTGCCGAGGATGATCCGGCGCTTGACCTCGTCGCCGAATC
Source organism: Nocardioides sp. (assembly GCA_051657705.1). Classification (GTDB taxonomy): domain Bacteria; phylum Actinomycetota; class Actinomycetes; order Propionibacteriales; family Nocardioidaceae; genus Nocardioides. The sequence continues at coordinate 3,056 of JBOFLE010000253.1, read as the reverse complement.
CGGCATCCCGCGTCGCGCGCATCACCTCCTCGGCGCTGGGCGAGCCGGTCCGTGCCGGCTCTCGCGGCAGCGTCCGCAGGCCGTACCGCATGGCGTCGAAGCGAGCCAGGTTGCTGGACGCCTCGCAGGGCATGATCAGGTAGTACGTCGCCAGCGCGTGCACGAAGTGCGGGCACGAGACCTCGACCACCTTCGCGCCCGCGGCGACGAGGAGGTCGACCGCCTCGGCGAACCTGGCCTGGACGCCGGACTGGTAGCCCTCACCGCCCAGCTCGCTGATCACGCCGACGGTGAGGCCGTCGAGATCGCCGGCCGATCCGTTTCGAGCGGCCTCGACCAGGCCCGGCACCGGCTGCGGGATGCTTGTGGAGTCCCTGGGGTCGTGGCCGCCGATGATCTCGTGCAGCAAGGCCGCGTCGAGCACTGTGCGGGTCACCGGGCCGACCTGGTCGAGGGAGTTGGCCAGGGCGACGACGCCGTAGCGCGACACGCCACCGTAGGTCGGCTTGACCCCGACCGAGCCGGTGACCGCGGCCGGCTGCCGGATCGACCCTCCGGTGTCGGTGCCGATCGCCAGCGGCGCCGCGAAGGCGCTGACGGCGGCAGCCGACCCGCCGCCCGAACCGCCCGGAATGCGCTCGACGTCCCAAGGATTGCGGGTGGCCCCGTAGGCCGAATGCTCGGTCGACGAACCCATCGCGAACTCGTCCATGTTGGTCTTGCCCAGGATCGGCAGCCCCGCCGCCTTGAGCCTCGCGACCACGGTGGCGTCGTACGGCGGCCGCCAGCCCTCGAGGATCCGCGAACCACAGGTGGTGGGCAGTCCGGCGGTGGCCAGGATGTCCTTCACCGCGATCGGCACCCCGTCCAGCGGCGACGCCGGCTCCCCGGCCGCGCGGCGCGCGTCCGCCTCCTCGGCCCGGGCGAGCGCGCCCTCGGCGTCCACGTGCAGGTAGGCGTGCAGCGTGTCGTCCACCTCGGCGATCCGGTCGAGGTGCGCGCCGGTGAGTTCGACGGAGGAGACCTCTCCGGCCGCCAGCGCCTCGGCCATGGCGGAGGCGGAGAGGCGGATGCCGGCCCCGGGAGCTTCGCTGCCGGTCACTGCTCTCGCGGCTGACCGCCCGCGGCGCTCCTCGGCTCCGCCGGGAGCTTCGCTGCCGGTCACTGCTCAGACCCGAGGATCCGAGGGACCTGGAATCGCTGGCGTTCCGTCGCCGGGGCGCCGGCCAGGGCCGCCTCCGCGGTCAGGCCGGGCACCACCACGTCCTCGCGGAACACGTTGGTCAGCGGCACCGGGTGCGAGGTGGGCGGCACATCGTCGCCGGCCACCCCCTGGATCGACGCGATGGACTCCAAGATGACCGCGAGCTGCGGGGCCAGATGGTCGAGTTCCTCGGCGGACAGGTCGATCCGGGCGAGGCCGGCCAGATGGGCCACCTCGTCGGCGGTGATGATCGTTTCCGGCATGCAGAATTCCTCGAATCGGGCTGGCGTGGGCTTCTCGACGATCCTAGAGCAGACCGAGTCCGCCATCGAACGCGCAAATGCGCCCACCACGGTGCCCAACGGGCCGGGCACCCACAACCAACGCGCAGATGTCTCGGGCTAGGCTCCTGATCGCCATGCACTTCACGGAATACGACACCAGGATCGCGGCGTACGCGGTCATCGTCGAGGACGACCGGATGCTGGTGATCTGGTGGAACGGCGAGGGGCTGCGCGAGCCCGGGTGGTCGCTTCCGGGCGGCGGCGTCGAGTTCGCCGAGACCCTCGAAGACGCGGTCCATCGCGAGGTCAGGGAGGAGACCGGCCTCGACATCGACCTCGGCCCGATCCTCGCGACACATGTGTTCACCAGGCCCGCGGCATCTCCGGAGACACGCGCCTTCAGGTGGCTCCGCGTGCTGTACGCCGCGCGAGTCACCGGCGGCACGCTGGGCACTCTCGAGGTGGGCGGCTCCACCGACTTCGCCACCTGGATGCCGATCGAGGAACTGCGGACCGCGCCGGCCAGGCGCGAACTCATCGAGCACGGCCTCGCCGCGTGGCGGCAGATGTCCGCACGGTAGCGCTCGCCGCCCGAAGACGGTGCTACTCCGGTAGCATTGCGGTATGAAGCTCAGCGTCAGCCTGCCCGACGAAGATGTGGCGATCATCGACGACTTCGCGCGCAGGTCGGGTCTCCGCTCCAGGTCCGCCGCCTTGCGTTGTGCGGTCGCGATGCTCCGCCTCCCCGAGCTGGAGCGCGACTACGAGGCAGCCTGGGACGAGTGGGAGGAGTCGGCCGATCGGACGGCGTGGGAGTCCGTCGCGGCCGACGGGGTCGCCCGTGCGGCGCGGTGAGATCCGGCTCGTCGACCTCGAACCGGCCCGTGGAAACGAGGCGGACAAGCGTCGCCCCGCGGTCGTGGTCAGCAACGACCGCGCCAATGCGACCGCGACCCGGCTCGGGCGAGGCGTGGTCACCGTCGTCCCGGTCACCAGCAACACCGACCGGATCTTTCCGTTCCAGACGCTGCTTCCAGCGGTGTCCACGGGTCTGCGCCGGGACTCCAAGGCACAGGCCGAGCAAGTCCGCTCGATCGCGGTCGACCGGCTCGGCGGCGTACTCGGGCAGCTCCCACCCCAGCTCATGACCGAACTCGACGACGCCTTGCGGCTGCACCTCCAGCTCTAGCCGCGGATCTGTTGGGTGATGGTGGGGTCGGTGATCGCGGAGTCGGCCGCGAGCAGGAACGCCTTGCTCAGCACCAGGCTGAGCACCCGGTCGTCGTCGAACGGCAAGAACACCCGGCCCGAGCCGGACTCCTTGCCGCCCACGATGCACAGATACCGATCGTCGGGCGACATCAGGACATTGCCGCTGCCGAGGTGGATCCGGTAGCTGCGCAGGTCACCACGCACGACGAGGAACCGGCCCGCCAGCCGACATCGGTCCGCGATCGCCAGCTTCGGCAGCAGCGCCGCCAACACTTCGCGGCGAACCTCCGCGCTCGGGCCGAGCTCACCGAAGCCGTAGTCGGTCCAGTACCTCTCGAAACGCCGGCCCTCATCGC
>JBOFLE010000252.1:0-24703 GCA_051657705.1 Nocardioides sp. | reverse complement strand
GATGCACCGCTTCGCGGACTAGGTCGCTTTGGGTGCGGCCGGTCTGCGATTCGAGTGTCTTCAAGGCCGCGTACTCGGTTGGTGTAACCCGGCCACGGACAGTCGGGGAAGCGCCCTTACGTTGGCCCAGCCGAGGGCGACCGGGAGTGATCATGGCACGCTCGACAGCCTCTATTGAGCCGTACTCGCGCACGAGGAAGTCGCGGCCGCGGGCCGCTGCGTCGCGGCCGGTCTCTGCCTGGCCTGCGCTGGTCAAGGGAACGTCAGGGTCGGCGAGCCGGTCTCGGAGGGCGGCATAGTCGGCAGCCTCGTTCTTTGCCATCAGGAGTGCTCCTCTCGGTAGGTACGGAACTTCGGGCCTAGCGGCATCACGTGGAAGATCACCGCTTGATCTCCAGTGTCGGGGAACTCGTGAACAAGGACCTCAACCTCATCATCAGCCAGAGCTTGCGGATGCCTAGGCCCGATGAACAAGCGCACCTGACCCGCTGGCCGCGCCCCTTCCTCGCCGGCCAGTACGTCGGTGTAGGTCGCGTGCAGCATCGCGTGAACAGCGTCGGCGCGGGAAACGCCGTGCTTCCCGGTCGAGTCAGTCCACAGCGGCGGCACACGCTCGATTCTACAACATTTCTGTAGCCGCGTTACGTAGCCGCTGACCGCTCCGCACCACCTACGACGCAACCGGAACGCCTCGCGAGTTCATGCTCGCCGTGATCGCTGGAGACATGATGACCTTCGCCTACCGTTTCACGATCCCCGAATAGGCGGAGGCCAAGCCCCGGTCCGCAGAGGTCGCAGCGCTGGCGCACTGGCTCCGACTGGGCGGCGGCTTGCGCCTGAGGCGTGCCCAGGTCCGGGCCGGTTTGATTTTGTCCGACGGGGCGAACTCAGGACATCTGCGAGACCAACTCGACCACCTCGCGGCGTACGTCACGGAGATGATCCTTCAGCACACGCCCTTGCCCTTCGGCGTCGCGTCCGGATCCGTCGAGCCAGCGCCGATAGGCCTCGCGCCAGATGCCGAAGCAGGCGGTGACGACGAGGTGACTGACGTTCTCCGGCACCTGATCTTCGTCGAGCCGGGTCCGGATCCGCCGTTGCCACTCGAGGTACTTCACCTCCTGCCGTCCAGTCAACGCAGGATTGCCCTGGATCACGCGCCTGCGGGCCCGAAGATGCGCGTGCGACTGCTCCATCTCGATCGCGACGGCATCCATGCCTTCGCACACCGCGTCCCAAGGGGATCGCCCTGCCGCGATCGATGCCGACACCAGTTCCTCGGTGGCCGAGATGAGCGCGTCATTGTCTGGGAACAGCACCTCTTCCTTGTCACCGAAGTACCGGAAGAAGGAGCGGGGCGACATGTTCGCGTCGTTCGCGATCTGAGCGATCGTGGTTCGCTCGTAGCCGTCCCGCTCGAAACGCGACAACGCGCTCGCCATCAACTCCTCGCGGACGCGCGCACGCCTGCGTTCGGCGGGAGTAGGAACGGATGCCACCGAACCATTCCACCATTTCCCGGAGATCCGAATTTGGCAGATCGTGCCATACTGGCACCTAATGCCAATTCGGAGGAGGTCAGCGTGACCAACGACAGCGAACAACCAGGTCATTCCGCATCGCGAACGAGAGGATCCTCAGCGCCGGAGTCGTCGACAAGAGCAATCGAATGGGTCGGGCGGGCGCTACTGGGGGTGCCGTTCCTCCTCGCCGGCGCCTACAAGTTCGTCGACCCGACCGCTACCGGAGCCAACGCCGAGCCGCCGGGAGCCGCGTTCTTCGCGGCCGCGCGGGACACCTTCATCTTCGCCGAGCTCGCGACGCTCGAAGTGATCGGGGGTCTCCTGTTGATCCTGGGGTACGCCGTGCCACTCTGCACCCTCGGCCTCACCCCGCTGGTCGGCACGATCGTGATCTACTCCGCGATGTATGTGCCGCCCGGGCCCGAGACCGCGCTCGTCATCTCCATCGTGATCGGCAATGCGGTCCTGCTGTGGATCCACCGCCGGCACTACGTCGGCCTCGTCCACTGGGCACCAGCGGCTTCGCCGACCGCCGCTACGGGTCGGGAGTCGCTCCGGACAGCGGCAGACGCCTGATGAGACGGTCGCTACAGATCGTGCTGGGTGTTCTCAGTCTGATACCGGTGACAGTTGCCCTCCAAGGCCTTCTCCTGGGTGCCGATCGGATGTTGCCCGCCGAAGCGGTCACCCCGCGGTTCGACAGTCAGTACCGATACCTCTCAGGGGTGTATGTCGCGGTGAGCTTCACCATCTGGTGGGCGATACCGGCCATCGAGAAACGCGGAGCGGTCGTGCGAGCAGTCTGTCTCGGAATCTTCGTCGGCGGGATCGGGAGGCTGCTCTCGATAGGCGAACTCGGCGGAGCGGATGCGTTCACGATCGGCGTCACGACATTCGAGCTCTGCATGCCGCTGCTTGCCGGCTGGCAGTATCTGGTGCAACGCCGCGCGGACCTTTCCTCGGGCGTTGCCAGCGGCAGATCTGGAGGATAGGGGCGGGACGCTCCCTACCGGCGACTGATGGCGACCGCCGGACCGCGACGCACATACGGCGGCAGGTAGCCTCCGACGTTGTGGTGGATATCGAGCGGGCGCGAGCGGACACCCCCGGCGTACGGCACGTGGCGCATCTGAACAACGCCGGCGCCGCGTTGCCGCCACGGCAGGTGACGGAGGCGGTGATCGGCCACCTGCGACGCGAGGCCGAGATCGGCGGCTACGAGGCCGCGGCCGAGGCGGCGGACCAGGTGGAGTCGACGTACGCCGCCATCGCCCGGCTGATCGGCTGCCGGGTCGACGAGATCGCGGTGGTGGAGAACGCGACCCGAGCCTGGGACATGGCGTTCTATGCCCTGGACTTCCGGCCCGGCGATCGCATCCTCACCGCGCGAGCCGAGTACGCGAGCAACGTGATCGCCTTCCTGCAGGTCGCGGCCCGGACCGGCGCCGTCGTGGAGACGGTCGCTTCGGACGAGTCGGGCCAGCTGTCGGTCTCGGATCTCGCGCGACGACTCGACGACGATCGGGGGCCGGTCAAGCTGGTCGCGATGACGCATGTGCCCACGCACGGCGGCCTGGTGAACCCGGCCGAGGAGGTCGGGGCGCTGACCAGGGCCGCCGGGACGCCGTTCCTGTTGGACGCGTGTCAGTCGGTCGGCCAACTGCCGATCGATGTCGAACGGATTGGATGCGACCTGCTCTCGGCGACCGGGCGCAAGTTCCTGCGGGGTCCTCGGGGCACCGGGTTCCTGTACGCCCGCCGGGACATCCTGGAGCACCTGGAGCCGCCGTTCCTGGACCTGCACGCGGCTACCTGGACCGCGATCGACCGCTACGAGATCCGCGGCGATGCCCGTCGCTTCGAGAATTGGGAGACCAACTACGCGGGCAAGATCGGCCTCGGCGTGGCGGTGGACTACGCACTCTCGTGGGGCCTGGAGGCGATCGAGGCGCGCGCCACCGCGCTGGCCGTGGAGCTGCGGACCCGGCTTGCCGAGACGGACGGGGTCCGCGTGCACGACCTGGGCCGCCGCAAGTGCGGGATCGTGACCTTCACGGTGGACGGCCACACCGCCCAGGACGTCCGGCAACGGCTGGCGGAGCACGGGGTGAATGTCAGCGTGTCACCGGTGGACTACGCCCGTCTCGACCTGACCACCCGGGGGCTCCCCGACCTGGTTCGCGCCTCCGTGCATTACTACAACACGGAGGACGAGCTCGATCGGCTCATCCGGGCCCTGCCACGCTAGTCGGAACGCTCGGCGGCCGAACCCCGCCCTCGGCGCAAGGCCGCGTCGACACCCCAGTACCCCCCGGCGACCACGAGCCCGAAGGCCAGGATCATCGCGAGCGTCACAGCCACCGGGCCGTAGCCGCGGTCCGCGACATTGGCGAAGTCGTAGGGGTAGGCCTCGATGATCGCGCCGCGGATCAGCATCCAGGCGATCCAGAGCAGCGGAACGGCCAGGGCAAGCGAGAACGTACGCCGATCGATCCAACCCCGCGGACCCCAGACCAGCCACACCACGACGGTGAGGACCGGGGTGAGCACGTGCAGGATCGGATCGGTGAGGCGCGACCAGCCGGTGACCACCGCGCTCGGCGCGAGCAGCAACTGATAGACGATCGCGGTGATGGTGATCATCATGAGCGCGTCCAGCCGCAGCACCCGGCGTACGAGCGTGTCTCGCCAGGGCCGCCACAGCAGCAAGGTCACCGACAGTGCGACCACGAGGTTGGACCAGATCGTGAAGTAGCTGAAGGTGTCGACCAGCCGCGGGATCGCTCCTTCCGCACCCTCCGGGCGGCCGCCGTAGAGACCCGGCTCGGGCGGCAGTTCGTCGTACCACCCCATACCGGAGAGGAAGGCGGTCAGGAGCGTGCCCAGCCAGGCCACGCCGGCATTGATCAGGTACGCCGCGCGAGCCGCCGCCGTCGGCTCAGGAGCGGCGCGCTCGATCGACTCCCCCGCGGTAGCGCTCGCCATGACATCCTCCTCTGACTCCGGAGCCGGAGCGCCGGCAACGGTCACCGGCGCCGGACGGCGCGCACCGTCCGTGGCCGCGATCACCATAGACCGGACGGCCGCGACACTCATCCTCACCCGGATCACGACTCGCGCGGGTATTCGCCCGACCCAACTACGATCGGTGTGGTGAGCGCCGACCCGGGAGACCGTTTCGAGCCATGGGTCTCGTTCACGCAGGACCCACGCCGGCCCGCGAACGCCCACCTCCGCGCGAGCGACGCCGATCGCGACCTGCTCCAGCGGGTGCTCGCCTCGGCGTACGCCGACGGCCGGCTGACGCGGCAGGAGTTCGACGAGCGAAGCGATGCCCTGATCTCGGCCCGGACGCTCGGCGAACTGCCGCCGCTGGTGCGGGATCTCGTTCCCGAACGCCCGCCCCAGACCGGCGCCGCGGCGGTGGCCGACCGAGCGCTGGCCAACTACCGACGCGAACGGACCGAGAGCATCTGGCGCGGGCTGACGGCTATCGCGATCTGCTGGGTGGTCTGGGGAGTCACCACGGCTCCGGGATTTCCGTGGCCGGCGATCGTGACCGCGGCCGTCGGCGCGAATGTCCTGCGGGTCGTGACCACCAAGGACGCCTATCTGGCGGACGAACGGCGCAGGCTCGAGAAGAAGGCGCGGAAGCGGGAACTGCCACCGCCCGACGACACCCCGGCCTGAGCGAACCGATCGGCGCTCAGGCCGCCAACTGTCCTCGCGCCGCGCCGCCGGGGAATCCAGCGGAGTGCAGATCGAGATAGTAGTTCTCGGGGTTGTCGATGATCCGGCGGACAACGGCGGGGTCGGCCCAGCCGCAGCCGACGCGCTGGCCGTCGGAGACCTTCGCGGTGAGATCGACCACCACGCCGCCGTTGGTGCCGCTCCCGCCGCGGTGCAGGTGCAGCGCCGTCGGCACCGGCGACTGCCCGCCGCCGAAGACCCCGCCGGTCCGGAGATCGCGGAACTCGACGGCCCCCGTCCTCGCGATCAGCGTCAGCTCGATAGCGGCCGAACCGTCCGGGTCTCCGGTACCCGCCGGCACCACCTGGGCTCCCGACAACGACACGCTCAGCGCCCGCCGGCGCGGTTCGGCATCGTCGGTTGCGGCCGACGCATCGATCGACCCGCCTGCCAACTGACCGCGGGCGGCACCGTCCGGGAAGTTGGCGCTGTGATAGTTCAGGTAGAAGGCCGCCGGGTCGGCCACGATCTCGGCAGCCACGGCCGGCAGGATGTTCCGCGTGCCGGTCTTCTCTCCGGCGGTGCCCGCTCGGGTGAAGTCGGCGACGATGGCCCCGTTGGTACCGGCGGTGCCCTGGTGCAGATGGAACATCGTCGGCACCGCGTCGACTCCTCGGGCGAGGGCACCACCTTGCCGGAGTTCATCGAACCCGACCTGTCCGGACTCCGGATCCACGGTGATCTCGACCGTCACCGATCGGTCCGCGGCGTTCGGGGCGTCGACCTCGTTTTCGCCGCGCATGACGACGTCGAACACGCGGGCGTTCTTCGAAGCCGCGGCGCCGGTACGCCCGGTCGACACGCCGTCTCCGGTCGCCCCCCGGGTCTCGCCGCCCGCGCCGGGGAGCGGCCCGTAGGTCCGCTCGGAGCGAACCAGGTCCGTTGCCCTGAGCACGATGCAGGCGCCACTCGTCGCCGCCGTGATCGCCAGGACGACGAGGCCGAACGTCATCAGGCCGCCGCGCGGGCGGTGGCCGAGATGCTTCGGAAGGTTCGACTCGCGCCCGTCATCGTCACGCTGCTCGAGGAGGGCGGAGGAACGATGGGCTCGCATGTCAGCTCCTTGGTAGTCCCGATGCGTTCACCCCGTATCACTCGCGGGCAGTCACGAAGGTTCGATCGATGTGCGGATCGGCTCGCCGGGGGCGCCCGATCCGGGCTGGCCCGCAGGCCGACGAGAAGGCGATCGGTCACGCTCCACCGGTGGGCGAGAAACCCGATGCGGCCCGCACTTCTGGACTAGCCGTATCGGTTACGGCTCCTGGCGTTTACCATAAAGAATCTGATCTTACTCGGAAGGAAGCCCCCAATGTTGAAGAACAAGAAGCTCTGGGCCGCGATCGGGCTCGTTTTCGTCGCCTACTGGCTGATGACGCAACCCGCGACATTCGCTTCGTCGGTGACCGGTGTCGGCGGTTCTGTCACGTCCGCCGTCGAGCAACTCTTCCAAGGACTCATCCGGACGATCTCCAACGCCTGATCGCGGCGCCGCGATCCGCGCGGCGGTTGTCCGACGGCAGATCGCCCGACGTTCGGCACCGCCGAGATGTACGACAGAGCAAACGTACGACAGGCAGGTGAACCAGCCTCGCGGCCGGCCCCGCTATGGTGCGCTAGGTGATCTTCAGCCGCTGGCGGCGGTCGGCCCACGGTAGTTCGGCGCTCGGCACCGAGGCTGATCGCGCCACCTTCCGGACGCTGCATACGGCGGCACTGGCCGCGCCGGCGCTGCGGGAGGGTCTGAACCGGTCCTCGGCCGAGCGGGCCATCAGGCACCTGCGCGACCTCCTCGCTACTCCCGCGGCCGCACTGACCGACACGGTCGGTCTGCTGGCCTGGGACGGCGTGGGTTCTCACCACGCCGATCTCTCGGTCACCCTGGCCCGGCGTGTGCTGGAGCACGGCGATACCCAGGCATTCGGTCCGGGCGATCTGGCCTGCGAGGACCCCGGCTGCGCGCTGCGGTCGGCGGTGATCAGCCCGTTGATCCTCGAGGACCGGTACGACGAGGAACGGGGTGCCGGCAGGCGGGCGGTCGGCACGCTCCAACTGTTCGCGGCCCAGCCGACCGCGGGCCTGGTGCGCGCGGCCGACGAGGTCGCCACCTGGGTATCGGGTCAGCTCCAGTTGGCGGAGCTCACCATCTCCAAGACCAGGCTGATCGAGGCCGAGATGCGCGCCTTGCGCGCTCAGATCAGCCCGCATTTCATCTACAACTCGCTCGGCGCGATCGCGTCGTTCGTCCGCACCGATCCGGACCGGGCGCGGCACCTGTTGCTGGAATTCGCCGACTTCACCCGCTACTCGTTCCGGCAGCACGGCGAGTTCACCACGCTGGCCGAGGAGTTGCGCTCGATCGAGCAGTACCTGCTGCTCGAGCAGGCCCGGTTCGGAGACCGGCTCCGAGTCACCTTGCAGATCGCCCCCGAGGTGCTGCCCGTGACCATCCCGTGTCTGTGCCTACAGCCACTGGTGGAGAACGCGGTCCGGCACGGGCTGGAGAGTCGAGACGTCGGCGGGACGATCTCGATCATCGCCCGCAACCTCGACCGCGACTGCCAGATCACGATCGAGGACGACGGCGTCGGGGAGGATCCGGAGCTGGTACGACGCGCCCTGGCCGGCGACCGGGGTCTCGAATCGGTCGGCCTGGGCAATGTGGACGCCCGGCTCCGGCATACCTTCGGCGACGACTGCGGCCTCGTCGTCGAGACCGCGCCGGGAGCGGGCACCAAAGTGCATGTCCGGGTTCCCAAGTACGCCGTCGGCGTCCATGCCGATCCACCGGGCCCGACCGGACCCGTCGTTTCGCGGTAGCGTCAGGCAAGCCGGTGCCGGGAGATCGGCATCGGGAACCTTGGGGGAGGAGCTCGCGGGTGGGGACCAACAACGGCCTCCGAGCGCTGGTCATCGACGACGAGGCACCGGCACTGGACGAGGTCGCCTATCTGCTGCGCCGCGATCCGCGCGTCGCCGAGGTACTGACCTGTCGATCCGCCACCGAGGGGCTGTTACAGCTTCAGCAACACTCGGTGGACGGCGTTTTCCTGGACATCTCGATGCCGGGGATGAACGGGCTGGAGCTCGCCCGGGTACTCGCCAGCTTCAAACGGCCGACGCCGGTGGTGTTCGTCAGCGCGCACGATCGGCATGCGGTCGAGGCGTTCGAGCTCGCGGCCGTCGACTACGTCCTCAAGCCGGTACGGGCCGAACGCCTGGCCGAGGCCGTCCGGAGGGTGGTCAGTGCCGGCGCCTCGACCATCGTCGAGGACGATCAGATCGTCGTGGAACTGGGCGGCGTGACTCGGTTCGTCCCCCGCAGCGACGTGCGGTACGTCGAGGCTCAGGGGGACTACGCCCGCCTGCACACCGAGACCGGCTCACACCTGGTCCGGGTACCGCTCAGCACGCTCGCGCGGCAATGGCGCGACGCCGGTTTCGTCAGGATCCACCGGTCGCTGCTGGTGTCCCTGCCCCATGTCACCGAGATGCGCGCCGACGGCTCACGGCACACCGTGCTGGTCGCGGGGAGCGAACTCGCCGTCAGCCGTCGGCATGCGCGGGAGTTGCGGGAACTGCTGCTCGGGAGCCATCGCACGACCGAGTCCGAGACCGGCTGACGCGATGACCGGCCACGCGGGAGACGCCCCGGGGGGCAGGCCACGCCGGGTCCGGGTCACCGGGCCGCGGCGCGACAGTCCGCTGCCGGCCCGGCGTACCGCCATCGACCAGATCGACGCCCAGAGCGATGTCGGCGAGATCTACCTGAACTCCCTGCTGCGGGCCCAACTGCGGCTGGCCCTGCGGATCCTCGGGCTCACCGCTCTGGTGGCGGGCTCGCTGCCGTTGGTGTTTCTCCTCTTTCCCGCCTTCGCGCTGGCCGAAGTGGGCGGGGTGTCGGTGGCGTGGCTGACGTTGGGGCTCGGGCTCTACCCGGTCTTCGTGATCCTGGGCTGGTGGTACGTCCGCGCCGCGGAACAGAACGAGCACGCCTTCACCGACGTCGTCGAGCGCCGGTGAGACACCCGGTGTCGTCGTCCTCGCCGTTCGTGGCCACACCGAACTCCGGGCCGACTTCCGTGCCGCACTCCGGGCCGACTTCCGGGCCGATTTCCGGGCCGATTTCCGGGGCCGGATCCTGGGGAGGCCCGTCCGATGCTGAGTGATACCGAGCTCGCGATGACCGGAGTCGCGTTGGTCTCGGTGCTCACCCTGGCGATCGGGGCCTGGGCCACCCGGCTGAGCCGGACCACCTCCGACTTCTTCGTGGCCTCCCGGAGCGTCAGCCCCTGGCTGAACGCGTCGGCCATCGGCGGCGAGTACCTGTCCGCGGCCTCGTTCCTGGGAGTGGCCGGGCTGCTGCTCGCCTACGGCACCGAGATGCTGTGGTACCCGGTCGGGTGGACAGCCGGATACCTGGTGTTGCTGGTGTTGGTCGCCGCCCCCTTGCGCCGTTCGGGCGCCTACACCCTCCCGGACTTCGCCGAGGCCAGATTGCGGTCCGGGCCGGTGCGTGGTGTGTCGTCGCTGCTGGTGGTCGGCATCGGTTGGCTCTATCTCATCCCGCAGTTCCAAGGCGCCGACCTGACCCTCGGTACGGCCACGGGCCTGGACATTCCCGGCGGACTGATCGTGGCCGCCGTGGTGTTGCTCAACGTCGTGGCGGGCGGGATGCGCAGCGTCACCTTCGTCCAGGCGTTTCAGTACTGGTTCAAGCTCACCGCCCTGCTGGTGCCGGCGGTCTGGCTGCTGGCCGTGTGGTTCGGTGACGGCCGGCCGTCACCGTGGAAGGGGCCGCTAGCCGCCCTCGGCTCCGCCGTCGACAACTGGGGTGACCCGCTCTCGACGACCGGCAGCCTGCCGCTGTACACGACGTACTCCCTGATCGTCGCCACCTTCTGCGGCACGATGGCGCTCCCACACGTCGCCGTGCGCTACTACACGAATCCCGACGGCCGGGCGGCCCGGCGCACCACCGTCGCGGTCCTCGGACTACTCGGTCTCTTCTACGTTCTCCCACCGGTGTACGGCGCCCTCGGCCGGGTCTATGCCCCGGACCTGGTGCCCGCCGGACGAACGGACGCCGTCGTGTTGGAACTGCCCGCTCGGATCGTCGACGGCTGGGCCGGGCAAAGCTTGGGGGCACTGCTCGTCGCCGGAGCGTTCGCGGCGTTCCTGTCGACTTCATCCGGCCTGACCGTGGCCGTGGCCGGGGTGCTGAGCCAGGACGTGATCGGCCGCTGGTTCGGTCTCCGGGGGATCGCTTCCTTCCGGGTCGGCGCCGTGGTCGCGATCGCGGCGCCCTTCGCCATCTCCCGGCTGGCCGACCGAGTGGGCGTCGCGACCGCGGTCGGCCTGGCCTTCGCCGTCGCCGCCTCGACCTTCTGTCCGCTGCTGACCCTCGGGATCTGGTGGCCCCGACTGACCGACGCCGGGGCGCTGGCCGGCCTGGCCGTCGGGGGGCTCACCTCGGGCGCGGCCGCCGCCCGGACCTTCGTCAACCCGCTCGCGGACGACTCGCTCCTCACCACGCTGTCGACCCAGCCGGCGCTCTGGACGGTGCCGGCCGCCTTCGTGGCGATGATCACGGTGTCCCTGCTGACGCCGCATCGGCGACCGCGACATGTGACCACGTTCATGGTCCGGCTGCACACCCCCGAGGCCGTCGCCGTCCATCGCGGCTAGGTCGCGGTCCAGAGGCGTTCGGGCGACCGCTCGTCGCGACGCGACGACCATTCGGCGATTCAGAGCGGCGGCTCGGCGCGTGGAACGGCCGCCGGCTTTCCCGACCAGACCGGCGTCGGCGACGGTGGCCACCATCACATTCTTTCGAAGGAGCACTCTCGGATGGTGAGCGTCGAAGATCCCCCGCCCGGCGAATCCCACACGCATGCCACGGGCGGGTCGGGCGACCCGCGCTACGGCGAGCTCGCCGCCAGCGACGATTTCGCCGAGCTGCGACGGCGCTATCGGAGCTTCGTGTTCCCGTGGACGCTGGCGTTCATGGCGTGGTACCTCACGTTCGTCCTGCTCAGCAATTGGGCTCCCGGCCTGATGGACAACCAGGTCTACGGCGACATCAATCTGGGTCTGGTACTCGGGTTGTTGCAGTTCGCCAGCACCTTCGCGATCGCCTGGATCTATGCCCGGCATGCCGCGCGCTACTTCGATCCGCTGGCCGACCGGATCCGCGCTCGCTACGACGGCATGCCCACCGATGACCCAGCCGACGACGAAGTCCCGACGGACGGAGAACAGCGATGAGCGGCGACTACCGGATCGCGGCCGAGTCGATCGCCGCCGCCGAGGAGTCCGGCGACTCCCATCAACTCCTGACCGCGATCCTGTTCGGCGTCATCGTCTTGCTGACCGTCGCGGTCACCGTCTGGGCGAGCCGATCCACCAGCGGCGCGGCCGACTACTACGCGGGGGGACGGTCGTTCTCCGGGGTGCAGAACGGCCTGGCGATCAGCGGCGACTACATGTCGGCCGCTTCGTTCCTGGGCATCTCCGGAGCGATCGCCCTGTCCGGGTTGGACGGCTTCGTGTATTCGATCGGCTTCCTGGTCGCCTGGCTGGTGGCCCTGCTGCTGGTAGCGGAACTCCTCCGCAACTCCGGCCGGTACACGATGGCCGACCAACTCGCCTACCGGATGCGTCAGCGGCCGGTGCGCACCGCGGCCGCGATATCGACCGTGGTGGTGTCCGTGTTCTACCTGCTGGCCCAGATGGTCGGTGCCGGCGCCCTGGTCGCGCTCCTGCTGGGGGCGGAGAGTCAGGCCGTCAAGAACCTCACCATCGTGGGCGTCGGCGCCCTGATGATCTTCTACGTCACCGTCGGCGGCATGAAGGGCACGACCTGGGTGCAGATCATCAAGGCCGTGCTGCTGATGACGGGGTCGGCACTGATCGTGGTGCTGGTGTTGGCCGAGTTCGACTTCAGCCTGTCCGCCATGCTCGGGACGGCGGCCGACAACTCCGGGGTCGGCGGCGCCTTCCTCGAACCCGGGCTGAAGTACGGCGTATCGACGACGAGCAAGATCGACTTCGTGTCGTTGTCGCTGGCGCTGGTGCTCGGCACGGCCGGCCTCCCCCACATCCTCATCCGCTTCTATACGGTGCCGACGGCGAAGGACGCCCGGACCTCGGTGTTGTGGGCCATCGGGCTGATCGGCACGTTCTACCTCTTCACGCTGGTGCTCGGCTTCGGCGCTCGGGCACTGATCACCGGCGACGCGTTCACCCAGGTCGTCGACAGCAAGGGCAACCTCGCCTCACCGCTCCTGGCCGAGGCGGTCGGCGGCGGCGAGGGTACGGTCGGTGGTTCGGTGCTTCTCGCCCTGATCGCCGCGATCGCCTTCGCGACCATCCTCGCGGTGGTGGCCGGTCTTACCCTCGCGTCCTCCACATCGGTGGCCCACGACCTCTACAACTCGGTGTTCAAGCGCGGTGAGGCCAGCGATGCCGAGGAGATCCGGGTGGCCCGGATCGCGGCGTTCGTGATCGGCGGCGCGGCGATCCTGCTCGCGATCCCCGCGCAGAACCTCAACATCGCCTTCCTGGTGGCACTGGCGTTCGCGGTCGCCGCGTCGGCCAATCTGCCGGCGATCCTCTACAACATGTACTGGCGGCGGTTCAACACCCGTGGCGCGGTGTGGAGCATCTACGGCGGGCTGATCTCATCGCTGACCTTGGTCTTCTTCTCCCCGGTCGTCTCCGGGAAGGGCGCGGATCCGGTCACCGGGAAGAGCCTGTCGCTGTTTCCCGCCGACGTGGACTTCTCGTGGTTCCCGCTGGAGAACCCCGGCATCGTGTCGATCCCGCTGGGTTTCCTGCTCGGCTATCTGGGCACGGTGACCTCGAAGGACCAGGAGGCGGTCGACGAGTACGGCGAACTGGAGGTCCGTTCGCTGACCGGAGCCGGAGCGGAGGCGGCCGTGCGCCATTGAATTCGATCCGCTCGGTGAGAAGCGAGGACCGCGACCAGCCTGGATACCCGGTCCTCGATTGTCACCATGGGCTTCAGGAGGTCTGGGGGGGTCTCCTGATCCACTGGTACGGGGTTCGGCGAGGTGTTCCCTCGCCGAACCCCGTACCGGATGCGATCGAACTCGTCCGGCCCGGGTGGACAGTCGCTTGATCAGCGCACGATCTTGAAGTTGAACCTCGGGGTGCCGAGTGCGCCCATGAGCCGCAGCCACACCGGGAGCACCATCTCGGTACCGCGGGCGGTGGTGATGTCTCCGAGGTCGATGACGTCACTGTGGCCGAATTCCTTCAGCAGGCCCGCGACGATCCCCTTGGCGTCGGCGTCGTTGCCGGATACGAAGACGCTGGTAGCTTCCGGAAGGGCGTCGGGGCGCACCATCAGTTCGGCGGTCAGCGTGTTCAGCGACTTGACGACCCGGGCGTCCGGAAAGGCACGCTGGATCTGCTCGCCGAGCGAGTCGGTGTCCTTGACGAACAGCGTGGGCGGCATGCCGTTGGAGAAGTCCAGCGGGTTGGCGATATCGAGGAGCACGGCGCCGGCGAGGTTGTCCGCGCCGACGAGGCCGAGCACCTCCAGGGAAGCGGTGCCACTACTGGCATTCACGATCAGCTCCGCGCCGGCCGCGGCGGCGGCGAACGCGGCCAGGTCGACGCCGGGGTGAGCGGCCGCCCACTCGGGGTAGGGCGGGTTGCCCATGCCGTCGACCTCGGTGCGGGCCAGGGTGGCCTGGGGGTCGCGGGTGCCGATGGTGACGGCGTGGCCGAGTTCGGCCAGGCGAGCGGCGACGGCGCGACCGACCATGCCAGTGCCAAGGACTGCGATCTTCATAGGACTCCTCCTGCTGCGCGGTAGACAGATCTGTCTATGTGACTCCGGCAGCGTATCAGACAGATCTGTCTACCTGCCAGCTAGGATGAGCCCATGGACGTCCACCCGCCGCCGAGCGCGGCGCGACAACGGATCCTGGACAACGCGTTCCGGCTGTTCTACGCCCACGGCATCCGAGCAGTGGGCATCGACCGGATCATCGCCGAGTCCGGAGTGGCGAAGGCGACGCTCTACCACCACTTCCCCACCAAGGACGATCTGGTGATCGCCTACCTGGACACGGTCGATCGCGTATGGAGCGAGCAGCTCCGCACGGCCGCCGACGCGGCGGGCCCGGACCCGGCCGCTCGGCTCGTGGGGATGTTCGATGCCTTGGTGACCGCGTGCCGCCGCGAGGGCTACCGCGGATGTGCGTTCATCAACGCCGCGGCCGAGAACGAGCCCGGCGGACCGGTCCACGAGCGCACCCTCGCCCACAAGGACGCGGTCCGGGCCTGGGTGAGTGATCTGGCCTCGAGCGCGGGGGCCGCGGACCCCGATGGCCTCGCCCGAGCGCTCACGCTGCTCATCGACGGCTGCCTCGCCAGCGGTGCGCTGGACGCGATGCCGGACGCACCGCAGGTGGCCAAGAACTCCGCGCGCACCCTCGTCGCCGCCGCCGGCCCTGTCGGCGCTGTCGAATCCGAGAACTGACCCGCCGACCCGTCACAAATGCAGGCCGACCCGTCACAAAGGCAGGCCGACCCGTCACAGTGGGCGCGACGTAACACACATTTCTGACGTCTCGCCCTGCATTTGTGACGTCTCAGAACTGACGGGCGCGGCCACCCGAACAGGAACACTCGTCGACTGATGTTCACCTCGTCGCGAGTTAGACGTCGGCTCAGTTTCGTGTGCGTTCACCAACGTGGGGCCTGCCACTAAGGAGGAGCCATGACCCACGGCCGCGCAGCTACCACCGAACGCACGATCCCACGGGGACGCCGAGTCGAAAGGCGCGTGACACCCAGCCGGCTCGCCCTGGCCACCCTGATCGCCAGCCTGGTTGCCGGGGTTCCGACCGGACCAGCCGGCGCGCTCGGCCCAGACCCGGAAACCCGGGCACAGCTCGACGAGCCGGCCAGCGCCGTACCGAAGCCGACCCGAACCGAATGGACCCTCGAACGCCGGGCGACGCTGAGCGCCGACTACCAGGCCGACGGCCCGCCGTCCGGGGCCGAGGCGACTCCCGCCAACGGCCGCACCGGGCCGTTCCCGGGTCAGGTGATCCCCGGATTCTCCGGAGCCCTGGACAACGGGGACGGCACGTTCTGGGGGCTGCCGGACAACGGCTTCGGCGCCAAGGACAACTCGACCGACTTCCTGCTGCGGATCTACCGGGTGCGGCCACGGTGGGAGACCGCGCGTGGCGGCCCCGGACGGATCGATGTCCTCGGGTTCGTTTCGATGCGCGATCCGGACCGCAAGATCGATTTCCCGATCATCAACGACGCGACCCCGGAGCGGCTGCTGACCGGCGGTGACTTCGATGTCGAGTCGATCGTCAGGGCAAAGGACGGCACGTTCTGGGTCGGCGAAGAGTTCGGCCCGTTCCTGCTGCACCTGGACCGCACCGGCAAGGTACTCGACGAGCCGGTCCCCTTCGTGGGCGGCAAGTCTCCGCAAAACCCGACCCTGACCACCGGTGAGACCCCCGTGATCCCCCGCAGCCGAGGATTCGAGGCCCTGGCGATCTCCGGCGACGGGCGCTTCCTCTACCCGGTCCTGGAGGGCGCGCTGACCGGCGACCCGGAGGTCCGCCGCCGGTGGATCTACGAGTTCGACATCCGCTCCAACGCCTACACCGGCACCCGATGGGCCTATCGCACCAACGCCGACGCGAACGTGATCGGCGATGCCCAGCTGACTCAGCGCAATCAATTGCTGCTCCTGGAGCGAGACGACCTCGACGGCCCCCAGGCCGTGACCAAGAAGGTCTACCGCGTCCGGCTCGGCCGGGCCAACGACGGGGGCGATACCGGCGGCTATCTCAAGAAGGAGCAGATCGTCGACCTACTCTATCTCGCCAATCCCGGCGAGATCCCCGCCGAGGGATCCGGTCAGAGTGGATCCGGCCAGAGTGGATTCGGCTTGGGCGACCCGTTCTCATTCCCGATGCAGTCGGTCGAGACGGTGGTGTTCTTGAAGGACGGTCGCCTGCTGATCGCCAACGACAACAACTACCCCGGCAACGCGGCCCGGCTCCCGGGCACCCCGGACGACACCGAGATGATCGTGATCGGAAGTCGCCCGGTCAGGGGCGACGAAGACGGGCAACCGGTCATCGCCCATCGCGGCGCGAGCGGCTACCGACCTGAACACACCCTCGAGGCGTACGAACTGGGCATCCGACAGTGCGCCGACTTCATCGAGCCGGACGTGGTCTCGACCTCCGACGGCGTACTCGTTGCCCGTCATGAGAACGAGATCGGTTCGACCACCGATGTCGCGCTCCGGCCGGAGTACGCCGCACGCCGGACCACCAAGACCATCGACGGCGAGTCGGTCACCGGGTGGTTCACCGAGGACTTCACCCTCGCCGAGTTGAAGACATTGCGGGCCATCGAGCGCTTGCCGAAGTTGCGGCCCGACAACACCGCCTACGACCGGTTGTTCGACGTGCCCACGCTCGAGGAAGTGATCCGGCTCGCCCAGCGCTATCGCACCTGCGACGGCGCCCGGGTCGGCATCTACCCCGAGACCAAGCATCCGACGTACTTCGACTCCATCGGGTTGTCGATGGAAGAGAAGCTCGTGGACCTGCTCGACGACTACGGATACGACAGCCCGCGAGATCCGGCGTTCATCCAGTCGTTCGAGACCGGCAATCTGCGCGAACTCTCTCAACAGACGCGAGTCCGTATCGTGCAGTTGATCTCCTGCAGTGGCGCGCCGTACGACCTGATCGCCGCCGGTGACCCGCGCACCTATGCCGATCTCGCCACCCGCGCCGGGCTGGCCGGTATCGCCGAGTACGCCGCCGGGGTCGGCGTGTGCAAGGACGTGATGATCCCGCGAACCGCGGAGGGCACCTTGGGCGAACCGTCCGCGGTCATCCGCGACGCCCATGCCAACGGGCTCACCGTGCACGGGTGGACCTTCCGCGCCGAGAACCAGTACCTGCCGGCCGACCTGCGCAGCAGTTCGGATCCCGCCGCGCGAGGGGACCTGGTGACCGAGATCCGGACGTTCCTGGAGGCCGGAATGGACGGCTTCTTCACCGACTATGTTGATCTCGGGGTGCGCGCGAGCAACCCCGACCAGAAGGGGTGATCGCGGATGACAAGGCTGAGGATCACGATCGCCGCGGTAGCGACGGCCGCCACTTTCGGCGGGATGCTGACCCCGGCACCAGGCGCGAGCGCGGGCACCACCGACGCGGCCGGGTCCCCGGTGAGGATCGAGTCGTCCCGGAGCGGCGGCTCGGACCAGGGCGGAACCACCCGGCAGGTCCGGTTCGCGACGTATAACGCGTCACTCAACCGGACCGCGGCCGGGGAGTTGGCGGCCGATCTCTCGACTCCCGACGACAGCCAGGCCGGCGCGGTCGCCGAGGTGATCCAACGAGTGCGTCCGGACGTGCTGTTGATCAACGAGTTCGACTACGACCCCGAAGGGACCGCGCTGCGGCGGTTCCAGGAAAACTACCTGTCGGTATCCCGCAACGAGTCCGTTCCGATCCGCTACCGGTATCGGTACGCGGCGCCGTCGAACACGGGAGTCCCGTCGGGGTTCGACCTGGACAACAACGGGAACGTCGGGGGCGCCGGCGACGCCTTCGGTTTCGGGAACTTTCCCGGACAGTTCGGGATGGCGGTGTACTCCAGATACCCGATCGAGTACGACGCCATCCGCACTTTCCGTATGTTCCGCTGGCAGGACATGCCCGGTGCCCGGCTCCCGGACGACCCGGCCACCCCGGCGCCAGGTGACTGGTACAGCGCCGAGGAACTCGCCGAGTTCCGGTTGTCCTCGAAGAGCCACTGGGACATCCCGGTGCGGCTCGGAGGCCGGTCCGTGCACTTCCTGGTCAGCCATCCGACGCCGCCGGTCTTCGACGGACCGGAGGATCGCAACGGCATGCGGAACGCCGACGAGATCCGGTTCTGGACCGACTATGTCGCTTGCGGAGGCAAGGCGCGCTACATCTATGACGACCGCGGCCGTCGCGGCGGGTTGTGTCGCCAACGATTCGTGATCGCCGGAGACCTGAACAGCGACCCTCTGGACGGCGACAGCCTTCCGGGTGCTGCCCAGCAATTGCTGGACAGCGGGCGGCTCGATCTCACGATCCAACCGCAGAGTCAGGGGGCTCCCGAACAAGCGCTGCTCCAAGGCGGTGCGAACGCCGACCAACGAGGCGACCCTCGCTTCGACACCGCCGATTTCGCGGACACAACCCCGGGGAATCTTCGCACCGACTACGTCCTGCCGAGCAAGGGACTCGACGTCGTCGGAGCCGGAGTCTTCTGGCCGGTCACCAGTGACCCACTGTTCCGCCTGGTCGGGGTGTTCCCGTTTCCCACCTCCGATCACCGGGCCGTCTACCTCGACCTCCAGCCCTAGGCGGCCCGCCGACACGTCACAAATGCACGCCGAGAGGTCACGAATGCCGGTCGAGACGTCACTTTTGGAACGACGCAGCCGGCATTTGCGACCTCTCGCTCTGCATTTGTGACGTGTCGGCGCGCGCGTTGACGGTAACCACCGCCGTGCGAGAACGGCCCTCTCAGGTCGAGGAACCGGTTTCCGAGACGCCTTGCTCACGCATGCGCTCGACGGCTTCTGCCAAGCGCGCCGGACGGATGCTGGGCCACACGATCACGCAGACAACTCCCGTGATGACACCGGCTGACCAATAGACGGCGCTCGTCCCCCACTGGTTGGCGACGATCCCGGCGTACAGCGCGCCGAGTGGGATGGCGAAACCGAACGAGAAGAACTGTCCGACGCTACTGACCCGGCTGAGGAGGCGGTTCGGGACAATCTGCTGACGGAAGACCGCGGTCTGCACCGAGACCATCACCCCCATGAAGGCGTTGATGGCCAGGCCCGCTCCGAGTATGTAGGGGTTGGGTATCCAGGCCATGAGCAAGTACAGCGGTACGCCGGAGGCGATGGCCGGGAACAGTACCCGGTGGATGCCGAGCCGATCCGCCGCCCGGGAAGACAGCCACCCACCGGCGAACCCACCGAGGCCACTGCTCGCCAGCAACAGGCCGAAGGCTGCGATCGGCACCCCTGCCGGACCCGTCGCGAACAGCGCCAACACGGACAAGATCGCGCTCTGGATGAAGTTGGCCGCGACCGAGACCATGACCAGGGATCTCATCGCAGGATGTGCGGCGACCCAGGAGAGGCCCTCTCTGACCAAGGCCACCAAGCTGGAATCACGGTCCACATCTCCTCCGGACCGGGCGGCCACCGGACCGGCCTTCACCCGGTGGATCGTGAGCACGACAGCGCTGGCGAGAAACGAAAACATGTCGCCGACCAGCGGGACGAGCCGTCCCAAGGAGAACAACCAGCCGCCGATCATCGGCCCCAAGAGTCCGTTGAACACGAAAGTCAGGGTGAAGAGTTGCCCATTCGCCCGACCCAGTTCCTCCGGTGGCACCACCTGTGGAAGGAGGCCCTGAGTCGCCGATTCGAAGAGCGTCTCGCCTATCCCGAGCACGAGGCTCAGCGCGTACAGGTACCAGATCCGGTCGGCCGACGTCGTCAGCACCACGATCACGGAAGCGATAGCCGCCGCGCGACACACGTCCACCGCGATCATCAACCGGCGTCGGTCGACCCGATCGGCGATCGCACCGCTGACGAGCGCGACGACCAACCAGGGCAGCCGGCCGGCGACCGCCAGGCCCGCGATCTCCAGTGGGTTCGTGGTGATGGTCAGGGCCACCAGGGGCAGTGCCGCGATCCGGAGCCCGTCGCCGACCGAGGAGATCCCGAAGGCCGCGACTATCAGCCGGTGCTGTCGCTGCACCCTGGGGACTGCCGCCGGGCTCGCTCCGTTCATCGCGGCCTACTATCCCTCAGGGCACCGACACGCACTTCTTGTTGGACGTGGCCGAGGCGCCCAGCTGCACGCCGACACCGTCATGACGGACACCGTTTCGGCGTGCCTTTCTGACGTGTCGGCGTGCCTTTCTGACGTCTCGACGTGCTTTTGTGACGTGTCGGCGGGTCAGCCGGTGGCGCTGCGGATGAACGAGAAGTCGGCGTACAACAGTTCGTGGTCGGAGTTGAGGTTCCGGGTTTCCTGGGCTTGGGGCGCGGCGGCGCTCGCGGCGTAGAAGATGTAGTCGATCGCGCCGCCGCCGTCATGGGTGTCGGCGCGGCCGAGCGCATCCATGGTGGACGTCATGCCGACCGGGCCCAGCATCGCGCGCGGCCCCCAGGGGTCGTCGTCGGACCATTGCGAATTGAAGTCGCCCGCCACGAACACCGGACCCTGCCGCGACAGCCGGCTGATCAGCTCCCGGAGCCGGATCATGCCCTCGCGATAGAGACGCTGCCGCCGGTCCTTGGCCGGCCCGTACCTGGCGGGGTTGATCATGTGATGGACCGACACCACCGATACCGTGGTGCCGCCGCCGTCCACCAGGGTGACCCAGGTCGCGGCCCGGTCGTGATCCGTCGCGGCCGGACCGTCACGCACCATCAACACCCGACCGGTCTCCACCTCCCGCCAGCGATCGGTACGCCACAACACCGCCGTACCGTCATCACCGCGCACCCGCCTGGACTCCCGCCACACGTCGTAGCCGGCCGGGGTGATCTCCGCATCCGAACGCCGGCTCACCTCGTTCAGCGAGATGAAGTCGGCCCGAGTACTCGCGACCGTGTCGAGGTCCTCGCGGAACGCTCGACCCGGGAGGTCGAACTTGACGTTGGCCTGCGCGACCCGGACCGCCGCGCCGGAGGCGGACGCCTGAGCGACTCCGGACAACGGCTTCCCGACGTGGGCGGCCAGCCACGGCGCCGGGTCGATGTCGTCGGCATAGATCGACCCGTTGCGCGGATGCACCTCGAAGTGCAGGTGGCAGCCCGTGCTGTTGCCCTCGCTGCCGACGTACCCGAGCACCACGCCGGCGTTGACGACCGCTCCCTGGTCGACCGTCACCTGTTGCATGTGGGCGTACCAGGTGGTGAGACTCTCCGGGCCCGTGCTGACCTTGACCAACGCCGAGCCGAACCACCCCGGCCCGGCCTCGATCACCACGGTGCCCGGATGCGCGGCGAGCACGGGCGTACCGCAGGCGACGGAGTAGTCGTTGCCGGTGTGCTGCCCGGAACGGATCGCCGACATGACGCCGTAGTTGTCCAGGTCGATGTAGCCGGAGTCCTTCGGCAGCGGATAGGTCACGTTCCCACCGATCATCGCGGTGGTGCAGGCGGTCCCGGTCGAGGCCGCCGCTACCCCATCGAGTTCGCCGCCGTCGACGACCGCCCGCAGGATCCGCCAGGCCAGCGGCTCGTCGTCGGCATACGCATCGGGGAACGCCGACCTCTGCACCGCCTGGGCGGCCCGCGTCAGGCTCATTTGCTGCCAGCCCGGGATGTCGAGGAGCCCGGTGTTGCCCGTGTGGCTGGCCCGGCCGAAGAACGCAGCCGTCGCCTTGGCCGGATCGCGGACCTCTTGCGGCGTTCCCCAGCCGGTGGACGGACGCTGCTGGAACAGCCCCAGCGAGTCCCGATCGCCGTAGTCGATATTGCGGATCCCCGATTCCTGGGACGCCGTGGCGAGCGCGATCACGATGCCGGCATCCGGTACGTCGAGTTTGCGGCCAACGCCGATGATGACCCCGGCATTCCGCGCCTGCTCGCCGGTCAGGCTGTCCTTGACCCGGTCCGCGTCGAGCATCGCCGGCGCCGCGTCGCCGTCGAAGCTGCCGCACGCGCCCCCGGCCAGCTCATTGCCGGCGGTGTTGTTCGGGGTGATCACCGCGCTGATCAACGAGATGACCAACCAGCCCACGATCAGCACCGCGGCGACCGGGATCAAGGCCGCGACTCCACCCGCGACCCAGGTCCAGCGACGCATCCGCGGCGAGCGCGCCAGCGCCGCCAGGATCTTGGCGACAAGAGGGTTCACTCAGCTCACCACGCTCTCCGAAGCCGGCAATACCGACGTCACCCGCCACCGACCGCCGCCGACGTGGGCCACCTCGAGCAGCAGGGCCGACCCGTCGGTCAAAGACTGGCTGAAGGTGCCGGAGACCGGCGTGGAGTCGACCAGCTCGGCCGGACCCGAACGCGCCGTGCCCCGGCGCGGCAGGTTCGCCGGATCGGTGAGCAGCAGGCCGGAGACGAGGTCCTCGATGGCATAGCGGCGGAGGACGGCGGCACGCCGTCTTCCGGGGTCGCGACTGAGCCATCCGTCGACGAAACCCGCGATGACCTTCCCTGCCGCCCGCGGGGGCACGCCGTCGGTCGAGCCCGATCCCGGACTCGAACCGGACGGCCGCTTGGGCTCGGGAGTGGGTTCGACGGGCGGCCGGGTGCCGGTCTCGGGTGCCCGGACGGCAGCGGGAGGAGGTACGACACGATCGACCCCGACCTCGACCTCGGCCGCGGGCCGATCGATCGCCGGCGCCTTCCCGTACACGATGAGGTAGGCGACCAGACATGCCGTCGCGAAAGCCACCACCAGAAGCTTCGCCCGAAACATCGCCCTGTCCTCCGGCCGCGAACCTCAGCCGGCCTTCGTCTTGAACAGCACGAAGACCTGCTGTCCGTCCCGGTCGATCACCGACTCGGCCGGCGCAAGTTCGATGGCGTTCTCCCACCCGGAGTCCCATCCGGAGTCCCCGTCGTCGCGGTCGATCATCTCGGCGCCGCGGCCTGAGCGGTCGCCGCCGGCCCGCCTCCAGAGCAGCTCCTCGGCCTGGCCCGAGGCGCCCGCGGCAGGCTGCCGACCTCGCACCGTCCGAAGGATCGGCCCCCCGGACTCCCCGACCCCCATCCCCGCGCCGGTGCCCGGCAGAGACCGGATCCGGGCACCCGGCGCCGCGAGCGCCGGCTCGGGGACCCGGGCCGGCGCGTCGAGCTCGGCCGGGCTGACGACGATCACCGGGGCCAGGGCCGGCAGTGGGTCTTCCTCGGCGATCACGGTACGTCGCGGGCCGTCGTCGTACTTGCGATAGTCCTCGCGTGGACCGGTGGCACCAGGCGGCTGCTCGACCGCATGGTTGAAGGCCCGGCGCATTCCGCTGGCCAGGTACGAGTGATTCGGGTCCGCCCCCGGCACGAACGTCTTCAGGGTGCGGACCGGCTTGAGAATCATCAACCCGGCGATCGCGATCAGCAGCAACAGCAGGAACTTGACCAACGGTGACAGGCCCGGTGAGGCCAGGATCCGCTGGCCGATCAGCGAGTACAGGCCGGCCGCCAGCATGAACTTGAAGCCCGCGATCAACGACGCCGCCAGCAGGTTGATCACGTCGAACAACTTGGGACGCCACCGCGGGTGGATGCCGGCCATGGCCACGATGGGGAAGGTCATGATGAACAGCCAGATCATGAATCCGGCCAACCCCAACATGATCATGGCAAGGATGAAGAAGGCCGACGCCGTCCAGGTGAACGCGCTGGTCTGCAAGGCCAGGCCCGGCCGGGTGTCGGCTCCGTCCTGGCCGGTCAGCACCCGGTAGGCCGCCGGGTCGGCCTCCTCGATCTTCTCCGCGATGTCCGCGAAGTCCTCGGCCTTCTTCTCCGACAGTTCACTCAGCGCCGTGGCGGCCGGGGCCCAGGCGTTCGGCTCGTCCTCTCCCGGTCCCGGCTCCTCCGGCTTCGTCGAGGCCGCCTCCGCGAGTTCGGCGTAGGAGATGTGCTGGGCGCGGTACAGCTCCGGACCGTACTCCTTGGCCACGCCCGAGTCCGGGTCGCCCAGTTCGCCGGCCAGCCAGTTCGGGTAGACCACGTGGTCGAACATCGAGTCCGCGAAGTTCGTCTCGCCGAACGCCGACGCGGCGATGCCGGTGCCCTCGTCCAAGGCCGACCGGAAGGTGTCGTTGGCGCGCTGCGGATAGGACAGCAGGAACATCGCCGCGGCCAGGATCAACAATGCGCCCGAGGCGGTCGAGGCGGTCTCGTGCATCAGCGCGGAACGCGAGCGCCAGAGCATCCAGCCACCCAGCGCCATGATCGACACCGGCATCAGGATCCAGAACGGCCCTCCGGTGGCGCCGAACCGCTCCTGCACGGTGGTGACGATCGGACCCAGGAAGTCGAACGGGTCGGCATTGACCCACTCGTCGATCTCGTTGGCGATGACCACCGGGATCAACGCCACGTCCAGGGCCAGATTCGATTGCGAGGTGTAGGGAATCGAGGTGGGGTGGTTGATCAGATCCGGGCCGCAGCCGAGGTCGTAGGTGTTCCACTGCGTCGACGGCCCGTAGGTCTCCAACCACCTGGCGTCATCGCCTTCGATCGGATCCCCGTCGGTCACGGTGTCGGGCGCACTGACCAGCGTGCCGACCACACCGGACTCCGGGTTGACCGGCGTGATGTCGCCTTCGCAGACGGCGTACGAAGGGCCGCTTGTGCTGATGACCGCGACGGC
>JBOFLE010000251.1:0-26717 GCA_051657705.1 Nocardioides sp. | reverse complement strand
TTTCGGGTGGCGGTGGCCGCCACGATCGCCTGGGCGACCCTGGTGTTCGTCTTCAACTCGGTGGCGGGCACCAACTACGGCTATCTCAACGCCAAGCCCCGCGCCGCCACCGCGCTCGACCTGCTGCCGGCCTGGCCCTGGTATGTCCTGGCCCAGGTCGTGATCATCTCCAGCGTGTGGGCGCTGATGACGTGGCTTTGGGCCGCCCGCCGGCGGTAGCGGCGGGAAGGTTAGCCTGCCGCGGGTGCGACGGCCGGATCGGTGTCGGCGAACTGGGTGCGATAGAGCTCGTCGTAGCGGCCACCGGTGCCCAACAGTTCGTGATGGGTGCCACGCTCGATGATCCGGCCGCCCTCCAGGACCAGGATCTGATCCGCGGCGCGCACGGTCGACAGTCGGTGGGCGATCACCAATGCGGTGCGGCCTGCCAGGGCTTCGGTCAGGGCGGCTTGTACGGCGGCCTCGCTCGTCGAGTCCAGGTGCGCGGTGGCCTCGTCGAGGATCACGGCCCGTGGGCCGGCCAGGAGCAGGCGCGCGATGGTCAGCCGCTGCCGTTCGCCGCCGGACAGGCGATAGCCGCGCTCGCCGACGATCGTGTCGAGGCCGTCGGGCAGTGCGGAGACCATGCCGTCCAGCCGCGCCTGGCGCAGGGCCTGCCACAGCTCGTCGTCGGTCGCCTGGGGCGCCCCGATCATCAGATTGGCGCGCACCGACTCGTGGAACAGGTGGCCGTCCTGGGTGACCATGCCGACCGCGCCGCGGATCGTCTCGAAGGTCAGCTCCCGCACATCGACTCCGCCGATACGGACCGCGCCGTCGCCGACGTCGTACAGGCGAGGCACGAGCTGGGCCAGGGTGGACTTGCCGGCGCCGCTGGAGCCGACCAGCGCGATCAACTGGCCCGGCTCGGCCCGGAAGCTGATGTCGTGCAGGACCTCGACGCCGCCGCGCGAGTCGAGCACCGCGACCTCCTCGAGCGACGCGAGCGATACCTGCTCGGCCGACGGATAGGAGAAGGACACCCGGTCGAACTCGATCGCGAGCGGGCCGGCCGGTAGCGGCCTGGGTGCGTCGGGCTCCGCCACCAGCGGCGCGAGATCCAGGATCTCGAAGACCCGGTCGAAGCTGACGAAGGCGCTCATCACCGACACCCGGGCACTGGCCAGCGAGGTCAACGGCGCATAGAGCCGAGTGATCAGGATCGCCAGGGAGACCACTGCTCCGGCCTCCAGGGTGCCCTGCACCGCGAGCCATCCGCCGATGCCGTAGATCAAGGCCAGCGCCAACGTGGAGACCAGGGTCAGCGCGGTCACGAAGACCCACTGCACCAAGGCGATGCGGACTCCGATGTCGCGCACCAGCGCGGCCCGGGCCGCGAACTCCCGGGACTCCCGGCGCGGCTGGCCGAACAGCTTGATCAACGTGGCGCCCGGTGCCGAGAACCGTTCGGTGGTCTGGGTGTTCATCGCGGAATTGTTGTTGGCCGCTTCCCGTTGCAGGCCGGCGAGCCTGCTCCCCAGGCGGCGAGCCGGGAGCACGAAGATCGGCAGCAGGACCAGCGCCGCCAGGGTGACCTGCCAGGACAGGGCCAGCATCGCGATCAGGGTGAGGAGGAGCATCACCGTGTTGCCGACCACATCCGACAGCGTGCTGCTGAAGGCGCTCTGCGCGGCTATCACGTCGTTGTTGATGCGGCTGACCAGTGCGCCGGTACGGGTCCGCATGAAGAAGGCGATCGGCATCGTCTGCACGTGGTCGAACACCGAGGTGCGCAGGTCGAGAATGAGCTGCTCGCCCAAGGTGGCGGACAGCCAGCGGCTGACGATGCCCAGGGCCGCCTCGGCGACGGCCACCATCGCGATCCAGATGCCGATCCAGATCACCGTCGCGGTATTGGTCGATGAAGCATCCCCGTCCACCATGGCGTCGACCGCGCGCCCGGCGAGCAAGGGGATCACCACCGCCAGCGCCGAGCCGACGGTGGAGACGACCAGGAACGCCGCGATCCTCTTGCGGTGTGGTCGGGCGAAGGACCAGATCCGCCCCAGGGTGGCGCGGGTGAACGGCCGGCGGTCCTGCTCGGCGTGCATCGCGTCGTACATCGATCGCCACGCGACGACTTCCATGCTCATGTCAGCGAGACTAGAACCTCGAGCGGACTTGAGGTCAATGCCGGAGTCGTCGTCCCTGACCGAGTACGCCGATCGCGAGTAGCCCGAACGCGAGGGCCGCCCAGCCCCACGGCGGGACCTGCTGGACCAGCTCCGACAGTGCCCGCTGCCACCCGACGGCGGCGTCGATCACCGGATCCCGGGCGGATCCGCCGGCCAGCACCCGAGTCTCCCACCAGCCGTAGTAGGCGACGTAGGCCCCGGAGAGCAGCAGCACCAGCCCACCCACCCGTCCGGCCCAACGGCCCGACCGGCGTAGCCGCGCGATCACGGTGGCGCGAGCCAAGGCGATCGCGATCGCGACGGTGCCGACGATCAGGCCCATGCCCACGGCGTACGCCGCGAAGAGCGCGAGGCCAGTGCCCAGGCTCTCGGTGCGGAAGCCGGCGACCACGATGGCGAGGAACGGAGCGATCGTGCAGGTGAGCGAGGCCAACGCGTAGCCGGCGCCGAAGCCGGTCATCGACCACCAACCACCGGTCAGCGGCTTCGCCTCGCGCCTGGTCCGGCCCCACCGGGGCAGGCTCACCGAGCGCCCCGCCAGCAGCAGTGCCCCGAGGGCCACCAGGACGAGGCCGAGCACCAGCGTGAACCACGGCAGATGTCGTTGGACACCGGAGGCGATCGGCAGGATCGCCAGCCCGAAGGCGGCGAAGACCGCGGCGAAGCCGAGCGACATGGCCGCGGTCAGCTTGAGTGCGCGGAAGACGGCGCCGGAGCGGGTCGTCGACTCGTCGGCGGCGATCAGCAGGGAGAGGTACGCCGGCAGCAGCGCGAACCCGCACGGGTTGACCGCGGCCAGCATCCCGGCCCCCAGGGCGAGGGCGAGCAGGCCGTCGGGCATC
Organism: Nocardioides sp.; assembly: GCA_051657705.1. Classification (GTDB taxonomy): domain Bacteria; phylum Actinomycetota; class Actinomycetes; order Propionibacteriales; family Nocardioidaceae; genus Nocardioides. Next base: position 23,701 of record JBOFLE010000251.1, on the reverse strand, counting down.
AGGTCAGCTCAGCTACTTCCGCGTTGAGCTCGTCGTCGCCGAGGGCACCGTCGGCGACGATCGTGCCGTCCGCGTCCAGCACGACATAGACGCTCTGCTCGGTGATCCCGAAGTGCCGCCAGACGTCGCCGTCGGGGTCCGACAGATGCCGCAGGGCGTCCACCTCGGTGGCGAACTCCTCGATCGGCCCGGCCTCGTCGAGGCTCCCGATGCCGATCACACTGACCTTGCCGTCGTACTTCTCGGCGAGCGCGGACACGTTCGGTATCTGACCACGACAGGTCGGACACCACGGCGCCCAGAACCACAACACGGCGGGCTTGCCGGCCAGGCTGGCGCCGTCGAACTTCTTGCCGTCCGGCGTGGTTCCGGAGAACCGGAGGGTCTTGGCGACCTTGCCGCCGGAGGGGTCGGCGGTCGCGGTGTCCGCGGGCGCGGCCGGGTCGCTGGATTCGTTGGTGGACCCCTCGGCGGACTCGTCGGCGGGGGCCGGATCGGCCGCGCTCTGCCCGTCGGACCGGTCGGCGCCGCTGTCCTCCCCGCAGGCCGCCAGGCCGGAGCTGAGCATGAAGGTCAGGGCAGTCGCGGTGAGTAAACGTCGCATGCGGCAACCGTAACCAGGATTCGCATCCGGTACGGGATCCAGTCCTTACATAACCCTGACATCGCCGACCCGTCCTCAAGTAGCGGTCGACCCGGCACTTGGCGCTCGACACGCCGCGGCTAGGTCCAGATAAGTGCCGGGTCAGCGGGGTGGGGGGAGGCCGCGGTCGAGGTAGCTCACGGCGTACCGGAAGGCGCGCCGAGCCTCAGGGATCAGCGGCATGATGCCGAACACATGCACCAGATCGGGGCGTTCCAGGTAGGTCAGGTCCCACGACGAGGCGGCGGCCCGGTCGGCGAGCAGCCGGCAGCCGGGAAGCAGCAGGTCGCGGGTTCCGGCGATCATCAGGCCGGGCGGCAACCCGTCCAGATCGGCCAGGGCCGGGCTGACCTCGGGCCGGCCCAGATCCTCCTCGGAGCCGGCCCACCAGCGAGCGTAGGCCAGCGCCTTGGAGTACTTGAGCCACGTGTCCTTCTTCGCGTAGACGGTCGCGGTCTCCGGCGTCGAGGTCGTCAGGTCGGCCCAGGGCGCGTGCAACAGCAGCCGGCGCGGTCCCGGCAACAACTGGTCCCGGACCCCGATCGCCACGGCCAGGGCCAAGCCGCCGCCGGAGGAATCGCCGCCGAGGATCAGCCCGCCCGGTGACTTCGCGGCCCACTCGGCGACCGACTCGATCAGCGGTTGCACCGAGTCCTGCCAGGTACGCCGTGGCGTGAGCGGGTACTGCGGCAGCACCACGCGCGCCCCGAGCGCCGTCGCCAGCCGAGTCGCGTAGCGCACGTGCACCGGGTCGATCGGTGCCACGAACGCCCCGCCGTGCAGATAGAACAAGGTGCGTCCGGGGCCGGAAGAGCCCGCCGCTCGCGGGGTCAGCACGAAGGACGAAAACTCCACGCCGTGCGGTCCCACCAGTCGCTCCTCGTCGACCGAGAACCGGCGCGACAGGCCCGGAACGGCCACCGTCGGCAACGCGAGCGACCGGCCGTCCTGCACGGCCATCACCCGCTCGCGTTCGGTGCCCTCGTCCTCCAGTTCGGTCGACCGCAGCACCAGCGGCAGCGCGTAGGCCAGCAGTTGATGTCGTCGGCTGGGCGGATCCAACTCTCGCCCGGAATCGATTGCCACGCGTACAGTGTTATCGCATCGGGGGAAAATCCGATACGTGGACACCGGATCGAAACACGTCCGGTACGAAGAAGACCAGAAGACATAGACAGGGGAGCACGTCGCACCGGCTGGGTCGGCCCGCGGGGCCGACCCGGAACGACGCGTGCTGAGAGTGCGGGTATCCGCAGACCCTCCGAACCTGCTCCGGTTAGCACCGGCGAAGGGAGTCATCATGAACATTCGGCGTACGCCGAAAGTCACCGGCGAGTGGAGAAGTATTGCTATCGGACGGCCATCGGCCCGGATAACGGGGATGGCGCGGTGGATCCCGGTGCTGCTGGCGTCGTTCCTCGGCGCGAGCCTGCCGGCCTGTTCGCTGGTGGGCCGGTCCGAGCCGGAGTCGGCCGGGGACGCGAAGCGGCCGGCCGAGGTGGTCCTGGTCGCCCACGATTCGTTCGCGCTGCCGCCCGACCTCGTCGCCACGTTCGAGGAACGGACCGGATCCGACCTCGTGGTGGTCAAGTCGGGCGACGCCGGCGCCCTGACCAACAAGCTGGTGCTGACCGCGGGCGAGCCGCCGGGCGACGTCGCGTTCGGGGTCGACAACACCTTCGCGTCGCGGGCGCTCGACGCCGGCGTCTTCGCGACGTACGACGGCGAGTTGCCCGAGGGCGTCGCGCGCTACGCCCTCGGCGGCTCCGGCGGCGACCGGCTCGTCCCGGTCGATCAGGCCAGCGTCTGCGTCAACGTCGACCGGGCCTGGTTCGCCGAGCGCGAGCTGGCCCCCCCGCGGACGCTGGCCGACCTGGCCGAACCGGCCTATCGGGATCAGTTCGTCGTGCCGGGGGCGGCCACTAGTTCGCCGGGCATGGCGTTCCTGCTCAGCACGATCGCGGAGTACGGCGAGGAGTGGCCGGCGTACTGGAAGAAGCTGATGGCCAACGGGGTCAAGATCACCGCCGGCTGGAACGACGCGTACTACGTCGACTTCACCCAGGGTGGCCAGGACGGCACGCGACCGATCGTGGTGTCCTACGATTCCTCTCCTGCCTTCACCGTGCCCGAGGGCGGGACCGACTCGACCACCCGGGCATTGCTGGACACCTGCTTCCAGCAGGTCGAGTACGCGGGCGTCCTGTCCGGAGCCGCCAATCCCGACGGGGCCGAGCAGTTGGTCGACTTCCTGCTCAGCCCGGACGTGCAGGCCGCGCTGCCGGACAGCATGTACGTCTTCCCGGTGCGTGCCGGCACGCCGCTGCCCCCGCTGTGGGCCGAGTTCGCGGTCCAGCCCACCGAGCCCTATGCGATGGCGGCGGCCGAGATCACCGCCCGCCGCGACGAATGGTTGCGTGAGTGGGCCGACATCACCACCCGGTGAGCACGAGCCGGGGCCGTTTCTGGGGCCGTTCCTCGGGCCTCCTCGTGGGCCGCCTGATCCGGATCGCGATCGTCGCGGTGCCGCTGGCGGTCCTGGCGGTCTTCTTCGTGCTGCCGGTCACCGGCATGGTGGGCCGCGGGCTGTGGGCCGATGACCGGTTCAATCCGGTGGCGGTGCTGGACGTGCTGGCCCGCCCGCGAACTCGTCGGGTGCTGTGGTTCACCTTCTGGTCCGCATCGGCCGGCACGATGCTGTCGATGGCGCTTGGTCTGCCCGCGGCGTACGTGGTGAGCCGATTGCGCGTCCCGGGCCGCCGGCTGATTCGCGCGGCGTTGCTGCTGCCGTTCGTCCTGCCGACCGTGGTCGTCGGCGTCGCGTTCCGGCAAGTCCTGGCCGGACCGCTGGGCTTCCTCGATGCCGACGGATCCAGCGCGGCCATCGTCGCCGCGCTGGCGTTCTTCAACGTCGCCGTGGTGGTCCGCACCGTCGGCCTCTCGTGGGAGACGCTTGATCCCCGGCCGGCCGAGGCCGCGGCCGCACTCGGGGCCGGTCCGGCGACGGTGCTCCGGACCGTGACGCTGCCGGCCCTGCGCCCGGCGATCCTGGCCGCCGGGACCGTGGTGTTCTTGTACTGCGCGACGGCGTTCGGGGTGGTGTTGATGCTCGGCGGCCTGCGCTACGCGACCGTCGAAACCGAGATCTATCTGCTCACCACGAACCTGCTCGACCTCCAGGCCGCCGCGGCGCTGTCGATCCTGCAACTGCTGATGGTGGTGACGCTGCTGGTCGCCGTCGGCCGGCTGGACCGGACGCCGACCGCGACCGTCGCCCGGCGGGCGCGGTGGGCGCGCCGGCCGGCCGTGACGGACGTGCCGGCACTCGTGCTTACCGGGGTCGCGCTCGCGCTCGTCGCCGTTCCCCTCCTCACCCTGACCGCCGGGGCGTTGCGCAGCGGTGACCGGTGGACCCTCGCCCACTTCCGTCGGCTCTCGGCCGTCGATCCGGGGCTCGGCGTCTCGTTGTGGCAGGCCCTGGTGAACTCGTGTCAGGTTGCCGTCGACGCGACCTGGATGGCGCTCGTGCTCGGCGTGGCCGTGGCCTACGCGGTCGAAGGCCGCGGCCGGGCCCGGAGAGTACTCGAAGGCGTCGTCATGCTGCCGCTCGGCGTGTCCGCTGTCACCCTCGGTTTCGGGTTCCTGATCACCCTGGACCGGCCGCCCCTCGACCTGCGCGGATCGGCGCTGCTGGTCCCGCTGGCACAGGCGCTGGTGGCGCTGCCGGTGGTGGTGCGGATCCTGGTTCCGATCCTGAGGTCCATCGACCCGCGCCAGCGGCAGGCGGCGGCCTCCCTGGGGGCGGCGCCGTGGCGGGCGGCGTGGGTGGTCGACTGGCCGGTGATGCGAGCGCCGGTGCTGACCGCCGCGGGATTCGCCTTCGCCGTCTCGCTGGGGGAGTTCGGCGCGACCTCGTTCCTGGTGACCGATCGCGAGCCCACCCTGCCGGTGTTGATCTACCGGCTGAGCGGGCAACCGGGCGCGGGCAGCTTCGGCGCGGCGCTGGCGGCTTCGGTGGTCCTGGCCGTGCTGATCGGGCTGGTGATGTACGTCGTCGACCGGATCGGCTCCGATGAGCGTGTCGGTCGCCGATCCGGGGCAGTCGGGGCCGGGCGGGCATGACGGACACGGAGGGCACAGAGGGCACGGCGCGGGCGACGGGCACGGCGGGTGGCGGCGACCTGCTCGTCGGTGGCCTGACCGTCCGGTTCGGTGAGGTCGAGGCGGTGCGTCACGTCGACTTCCGCCTGGGGTCGGGCGAGGTGCTCACCGTCCTCGGGCCCTCCGGCTGTGGCAAGTCCACGCTGTTGCGGGCCATCGCCGGCCTGGAGCCGGTCTCGGCCGGGCAGGTGAGGTTCGGCGGCGTCGATCTCACGCGGATGCCGGCCCATCTCCGCGGGTTCGCCTTGATGTTCCAGGACGGGCAGCTCTTCGACCACCTCTCGGTGGCCGGCAATGTCGCCTACCCGCTGCGGATTCGCCGGACGCCGCGGGCGCGGCGCGACGCCAGGGTGGCGGAACTCCTCGAACTGGTCCGCCTGCCCGGATACGGGGAGCGGGACCCGGCAACCTTGTCGGGCGGCGAGCGCCAGCGGGTCGCGCTCGCCCGAGCCCTCGCCGTACCCCCCAGGCTGCTGCTGCTGGACGAGCCGCTCTCGGCTCTCGACGGAGGCTTGCGGGATCGGCTCGCCGGTGACCTCCGGGAGATCTTGAGCGCGTCGGCGACGACGGCGATCTGTGTCACCCACGACCACGAGGACGCCTTCGCGCTCGGGGATCGCATGGCGGTGATGCGGGCGGGCCGGGTCCTGCAGGACGGTCCGATCACCGAGGTCTGGCGCCACCCGCGGGACCCGGAGACGGCGCTGTTGCTCGGGTACGCGGCGGTGCTGGTGGGGGAGCGGGCCCGGATCCTGCTGGCCGCGGCGCGGGTCGGCGACCACCCGGCGGGCCCTTCGACCGCCGGCCGGCCGGCTGGTGCGGGCGAGGTCGGTGTCGCGCTGCGTCGGTCGGCCTTGTACGCCGCCGCCGACGGTCCGTTGCGGGGCACCGTGATCTCCGCACGGCAGACTCCGGATCGGGTGAGACTGGTGGTTCGGGTCGAGGGCCTGGGCGAACTCGACGCCGTCGCTTCCGGCTTGCCGATTCCCGGCGGCTCGACGTGCGATCCCGGCGCCGACGAGGCTCCCATGGTCGGGAGTGTGATCGGGATCGGGGTGGACTCGACCCGGCTTGCCATCCTCTCTCTACAATGACCTGCATGCATCGTAGGGCCCAGGCCGTCTTGGCTGTCGTGGCGACCTCGATGGGCATCCTGGCCGTGGCCGTCGCGATCGTCATCGACCGGCCGCTGGTCGATCCGGACGGCTTCTTGGGGCCGTCCTGGTTCCGGCTTCCGGCGATGTTCATCGCGGCTCTCGCCGTCGACTTGCTGCCGCGCGCGTTGTGGCAGTCCAGGGGGCGCCGGTCGCTGATCGTGCCGCTGATCCGGGACCGGCTCCGCACGCACTGGACTCGCGACCGGCTGATGCTGGTGTCGGTCGGCCTGGTCAGCTTCTACGTCACCTACGTCAGCTATCGGAATCTGAAGTCGTTCCTGCCGTTGGTGCTGGGCCTGGACAAGTACGACCGCGCACTGCATCTGATGGATCAGTGGTTGTTCTTCGGGGTCGAGCCGGCCACCGTGGTGCACGCCGTCTTCGGTACGACGATCTCGGCGCATGTGTTGTCGGCGATCTATCTCTGGTTCCTGCCGTTGGTGCCGCTCACGTTGCTGGCCTGGTTGGTGTGGGCGAGGGAGATCTCCTACGGCTACTGGTTCGTGATCGGCCAGGTGCTGGCGTGGACGTTCGGCACCGCGTCGTACTACCTGTTGCCGACGCAGGGCCCCGGTTTCCGTTACGTCTGGCTCTACGAAGGCCTGGCGTCGACACCGACCACGGATCTCATGAACACCCTGGCCGCCAGTCGCAACAAGGTCGTTCTCTCGGGCTTCGAGGACACCGTGCAGTCCGTCGCCGGATTCGCCAGCCTGCATTGCGCGATCACCTTGCTGTTCGCGCTCATGGCGCAGTACACGGTCCGTCAGGTGTGGGTGCGTTGGGTGGTCTGGATCAACTTCGGCATCACCATCGTGGCGACGCTGTACTTCGGCTGGCACTACGTCGCCGACGACATCGCCGGGATCGTGATCGCGTTGGCCGCCTTCCGGATCGGCGCGTGGGCGACCCAGGAGGAGTTCGCGTGGCGAAAGCCGCCGGATCGAGAAGTTACACGGGTGTAGTTTTCTCTCGATAGTCAAGCCGGCGCGCCGAAACGGTTGAGAAATTTTCGGATTCTTGTTTCTTTTGTGACTTCTGCGTACTAACGTGCCTCGAGTACCACGAGTTGCGGGAGGGGCACTCGGGTCGCCAGTAGTCCGTCGAGGCAAGGAGTCCCTCTCGTGTTGCCGCGCCTCATCCCCGGCTCGCTCGCCGTACGCCTCCTCGTGGCCACGGCGGCGGCTGTCGCGGTCGCCGCCGTGCTGGTTCCGGGCGGACCGGCCGTGGCGAACCCGGACGGGCCGACTCCGAGTCCGAACGGCACACCTTCGGCAAGCCCGGCGGCGGTACCGTCGGGGGCGCCGTCCGGAGCTCCCGCCGTCGACGCACCGACGGCGGAGGAGGTCGCCGCGGCGGAAGCGGACGCGGCGCGCACCGCGGCCAGCGTGGGTGAGGTTCGAGCGCGGTTGGCCGCCGCGCAAGCACGGCTCGACGCGGCGACCATTACCGCCGCCCGGGCGGCCGAGGAGTTCAACGGGGCCCGATGGCGGCTACGGCAGGCGCGCGAGGAGGCCTGGCAGGCGGCTCGCCAGGCCGATCGCGCCGGGGCGGAGGCCGACCGGCAGCGCACCATCTTCGGCGAGTCCCTGGTGTCGTCGTACCGAAGCGCGCCGGAACTGCGGGCGCTCACCGCGATCGCCCGGTCCGACGGCATAGAGACGCTGATCGAGCGGTCCTCGGCCATGCGGATCGGACAGGACGCGATGGGAGCGCGGCAGGAGGATCTGGCAGCGGCCGAGGCGCTGGCCGAGCGGGCGGCGGCCCGGGCCGCCGCCACGAAGGTTGCTGCTGGCCAGGCCTCCGAGCGGGCTCGTTCGGCGCTCGGCCGGGCTCGTGAGGCGCAGCGCGCGGCCACCGCGCTCGCGGCCGGCGTGGCGGCCGAACGCTCGGCGCTGATCGCGCGCTGGGCGCAACTGCGGGGAATCAGCGTCGAACTGGCTGCTCGGCGTCAGGAGGCGCTGGAAGCCGATGCTCCGGACGGTGCTCCGGATGGTCCCGGTCAAGGCGGCGCGGATCAGCAGGGTGGTGGTGCTCCGGACCCCGATTCGGCCGGTGACCCGTCCGGCCCCAACCCGCAGTCCGGCCCGTCTCCGCAACCCGGCCCGGCGCCGTCTCCCGCCCCTGCGCCCGACCCTGCGCCAGCCCCTGCGCCGGCCGCTCCGCCTGTGACTCCGCCTGTCACTGGGCCGCCCCCGCAAGCCGCGGGTGCCGCACAGCGCGCGATCGCGTTCGCCCGGCGTCAGCTGGGTGAGCGCTACGTCCTCGGAGCCGCCGGCCCGGACCGCTGGGACTGCTCGGGGCTGACGATGATGGCGTGGGCTCGCGGTGGGCGCGCCCTGCCGCACTATTCGGTGGCGCAGTACCAGCAGTCGACCCCGATCGGCCGGTCCCAACTGCGTCCGGGAGACCTGCTCTTCTGGGGCTCGTCGAGGTCGTCCTCATCGATCTATCACGTGGCCCTGTACGTCGGCGACGGCATGATGATTCACGCACCCCGCCCTGGTCGTACGGTCGAAGAGGTTCCGATCGACTACTGGATCTGGCCGAACTTCTTCGCGCGTCCCTAGTCCATCCCAGCCGCGAGGTCGGCGATCCGATCCGGACAGCCGGCTACCCGGCGTGTGGGAAGCTAGCCCTCATGCGAGGGCGGGTGGGGGCTGGCGCCGTGGTCCGGTTGCTGGTCCGCTGGGGCCTGGTGCTCGGACTCGTCGGGTGCAGTGCGGGCGGAGGGGATGCGCCGAAGCCGCAATCCGAGCCCGAGTCGACCGCGTTCGCCGACCAGGTGCCGAAGAAGGTCCAGTCGGAGGCCATCGCCGAGATGAAAGCGGTGACGTCGGCCCGGATGGCCGGCCAGGTCACGCGCAACGGTCTGCCGGTCGATGTCGACCTCGTCGTCGACCGGGCCGGCACCTGCCTCGGCACGGTGCGGCTGACCGGGAGCGCCGTTGACTCCGGCGCCGCTGCCGGGAAGGGCCGGCTGATCGTCAGTCCGAAGGGTCAGTTCGTTCGCGGGAACAAGGCCTTCTGGCGCGCGGCGATGGGCAGCGCGGGGAACCGGATCGTCACGCTGGTCGGCAAGCGATGGGCCAAGATGCCCGAGGGCACCGGAAGCTTCGGCGAGATCTGCGGAGTCGCTCAACTGCTCGACGCGATGGGTTCGGCCGACGCCGATGGCGAGGTCGAGGTGGGCGCGACGGAGGAGGTCGATGGCGTCACCGCGGTCAAGCTCACCGCTACCGACGACGACCGGACGACGGCCTGGGTCTCGATCGCCGAACCGCACTACATCGTCAAGCTGACGCTACCCGGCCCCGAGCCGGCCACGCTCGTTCTCTCGGACTTCAACGAGCCGGTGGTCGCGACCCCGCCGTCGGCGAAGAAGTACGTCGACCTCTCTCGTTGATCCCCGTGCCGCGCCGACCCGTCCGATAGTCGCGGGCTGCGGTGGGCTGGGCTCGACCGGATGAATCCAAGCGACCGCCGCCGCGCTACTTCGGGACGGGTGGGCGGCTATTTCGGGACGGGTGGGCGGTCTGGTCAGCGGCCTTGGGTGGCGACCGCGGCGGCCGCGGCGGCCGCGGCGGCCGCGTCGAGGTACTCCCCGCCCGGCTGGGTCGGCCTCAGGTCGGCGTCCAGCCGGTACACCAGAGGCATCCCGGTCGGGATGTTCAGTCCCGCGATGTCGGAGTCGCTGATCCGGTCGAGGTGCTTCACAATCCCGCGCAGGCTGTTGCCGTGCGCCGCGATCAGCGTGGTTCGGCCCGCCAGCAGGTCCTCGGTGATCGCCGACTCCCAGTACGGCAACATGCGCGCGATCACGTCCTTGAGGCACTCCGTGCGCGGCAGCTCCGCCCCGAGGTCGGCGTACCGTGGATCGGCGGCCTGGGAGAACTCGTCGTCGTCGGCGATCGGTGGCGGCGGCACGTCGTAGCTGCGCCGCCACAGCATGAACTGCTCCTCGCCGTACTCCTGCAGGGTCTGCTTCTTGTCCTTGCCCTGGAGCGCGCCGTAGTGCCGCTCGTTGAGCCGCCAGGAGCGGCGCACCGGGATCCAGTGCCGGTCCGCGGCGTCCAGGGCCAGCGCGGCGGTGGTGATGGCGCGCCGCTGGAGCGAGGTGTGGACGACGTCGGGCAGCAGGCCGGCCTCGGCGATCTGCCGGCCACCGCGAACCGCTTCGGCCCACCCGCGCTCGGTGAGTCCGACATCGACCCAGCCGGTGAAGAGGTTCTTGGCGTTCCACTCGCTCTCACCGTGCCGAAGCAGGATCAGGGTCCCGACCTCCGTCGTCGTCGGCTCCGCCGTGAGTTCACTCATCGAGACCCTCCCATTGACCGGTCTCCTCGACGACCGGAACGTTCTGTTCGATGCTCTCACCACTGCTGAAGCCCAAGGTCACCGAGGCGACCTGGCCGGCTTCGAACTCGCCGGTGACCTTGATGCCCCCGGAGTCCGAGAGATCGAGGTATCCGCCGGGCGGGAGCTTGATCTGCTTGAGCTTGGCGGCCGTCACCTGCTCCGCGGAGTCACCGCCGGCCAGCGACTCCAGACGGATCGATCGATCGGCGGTCTTATTGGCGAAGCTCGCGATGAAGGTACCGGAGCCCGGCTCGGAGGACACGATGACAGCGCCGAGGACGGCCATGCCCGTGCCCACGTCGTTGGCGTTCGCGCCGTTCGCCGGCGTGTAGTCGCGCTCGGTGGCGTTGGTGAAGCCGCAGCCGGCCAGTGAGCCGAGCAGAAGACCGGCCGCGAGAGTGCCCGCGCCGGCCGCGGTGCGCCGCCGATGGGGTCGTCGGAGTGATGCTGGGCTGAGGTGTGGTCTGGTCGTCATGCCGGCCTTGCTGGGCTAGTGGGGCTGGTTCACTGTCGGAGAACTTCGCGGTTGCGCTTCGCGCGCGACCACGCGAAAGCCTAGCGTCGCTCCCCACCGCCCGGAGCCCGACCCCGGGCTTGCCGGACCCGCGCGAGGCACAGGTCGACGCTCCTGTCAAGCCCCGAAAAGGCCTCTGACCTGGGCAAACGCGATCTGGGCCGGTACCCCGGCGTGGTATGCTTGGGTACCTAGGAAGGGACTATTTGAATATGAGCTTCACCGTCGGCGAAACGGTCGTGTACCCGAATCACGGAGCGGCCGTTATTGAAGATATCGAGACGCGGACCATCAAAGGCGAAGATCGGGAGTACCTGGTCCTTCGCATCGTTGCCCAACAAGACCTAGTCGTTCGAGTGCCATCGTGCAATCTCGATCTGGTCGGTGTGCGCGACGTCGTCGATCAGGCCGGATTGGATCGGGTCTTCGATATCCTTCGGGCTGCGCACGTCGAAGAGCCGACGAACTGGTCGCGTCGATACAAGGCGAATCTCGAGAAGCTGCACAGTGGCGACGTCATGAAGGTTGCCGAGGTCGTCCGCGACCTCTGGCGCCGCGAGCGTGATCGGGGCCTCTCCGCGGGCGAGAAGCGGATGCTCGCCAAGGCTCGCCAGATCCTGGTCTCCGAGCTGGCGCTGGCCGAGCACACCGAAGAAGAGAAGGCAGAGTCCATGCTCGACGAGGTGCTTGCTTCCTAGCCTCCGCTGAGTGAGATCCAGCCGGCCGGATTCCGGCCTGCTGGATCTAACCTGGCGGTAGTAGTGGGCTGACCACCGCGGTCGCGATCGCGGCGATCCCTTCCCCTCGGCCGGTCAGTCCCAGGCCGTCCGTCGTCGTCGCCGTGACGGTCACGGGCGCGCCGGCCGCGGCGGAGAGTGCGGATTCCGCTTCCTGGCGCCGCGGTCCGACGGCGGGCTTGTTCCCGATGATCGTGACCGCCACGTTTCCGATCTCGAAGCCGGCCGCTCGGACCCGGTGTGCCGCTTCGCCCAGCAAGGTCGTGCCGGAGGCCCCGGCGAGCGCGGGATCCGAGGTCCCGAAGTTGCTGCCGAGATCGCCCAGGCCGGCCGCCGACAACAGTGCGTCGACTGCCGCGTGTGCGGCGACATCGCCATCGGAGTGACCGGCCAGGCCCTGCTCCTCCCCGGGCCAGTGCAGCCCGGCCAGATGAAGAGCGGTGCCGGATTCGAGGCGGTGGACGTCGACGCCCATTCCGACTCGTGGGAGCCCGACTGGTGGGAGCCCGGTCGGTGGGGGCGGCGCCTCGGTCACCGGAACATCATGCCCGACCCGCTACCCGCGCGCGGATCGGCAGGTAGATTGGTGGGGTGCCGAAGATTGTGCGAACGGCGAAAGGAGCGTGGGCCTCGGCCGGGGTCCTGGCCGGGGTGGCCGGGCTGGCCGTGAGCCACGCGGTCGCGGCGGCCCTGAGCATCCGGGAGGCACCCATCGTGGCGGCCACCGAGGGCATCATCAGAGTCACCCCCGCCTCGTTGGTGGAGAACGCCATCAGCGTCTTCGGCACGTGGGACAAGACGGTGCTGGTGGGCCTGGTGGGCGCGGCACTGGTGGGCTTCTTCGTGGCCGCCGGGTTGCTCGCACGGCGTTCCGCGGCCTACCCCCTGGCGATCTTCGCCGCGTTGGCGCTGATCGCCCTGGCATCGGTGCTGACGGCGCGGGCCACGGTCCCGGCCACCGCCGCCCTGCCGATCGTGGCCGGCTTCGTGACCTGGGTCCTGGCGCTGTCACTGCTGACCACCCCCCTCCGTCCCCCCTCCGCCGACCCGTCACAAATGCAGGCCGAGACGTCACAAACGCAGGCCGACACGTCACGAAAGCGGAGAGAGCGATTCCTGACGGCTTCGGTCGCCGGCCCCGATCGTGCGTCTCGCCGCTCGTTCCTCTATCGCCTGGGTGCGGTTGCCGGGGCCACCGTTGCCGCCACCGGACTCGGCCGGTGGCTCGGCCGTGACAGCGGGAAGGTGCAACAAGCCAGGGCGATGCTCAAGCTCCCGATCACCACGCCGGACCTGCCCGAGGGCGCGCGTGTCGATGTCGACGGGATCGCACCCTGGCGCACGCCCAACGACGACTTCTATCTGATCCACACCGCCATCGCGGTACCGACTATCACGCCGACCGACTACGTATTGCGGATCCACGGACTGGTCGATCAGGAACTCACCGTCACCTATCGAGACCTCACCGCGCGGGAGTTCACCGAGGACTGGATCACGTTGAACTGCGTGTCCAATGTCGTCGGCGGCGACTTGGTCGGCAATGCCTGGTGGAGCGGCGTGAAGATCTCGGAGTTGCTGGCCGAAGCGGGCATCCAGGAGGGCGCGGATGCGGTCCTCCAGACGTCTGCCGACGGATGGAACTGCGGGACGCCGCTCGCGGCGCTGACCGACGACCGCAATGCCATGTTGGCATTGGGCATGAACGGGGAGCCGCTTCCGGTCGAGCATGGCTTCCCGGTCCGGATGATCGTGCCGGGCCTCTACGGCTACGTCTCGGCGACCAAGTGGTTGACCGACATCGAGGTCACCAGGTTCGCCGACATCGAGGCCTACTGGACCTCGCGCGGCTGGGCCGAGGAAGGCCCGGTCAAGATCGCGTCCCGGATCGACGTACCGGAGAACGGTGGAGAGGTCCCGGCCGGCGAGGTCCGGTTCGGCGGTTCGGCATGGATGCAACACACGGGAATCAAGACCGTGGAGGTGTCCGTCGACGGTGCCGCGTGGGTCGTGGCGGAGCTCGGAGCGGTGCCGAGCACCGACACCTGGGTGCAGTGGGCGGCCACGATCGACGTGCCGAAAGGCGACCATCGCGTCGCGGTCCGGGCGACCGACGTGAACGGCGAGGTGCAGACCAGCGTCGAGCGCGATGTCATCCCGGACGGTGCCACCGGCTGGCACTCCATCCCGTTTACGGCCGTGTGAGGCCGGCGACGATCCCGGACGAGTGCGCCGCACTCCCTAGACTTGCCGGGTGACCCTCCGGCTCTACGACACCGCCACCCGCGACCTGCGCGACTTCACGCCCCTGCGGCCCGGCAGGGCAGGCATCTATGTCTGTGGCCTGACCGTGCAGTCCGAGCCGCACGTGGGCCATGTCCGCTCGGCGGTGAACTTCGACGTCCTGCGGCGCTGGCTGACCGCGAGCGGGTACGACGTGACGTTCATCCGCAACGTGACCGACATCGACGACAAGATCCTCGACAAGGCCCGAGCCCAGGGCCGGCCGTGGTTCAACCTCGCCTACGAGATGCACCACCAACTCGGCTTGGCGCTCGCCGCGATCAATGTGCTCCGGCCGACCTACGAGCCCGCGGCCACGGGGCACATCCCGGAGATTCTCGAGCTGATCGGCCTCCTGATCGAACGAGGCCACGCCTACCCGGCCGCCGACGACTCCGGCGATGTCTACTTCGATGTCCGTTCGTTCCCGGCGTACGGCGAACTCACCCGGCAGGGGGTGGACGACATGGAGCCGGCAGCCGACGCGGATCCTCGGGGCAAGCGCGATCCCCGCGACTTCGCGTTGTGGAAGGGGCACAAGAGCACCGAGCCGGTGACCGCTTCCTGGCCGTCGCCGTACGGCCCGGGCCGGCCGGGTTGGCACATCGAGTGCTCGGCGATGGCCGGCAAGTACCTGGGCGACGCCTTCGACATCCACGGCGGCGGGGTCGACCTGCGCTTTCCGCACCACGAGAACGAGCAGGCGCAGTCTCGCGCGGCCGGCCGGCCGTTCGCGTCGTACTGGCTGCACAACGCCTGGATCACCACCGCGGGCGAGAAGATGTCGAAGTCACTGGGCAACTCGTTGCTGATCCCCGAGGTGCTCACGCGGGTGCGCGGCATCGAACTGCGGTTCTACGTCGTGGCGGCGCACTATCGCTCGCACGTCGAGTTCTCGCATCAGGCCCTGGAGGAGGCGGCCGTCGGGTTCCGCCGGATCGAGGGGTTCCTCGAACGCGCGGCCCGGGCCGAGGCGCCGCTTGCCGATCCGGCGGCCCCCGAGACGGCCGCACACCCGATCTGGGCGGAGTTCGCCGCGGCCATGGACGACGATCTCGGTACGCCGGCCGCGGTCGGCGTGATCCACAACGCGGTGCGCCAGGGGAACAAGGAGCTCGCGGAGCGCGATGACGCCTCGCTGGCCGCCACGGCGGGGGTGGTACGGCGCATGCTGGGGGTGCTGGGCCTGGATCCGGCAGACCCGGCGTGGGGTGCCCAGGCATCGGACGACCGGGCGCTGCGGGAGGTGGTCGAGGTGCTGGTCGACGGATGGGTCGCCGAGCGGGCCGAGGCCAAGGCCGCCAAGGACTGGGCCCGTGCCGACGCGATTCGCGATCGTTTGAAGCGAGCCGGGATCGAGTTGACCGACACCGCGGACGGTGCCCGATGGACACCGGGTTGGAGGGACTGATGCCAGGCAACTCGCAGCGTCGCGGCGCGATACGCAAGAAGCCGAAGAACCCGGCCGGTTCGGGCGGCCGGGTCCGCCGTGGCCTGGAGGGCCGGGGTCCGACCCCGAAGGCCGAGGACCGGGTCTACCACAAGGCGCACCAGGCCAAGGCGCGATCAGAGGAGACGCGGGCCCGGCGCTCCCGGCGCCGGACCTCGACGGATGCCGAGTGGGTGGCCGGCCGGAATTCGGTGGTGGAGGTGTTGCGGGCCGGGGTCCCGATCGCCGGCGTGTACGTGGCGGAGGGCGCCGAACGGGACGGCCGATTGCGGGAGGCCTTCCAGATCGCGGCCGATCGCGGCGTGTCCTTGCTGGAGGTCGGCCGGGGTGAACTCGACCGGATGACGGGCGGTGCGGTGCATCAGGGCCTG
The DNA here is from genome assembly GCA_051657705.1 of Nocardioides sp. Classification (GTDB taxonomy): domain Bacteria; phylum Actinomycetota; class Actinomycetes; order Propionibacteriales; family Nocardioidaceae; genus Nocardioides. Next base: position 8,026 of record JBOFLE010000251.1, on the reverse strand, counting down.
GCGGCCCGGCTTCCGGCGTACGAGTACGCGCATGCCGGCGACCTGCTGGACATCGCCGACGAGCGCGGGGAACACCCGCTCATCGTCGTCCTGGACTCGGTCACCGATCCTCGCAACCTGGGTGCGGTGGTGCGGTCGGCGGCGGCCTTCGGTGCGCACGGGGTGCTGATCGGCGAGCGGCGGGCGGCGGGGATGACCGCCGCGGCCTGGAAGTCGTCGGCCGGGGCGGCCGCTCGGATCAGGGTCGCGCAAGCGGTCAACGTGGTCCGGGAACTGCGCGCCTATCAGGACACCGGATGCATGGTGATCGGCCTGGCGGCCGACGGCACCCTGGCGCTGCCGTCCCTGCATGGGGTCGAGCGCGAGCTCGCCACGGGCCCGCTGGTGGTCGTCATCGGATCGGAGGGGAAGGGGCTGTCCCGGCTGGTGGCCGAGACCTGCGACTTCCTGGTGTCGATCCCGATGGCCAATCAGGTCGAGTCGCTCAACGCGGGTGTCGCCGCGTCCGTCGCCCTGTACGCCGTCGCGCAGGCCCGCACCCTACGGTGAGGCCTCGTCGTCGGTCAGCGAGGCGAGCGCTTCGTCACCCCGCTGGCTGAGGACGTGGTCGATGAAGTCCCGCGCGGCCTCGAAGATCTCTATCTCCTTGCCGGCCCGCTCGGAGAGATACCACCGATGGACGAGGATCTCGTGGTACACCTCGGGCTCTTCGAGCTTGCCGCGAAACTCCTGGGGGATCAGCTCCATCACGGGTTCGTAGACGCTGTTCATCCAGCGCGCGGCGATGAGTTGCCGGTCGGAGCGGTCCAGGTCGGTGGAGGCGGTGAAGGAGGCGAGGTCGTTGAGCAGGCGCCGGGCCTGGTTGTCCTCCACCGAGAGGCCGGTGAGCCCCTGCAACTCGCGGCGATGATGCCCCAGTTCGACGACCCGAGGCTGGATCCGGACGGCGTCGCCGTCGAAGTCGGTGAGGATGTCGATCTCGTCCACGTCGAAGCCGAGGTCGTTCAACCGTTCGATGCGTTGTTCGATGCGCCACATCTCGTCGGCCGAGAATGTCTCGGCCGCGGTGAGTTCCTGCCACAGGGCGTTGTAGCGGTCTTCCAACATCTCGATGACCTCGTAGGGTCCGAGGTCGGTGTCGATCGAGTCGTCGGCGGCGACGTCCAGCAGTTCGGCGAAGACGTTCTCGCAGGCGACTCGCACGTCGTACTCCCGCATGCCCTCGGACAGTTGTGGGCGCAACTCGCCGGTCTCGGCGTCGACCAGGTACGCCGCGAAGGCGCCGGCTGCCCGTCGGAAGAGCACGTTCGACAGCGACACGTCTCCCCAGTAGAACCCGGCCAGGTGCAGGCGCACCAGGAGCACCACCATCGCATCGACCAATTGCGGGATGTTGTGGGCGGTGATGCCCTTCCGGAACAGGCTGCGGTAGGGCAGCGAGAAGCGCAGATGTTCGGTGATCAACGCGGCGGGGAGCTCGTCGCCGCTGTCGGTCGCCCGGCCGGCCACCACCGCCTGCGGGACGACGGCCGGCAGGCCGATGCGCTGTAGATCGCGCAGCAGCCGGTACTCCCGTTGCGCGATCGGTTCCTGCGTCTCCTTGACGGCGTACACCTTGGATCCGAGGCCGATGATGCGTACGACGTGGCGGGAGAGGCCTCGCGGGAGCGGCAGGACGTATTCGTCTCCCCATTCCGCCAACGGCGTCGACCACGGCAACTGGACGATTGCGGGATCCGGACGAGTCGCGACGATCCTCAGGGCCATGGCCCCACTATCCAACACCGCTGACTTCCAGTCATTTCGGTCATAGGCATTGCGGTTCCGCGCCTTCCGGCTTACCGTTGTCGGGCCGAACCAGGTCTCCTGCCCCCCGCTCTCGAGAGGATCCCGGTGTCGCCTAGTTTCGTTTGTTCGCGCCTTTAGCGGCGCCATCCGAGCCATTCACATCGCTGGCACGTCTCGGGCTCTTCCAGCGCTAGTCCTGTCGACGTACCTCCTGCCAGCGTGGTGATCACAAGCCCTCTGGTGGGCGGCGCGGAGCATCGCCCACCAGAGGATCTCGACGCGGGCCGCTCCGGATGTCCGGGCCCGCGTATCGGCCGAGCTAGCCGGACTTCCGCGGCTGCGGCCTCCGGAAGGGATTGCCGTCGGTCGGGCACTGGGTATCGGCTGCCGGTGGTCGACCGGTGACCAGGTAGTCGAGGACGACCCGAGAGGCGCAGGTGTTGCGGCCGAGCGCGCGATGCCCCCAGTCGTTCACGGTCAGCAACACGCTGTTGGCGAGCAGGCCGTTCATCTCGGCGGCATCCGAAAGCGGGGTAGCCGGGTCGAATCGGTTGTTCACCACGAGGACGGGGTTGGCGGTGGCGGCGTCCCACGGGCCGACGTACCGGTCCTTGTCGCGCCCCGGCCACACGGTGCACATCGAGGTCGACCATGCCTGCGCCGGCGCGAACGGACTGCCGCGACCGGCCATGGCGGATCGCTCGGCCTCGCGGGCGACCGTGGCTACGTCGTACCACCGGGCCGGGTTGTCGCTCTCGCCGCACACCGCCGCCCAGCGGGCGACATCCGGGGCGGTCGGTGCGGAGGCCGCCGAACTCGACGGAGGCCGAGGCAGGGCTCCTTCCGCGCGAGCGAGCCGGCGAGCGAAACTCCGCCAGCCGGACGCGGAGGACAACTCGGCGAGCGTCCGGCCGACGAGGCCCGGTCGGTCGAGCCGCTCCGTCTCGGAGGTCCGGGCCCCGCTCTTCTCTATTACCAGCCCTTCCGGCTCACCGGCCTTCCGGAGCAGGGCGCCGTAGCGCCGCTTCGAGTCGGGGGCGAGGGCGCATCCCTTGCCGGCCCTGTCGCAGAGCCGGAAGAACTCCGCCAGCGTCTGCTGGGCGCCCGCCACCGCATCCAATCGGATGAAGGTCGGCGTGTCCGCGGTGGACTCGTCGTCGCCGGTGCCGGTCATCCACTCGACCGGGTTGACCGCGCCGTCCATGGTCATCGTGCGGATCCGGTCGGGGAAGAGATTGGCGTAGGTCGCTCCGAGAAGGGTGCCGTGAGAGAAGCCGATGTGGTTGACGCTCTCCTCACCGAGCGCGGCCCGCAGCCGGTCCATGTCCCTGGCGACGTTCGCGGTGGACAGGTGATCGAGGATCGGCCCGGCGAACTTCTCGCAGTCCTCGGCGAGGCCGACTTCCGCTCGTTTCCGGGCGGCCACGTCGGCGTCGGTGACCGGATAGTCCGTCGACGACGGGGCCTGTTCGACCCGAGCCTTGTCCCGGGAGCAGCGAATCGGTGCTGAATTGGCGACTCCGCGTGGATCGAAGCCGACGACATCGAAACGCGTGCCGATCGTGCCTGGCAACGCGGACCGGGCATTGGCCGCCAACTCGACGCCGCTCGATCCGGGACTCTCCGGACTGACGATGATCGTCCCCGCTCGCCGGCCAGGGCCGCCGGCCTTCATCCGCCCGACCGCGATCTCGAGACGCCGACCATCGGGGTCGTCGTAGTCGAGCGGTACGACCAGCGTCGCGCACTGGAAGTCCTTCTTCCGCCGGGCGGCTTCGCCGACCAGCCGCGGTCGGCCGGGCTCGCACTCGCGCCACGTCAGCGGCGCCACGGCTGGCTCGGGCGTCGGCGTAGCGCTCGTCGCGCCCTGACTGGGCTCGGTCGCTCGGGGGGCCTTTGCCGTCGTGTCGGTGGTGTCGTCGCCGCATCCGGCGGCCAGAGCCATGCACATCGCCAGCGACACCCAAAGCGCCGTCGCTCGCCCACCCATCACCGTGCCACCCAACCAGCGGAGGCCTGGGAGAGTCAAAGAGATTGCGCCGGCCTCGATCGGCGCCACCCAAGCATGAGTCGAGCGCGCCCCGCGGCCGACGCGTGAACGGAGAGCGGGCTACTTGCGTCGTCGGGTGGCGTTCAGGAGGAAATACACGCCGGCCACGACGATGACCAGGCCGACCAGTGTCGCTGCGTCCATGGCGAATACGGTATCAGCGGACCGCGCTGGTGGCCCGGCTCCGGATTCCGCGTCCGGCTGAGTTCGGCTCCGGGTACGTCGGGGGTACGCGTCGCGGCCAGCGCGGTGTCTCGGAGTAGGATCAAGTGCCCGTTTCAGGCGGGCGCGCCGGTGTAGCTCAGTTGGTAGAGCGCTTCACTTGTAATGAAGATGTCGCGGGTTCGACTCCTGTCACCGGCTCCACGCTTCTGACGCGGTAACGGCGCGCGTCGCGGTGCGAGCGCAGGTCCGTGCTCAGCTGAGCGGCGGCGGTTCTCGGCTGGGTTTGGGTCGGGTGAGAGTCCGGGTGGTTTCGAGGGCGTGGCCGAGTATTCCGGAGATGTTGGCGGCGAGTACGGCGTAGACCAGCCAGTCGTCGGCTTGGACGATCTCGGGGATCTCGCCGGGGAACACGACGGGTGGATGCAACTCCACTCGGCCGTCGGGGCGGACCAGCAGGGATTGCACGACCTGGTCGGTGAATGCGGGGCTGGGTCGGCGTACCCAGTCGACACCGACCAGCCCGTCGTCGGTCTCGGCGCGTCGTACGGCTCCGACCCACGTGGGTGTGTCCGGCTCGGCGGCGATGACGTAGGGGATCGGGCGCTGCGGGTTGAACGCGGTACTCATCCGACCACTCGCCCACAGGTCTTCGTGACATGTCCCGCCGCGAGCGGCATCCGAGGCTCACCAGGCACACGTCGGCGGACATGATCAGCGCCGTATCGAAGGCTCTTGCTCATGCGGCAAGTGTTGGCGGTTCGACGACCGGTGAGTAGATGACGGAGGGGGACAGCAGCGGCTCTCCGCGTATCACCGGGACGCAGGTGCGGCATCATGGTGGCCATGACCCCTCGGCCTCCATGGGCGGCGCGACTCCGGCGGGAGCGCGAGGCGCGCGGATGGTCTCAAGCACAAGCGGTGGGCAACCTGCGCGCGATCTACCAGCATGCGAATGGCAGAGAAGGCGGTTCTCAAGAGAGCCTGACGCGGCAGTGGAAGGAGTGGGAGTCGGGCCGGGTGCGGCCGCGGGAGTGGGCCCGGTACATCGCCGCATGCTTCGGCACAGTCGCTGACGATCTCTTTCCCGTGGAGCCGTTGGGCGATTCGGCGCTGGGCGAAGTCAATGGAATGGATACGGCAGAGTTGGTGGCGCGTCTACAACGCAGCTCGATCGATGCCACTACCGTCCGGGCTGTTGAACACACTGTCGAGCGACTGAGCGGCGAGTATCGCTATCGACCTATCGGGGAGCTTCGGACGGAGAGCCATGAGTGGCTTCGCCGGATGACCAGACTTCTCGGCGAGCGTCTGACGTATGCCCAGCACGGCGAGATCCTCGCGCTCGCCGGTCGGCTCGCCTTGCTCGTAGGTTGTATCGAGTACGACGCCGGGGACCGTCTCGCGGCCGAGACGACACGACGATACGCGTTGGATCTAGGCACCGAACTGGACCATCGGGAGATCATGGGTTGGGCCCACGAGATGTCCGCCTGGTTCGCACTGACCAGCGGTGACTATCACCAAACGATCGCGGTGAGCGAGCACGGCATCGAGGTAGCGGGACCGCGCGGCGTCAGTGTGCAACTTCACGCACAGATCGCAAAGGCGTGGGCGCGTCTGGACAACTCTCAACAGGTCGAGGTAGCCCTCGATCGCGGCCGCAAGACCCTTGAAGACCTGCCTCGACCAACGAACCCGGACGACCACTTCGCGATCGATGCGGCCAAGTGGCACTTCTACGTGATGGACGCCTACCGGAATGTCGGGAAGGACTCCATTGCCCGGCTCTACGCGGAGGAAGTGCTGAGGCTCGGTACCAGCGGCAATGGAGATGTCCGGAGTCCTATGCGGGTCGCCGAAGCGCGAGTCACGCTCGGCGTGCTCGCGGCGCGAGACGGAGACATCGACGGCGCGGTGACCGAGGGCCGCCGAGCCCTCGACGGCGCTCGGCAATCTCTGCCGAGCTTGGTGATGGTGGGACAGGAACTCAGCCGAGAATTTCAGCGCCAGGGACTTCAAGGAGACGCTCGCGTCAGGGATTTCCGCACACAGCTCGAGCGGACCATGGCGGTACAGCACGTAGGAAGTCAGGCATGAAAGGTCGGTCTCAGCTGAGCGCGGCGGTTCTCAGGTGGGTTTGGTCGGGTGAGGGTGTGCGGGTGGTGTCGAGGGCGCGGCCGAGTATTCCGGAGATGTTGGCGGCGAGTACGGCGTAGGCGAGCCAGTCGTCGGCTTGGATGATGTCGGGGAGTTCGCTGGGGAGTACGACGGGTGGGTGGAGTTCCACGCGGCCGTCGGGTCGGACGAGGAGGGATTGCTGGGCGTGGTCGGTGAATGTGGGGCTGGGTCGGCGTATCCAGTCGATTCCGACCAGCCCGTCGTCGGTCTCGGCGCGCCGTACTGCTCCGACCCACTTCGGCGCGCTCGGCTCGGCGGCGATGACGTAGGGGATCGGGCGCTGCGGATTGAATCCAGTGTTCATCGGACCACGCACCCGGACGCCTTCGCGGCACTCCGCTCGCGCCTCATCCGACACCCACCCACCCGGTAGCCGTACACACCCTGAACCACTTCTTAACTAGGTTGCCTAGCCAGATTGCTAGGAGTGACCTAGGTTGGCCTAGCGTGGCTAGTCATGTCAAGGTTCTTTGGATTCTCCTAGGGGACCTAGCCATGCCGCCCTACGCTTGAACCTGTGAGCCTCGATCCCGACGACCCGCGCCCGCCGTACCAGCAGGTGGCCGCGGCCCTGCGAGCGGCGATCCTGACCCGCACCGTCGCGCCCGGCGACAAGCTGCCCAGTCAAACCGAGCTGGCCAGGACCTACGGCGTGGCGCGGATGACGATTCAGCAGGCCCTGCGCCTGCTCAAGGACGAGGGCTTGACCGTTTCGCGGCAGGGGAGCGGAGTCTTCGCCCGCACTCGCACCGAGCGGCCGGTGGGGCTTCGGCCGCACATCGAGCGTGCTTTCGATCAGCAGCATGTTCGGATCGACTTCTGTGGCTACACCGCCGAGACGCTGCACGGTGTCATCGGCGAACCACTCGACATGGTGCGTCTCGGACGACTCACGCCCTCGACGATCCGTCTCCGGCTCCTGCTCTCCGACATGACCCAGCCACTTGCGTTGCCCGTGATCGAGAACTGCTCACCCGAGGAGTCGGCCGCAGCCCGCGACCGGATGGTCCGGATCGCCGTGCGCCATACCGGCGCGATCTCCGAGGCGGTCGGAGAACTCGCAGATCTCGGCCTCATCGAGCAGGCTGCCGTAGAGATTCGGCTCTACGGCGCGACCCCGCTGTTCATGTGCTACGTGATCAACGACACCGACGCCTTCTTCGGGTACTACCCCGTGGTGCGACACCTGGTGCAGCTCGATGGCCAGCGTGTCGCTACCTTCGACCCGATGGGTAAGGACGCCGTACTGTTCCAGCACACCGACGACGGCGACCCCGACTCGACTGAATCTCAGTTCGTCCAGCAGACCCGCGCCTGGTTCGAAAGTATCTGGGACACCATCGCCAAGCCCGCCGACGATGACTAGCCGCGCCGCACTCGCCGCGCTCCTCCTCGACTTCGACGGTCCGCTGACCGACCTGATGCCCTATCCGGTCAACCAGGATGCCGCCGACCAGGCCAGGGGGGCACTGAACCGCCTCGCCGAACTACCCGAGCCCCTCCGCGTCACTGCCGATCACTTGGCGATCCTGCGGTACGTCGACCGCTACCAACCAGCCCAACTCGCGGACGTGCTGACAGCCTGCGTCCAAGCCGAGGTCGCCGCCGCACGACACAGTACGCCGAGTCCGCACGCGGAGGACTTGTTCGACTTTGCCGCGAGGCGGCAGGTGCCCGTGGCGGTGGTCAGCAACAACGATGCCCGCGCGGTCCGTGCGTTCCTCGATCGTTTCGGCTGGTCCGAGCGCGTCCGGCACTATGCCTGCCGTACCTCGCAGCGAGTCAGTGCCATGAAGCCCGCGCCCGATCTCCTTGACGCGGTTGTGACCGCGCTCGATACCGAGC
>JBOFLE010000250.1:0-1020 GCA_051657705.1 Nocardioides sp. | reverse complement strand
ATCTCTGCCGGTCCCCTACCGCGGCGACGTTGCCGCGAAGAACAACGACACCGCCCTCAAGGCGTAGGTGTCCCGGGGATCGTCCAGGAACTGACGTCGAGGAGATCGTCGAAACCCTCGACCAGATCAAGCGAACCGCCGTGCCAAGCGACGTGGCCTGACCGATGTAGATAGGCGAGATCGACGTACCCCAGTTCGTACTCGACGCTCTCGCGCAACTGATGTGCGCCCCCGGCGCAGTCGTGGAGCGCGAGCCGGCGGACGATGAAGTTCGCTACCCGTCGTGTTCCTTGGTCGACTTCAAGATAGTGGCAACGCCCTCGACGAGACGGCGTCGCTCGGCATGACGCATGCGTGCAGACTTCTCAAGAGAACGATCCTCCGCAATTCGTGGAACTCGACTTTGTCGGGAAACGGCCAGAACCCTGCGCAGCTCTCAGCTTGGGATTCCCTGGCCCGCGCCGGTTCGGCGGAAAGGTGGCGATTGCGCTGGGCCCGACCTCGGACTGTGACCGCAGCCGACTGGTGACTGCCTCGTGCCATACAACTCTCAGACTGCTGGGTCCTGTCGGCGGCAGGTGAGTGAATCGGTGGACGCGAGTGAGAACCAGATCAGGTTTTCGAGACCCGAACGCGAGAGGATATGGCCATGACGGTGCGGGTGGCGGTCCGCGGTGAGCTGTTGGCCTGGGCCAGCGAGCGATCCGGCCTGCCACCCGAGAAGCTAGCGGCCAAGTTCCCCCGGCTCGCTTCGTGGGTCGATGGCGACGTTGATCCGACCCTCAAGCAACTGGAAAGTTTCGCCAAGGCCACGCACACCCCGGTGGGCTACTTCTTCTTGGCCGCGCCGCCCGAGGAGCTCCTCCCGGTTCAGGACTTCAGGACCCGCGGCACTCAGACGGTCGGCAGAGCCAGCCCCCACCTGCTCGACACGATCTACGAGTGCGAAGCACGTCAGGAGTGGTACCGAGACTTCGCAATCGCGAACGGCGAGGAGGCGGTGGTTGTTGTCGGCTCCAC
>JBOFLE010000249.1:0-2060 GCA_051657705.1 Nocardioides sp. | reverse complement strand
ATGTGTAGGGCGCGGTTGAGTCGTCTGTCGCCGCCGCGGTTGAGTCGATGTCGGGTGGTGTTGCCCGACGAGGCGGGGATGGGGTTGACGCCGGCGAGCGCTGCGAATGCGGCCTCGGATCGTAGACGTCCTTGGTGGGACCAGGCTGTCATGACGATGGCGGCGGTGATGGGTCCGATGCCGACCTTGTCGAGCAGTGGTGCGGCGGGGCTGGCCTGTACGAGTTTGTCGATGCGGGCTTTGTTTGTGGTCAGCTCTGTATTGAAGCTGGTGATCTGCTTGGCCAGCCTGATCGCCTCGGCACGTGCGGTCGCGGCGCTGATCTCTTCGCCTTGCCGGGTGCGCCAGTGGGCGATCTCGCTGATCTGGGTACCGCTCAACGGCTTGCGGGCGTCGACACCGAGGTCGATGACACGTAGCAGCGCGGTCAGAGCGTTGACCGCGGCGGTCCGCCCGGCGCTTACATGGTCACGAGCAGCGATCAGGACCCGTAGCGCGGCCCGTATGCCGTGGTCAGCGCGGGGATGACGTAGCTGGGTGAGGTCGAGTGGCAAGACGGCAGCGCCGATGCGGCGGGCGTCGAGCGGGTCGGACTTCCCGACTCCGCGGTGGGCCCGAGCGTCCATCCGAGCGGCCTCGATGACTTGGTATCCGGCGGTGGTGACCTGACCGGCGAGCAAGGCGCCGTAGGAGGCCACCCCCTCGATGACCCACAACGCCGCGAGGTCAGCTCCAGTACGGCGTGCGACCCATTCGATTGCGCGGGCCATCCCGGATGCGGTGGCCGGGAACTGGCCCTCACCGACCATCGCGCCGGTCTCAGCGGCCAGGATCGCCAGGGCATGGGTCTTGGCGTGAGTGTCCACACCGATGACATAGGGATACTTGTGCGCCACGATGGTCATGAGCGGCCACGGGCTCCTTTCCTCTTTCAGGGATACGGTCCGGTCGCTTCGGGCCGGTGTCAGCCTGGGTAGGAGTCACGTCGGGGCAGCACTGTGATGAGTCACATCTCGCACCTCAAGGAGCGCGATGGACAGCCTTCTAATCAAGTCACCGTCGTGGGCCAGATTGACACCGGCCGCCACGCACCAAACGGACAGATCCACACCAAGGCACCCTTGAGGGGCCAGGCGTTTGTTGGGTCACATCCAGTGCGAGACGACCAGCGCCCATCCTGAGGCAGCCAGTCCCAGACCAGCCACCTCCAACACTCACAGCAGGTTTGTGTCGGGTGAGGGTGCGGGTGGCTTCGTTGGCGCGGCTGAGGATGCCGGCGATGTTGGCGGTGAGGATGGTGTAGGCGAGCCAGTCCTCGGTGTGGATGACTTCGGGGAGTTCACCGGCATAGACGACCGGTGGGTGTAGGTCGGTTCGTCCGTCGAGACGTACCAGCAGGGTTTGGACGACTTGGTCGGGAAAGTTGGGGCTGGGTCTACTGACCCAGTCGACCGGTCAGGCCGTCACCGATATCGGCGCGGTGTATCTGGCCGACCCACTCCGGAGTCGGTGGTTCGGTGGCGAGCGTGGTCGGCGTGAGCGGGGGAGCGTGGAAGCCGCTATTCGGGCGATGGGTCATCGCGCGCCGGGTCTGGTGAGGAAGGCCAGTACGTCTCGGCGGGCGGCGCGGTAGACATCGAACTGGTCCAGGTCGTACAGGTCGCGGCGCCATCGGTGCCAGGATCGGGAGAGTTCGGTTCGCAGTGGTTGCGGTAGCCGGCGCCAGCACAAGCCGCACACCAGGAACTGGGCCGGTGCGATCCGTCGGCACGCAGAGCAGGTCCTCACAGCGCGCTCCCGGTCCCCCGGAAGTGGGAGGGCCTGCCATGCCAACGGCTCCGTTCGAACAGCGAGGCAACGCCTGCGTCGCACGCGAGGCGGTTGAATCGGCATGAGTTTGCAATCCATACATCCCTCTTGGCTGATGCGGAAGGCACCCTGCGCGCCTCAGGTACTCAGGACACAGCAGGACGTGGGACGTTCGAAGTGCAGTCGGAGGACTTGTGGGGACGGTTAGTTTCTGAAAAGCTCCCCCCAGAAGCTTCTAACGTCCCTCGGGA
>JBOFLE010000248.1:0-6594 GCA_051657705.1 Nocardioides sp. | reverse complement strand
ACAAAAGCACGCCGAGAGGTCACAAAAGCACCTGACTTTGTGACGTCTCGGCGTGCTTTTGTGACGCCTCGGCGCTTATCGGGAGCGGGTGATGGCGCCGGCGGCGATCTCCGCGGCGTAGTGGCAGGCGACCTTGTGGGGGATCGATCCGACCGAACCGCCCGCCGCGCCGCCCGCCGCGCCGCCCGCCGCGCCGCCGACCGGCGGCGCGAGATCGACGGAGATAAGTTCGGGTCGCTCGTCGGCACAGCGAGTCGGCTGCACGAACGGGCACCGAGTATGAAAACGGCACCCGGCCGGCGGATTGGCCGGGCTCGGCAAGTCCCCACGGAGCAAGATCCGCTCGCGTCGGTCCTCGACCTCGGGGTCGGGAATCGGGATCGCCGACATCAGCGAGATGGTGTAGGGGTGCCGGGGCGTGGAGTAGAGCGCCTCGCCGGAGGCCTCCTCGACGATTCCGCCGAGATACATCACCGCGATGGTGTCGCTGACGTGGCGAACCACCGCGAGGTCGTGCGCGATGAACAGATAAGTCAGCCCCAGCCGGTCCTGCAGCTCCCGCAACAGGTTGAGCACCTGAGCCTGCACCGACACGTCGAGCGCGGACACCGGCTCGTCGGCGATCACCAGGTCCGGATCGAGCGCGATGGCCCGGGCGATCCCGACCCGCTGGCGCTGCCCGCCGGAGAACTCGTGTGGATAGCGGCTGGCGGCCGCTGCCGGCAGGCCGACCAGGTCGAGCATTCGCCGTACATGTGCGGAATGGCCGCCCTTCGGGTCGACCCCGTGTGCCCGCAGCGGTTCGCTCAACAACGACTCGACGGACTGCCGGGGGTCGAGGCTGGCCATCGGATCCTGGAACACCATCTGCATCCGGCGGCGCAACGCTCTCAGCTCCTCGCCTGAGGTGGCAACCAGGTCCCGGCCGTCGAATCGCACCGTCCCGGCGGTCGGGGGGACCAGCTTGAGCACGGCTCGTCCCAGCGTGCTCTTGCCGCATCCGGACTCGCCGACCAGGCCGTACGTCGTACCGCGGGGCACCTCCAGGTCGACCCCGTCGACCGCCTTGACGTGCCCCACCACGCGGTCGAAGACCACACCGGCGGTGATCGGGAAGTGCACCTGGAGCCCGGACACGCTCAAGAGGGCGCCATCGGATGCGTTCGTCGACGAACTCACGGTGACTCACCGACCGGGTGATGACACCTGACCTCGCCTCCGGCCAACCCGGCGAGCCTCGGAACTCGCTGCCGACACTCGTCGTCCACCGCGGAGCACCGTGGTGCGAAGGCGCACGCGGAGTCCCACGGCAGGGTGTCGTTGGGCGAGCCGGGAATCGGATCGAGCCCGGCGCCCCGAGGAGCGTCGAGACGCGGTATCGACGCGAGCAGCCCCTCGGTGTACGGATGGCGGGGCCGCCCGAACAAGCCGCGCCGCGGCGCGGACTCGACGATGCGCCCGGCGTACATCACATGGACTCGGCTGCAGAGCCCGGCGACCACGCCGAGATCGTGAGTGATCATCATCAACGCGGTACCGGACTCGGCCACCAGTCCCTTCAGCAAGTCGAGGATCTGCGCCTGGATCGTGACGTCCAACGCCGTCGTCGGCTCATCGCAGATCAACAGGCGCGGCCGGCAGGCCAACGCGATCGCGATCAACGCACGCTGCCGCATACCACCGGACATCTGATGGGGATACTCCTTCAGGCGGCGGCTGCCGTCCGGTATGCCGACTTTGATCAGCAGCGACTGGGCCTCGGCTCGCGCGGCGGCGGCGTCCATGTCACGATGCCGGCGCAGCACCTCGGTCACCTGCTCGCCGATCGAGATGACCGGGTTCAGCGACGTCATCGGATCCTGGAACACCATCGACATCTCCCGGCCCCGGAGATCGCGCAGCCGCTTGTCGGGCTGGCCGAGCAACTCGACGCCGTCGAACTTCACCGACCCGGAGACCCGCACGCCACGACGCGGAAGCAGTCCCAGGACGGCCAGCGCGGAGACCGACTTCCCGCTGCCGGACTCGCCGACGATGCCGACGGTCTCGCCTTCGGCCACCGACAACGAGACCCCGTCGACGGCCCGGACATCGGGTCTCCCGCCGGCGCGACCACGGCTGGTGAACGTCACGCTGAGGTCGGTGACCTGCAGCATCGGAACGCGCCCACCGGGCTCCAGCGATGGGTGCGTCCCCAGGGTCGCCGCGCTCATCGACGGTACTTCGGATCGATGGCCTCACGCAGCGCCTCCCCGAGCAAGGTGAAACCGAGCGCGGTGATCACGATCGCCACCCCCGGGAAGATCGCCAGATGCGGAGCACTGGCCAGGAACCGCTGGGTACCGGCCAGCATCAGGCCCCACTCGGGGATCGCCGGGTCCTCGCCGGAGAGCCCGAGGAATGCCAGCCCGGCCGCGTCGATGATGGCGGTAGCCAGCGTGAGCGTGCCTTGCACGATTACCGGGGAGACCGAGTTGGGCAGCACGTGCCGGAGGATGACCGCCCAGCGTTTGACACCGATCGAGGTGATCGCCAGCACGTAGTCCTTCTGCTTCTCGGCCAACATCGACCCTCGCAACATGCGCGCGAAGATCGGCACGTTGACGACGGCGATCGCGATGATCACCGACCGCAGGCTCTGACCGAGCAGCGCCGCGACACCGATGGCGAACAGCAGCCCCGGAACGGACAGCATCATGTCCGTCAACCGCATCACCACGGTGTCCACCCAGCCGCCCATACCGCCGGCCAGCACGCCGAGCGCGATCCCGGCCGCCATCCCGATCAACAGGCTGAACACCCCGATGATCAGCGACTGCCGGGCGCCGTAGAGGATGCGGCTGAACTCGTCACGACCGAGATTGTCCACGCCGAACCAGTGCTCGGCCGACGGGCCCGGGATCTTCGTCGGGGTGACGCTCGCCACCGATTCGGTGGGCGAATACGGCGCCAGGAGCGGCGCGAACACGGCGACGATCACGAACCCGGCGATCAGCGCCGCGCCGACGATCGCCATCGGGTTGACCCGCAGCCGTCGCCAGGCATCGCGACCCAACGATCCACCGGCCTCGACCGTCGCCTCGCTGTGACTCACTGTCATTTTCTCGCTCGCAGTTCGAGCGCAAGGTCGCGGCGGGCAGTCGGGTGCGGGCCGATGCGCTCTCTCGCTTCGCTCATTGTCATTTTTCTCGCTCGCAGTTCGAGCGCAAGGTCGCGGCGGGCAGTCGGGTGCGGGCCGATGCGCTCTCTCGCTTCGCTGTGTCGCTTCTTCGCTCGCAGTTCGAGCGCACACTCACCCACCACGCTCAAATGCGGGCCGATGCGCTCTCTCGCTTCGCTCACTTGACCCGCACCCGGGGGTCGATGACGCCGTAGGAGATGTCCACGAGCAGGTTCACCACGACCACGATGATCGCGATCATCAAGATGAAGCCCTGGATCACCGCGTAGTCCCGGGCCCCGATGCTGTCGACCAGGAACTTCCCGATGCCCGAGAAGCTGAAGGTCGTCTCGGTCAACACCGCGCCGGCCAGCAGCAGGCCGACCTGAAGGCCGGTGACCGTGGCGACCGGGAGGAGTGCGTTGCGCAACACGTGACGGCGGGTGATCGTGCCCGTGGTCAGGCCCTTCGCCTCGGCCGTGCGCACGTAATCTTCGTGCACCACGTCGAGCACGGCCGCCCGGGTGATCCGGGTGATCACCGCGAGCGGAATGCTCGCCAGCGCCATCGCCGGGAGGATCAGGTGCAAGAACGCGTCCCAGGCGGCATCACCACGCCCGGTGAGCAACCCGTCCAGCACGTAGAAACCGGTCGGATGATCGGTGAAAAGCCGCGGATCCTGCCGGCCGTCGGCCGGGAGCCAGCCCAGCTTGACCGCGAAGACGTACTTCAGCATGTAGCCGAGGAAGAACACCGGTATCGCGACCCCGATCAGCGAGCCGGCCACCGACAGCTGATCGAACCAGGTCCCGTGCCGCCGCGCGGCGAGATAGCCGAGTGGCACGCCGATCCCGATAGCGATCAGCCCGGCCATGAAGGACAGCTCGATGGTGGCCGGGAACCGGTCCCACCACTCCTCCATCACTGGGCGCTGGGTCGTGACGGAGACCCCGAGATTGCCGTGCAGAACCCGGTCGAGGAACCTTAGGTACTGCTCCCAGACCGGCCGGTCGAGACCATACAGCTTGTTGATCTGGGCGATCTTCGCGGGCGTGGCCCGCTCTCCCAGGAGAGCCACGGCGGGGCCCCCTGGGAGAGCGCGGATCCAGGCGAACAAGATGATGCTCAACCCCAACAGGATCGGGATCAGTTGCCCCACCCTTCGGACGACGTAGGCAAGCATCTCCGAACTCTACGATCACCGGACCTCGGCCCTCACGACGAGGGCAGGGTCACCGTGTTGAAGTCCTCGTTGTTGACCGGGCTCGGCACGAAGCCCTCGACGCCGGGCTTGAAGGCCAGCGACGGCTCGGTATGCACGTACGGGACCCCGGGCAGGACCTCCATGATCGCGTCGTTGGCCTGGACGTAGAGCTCGGTGCGCGTGGCCTGGTCGGTCTCGGCCTCCGCCTCGTCCAACAGCGAGAAGATCTCCTTGTCGGTGAATCCGAAGGCCGGCGACTTGGCCTGGAAGAACGTCCCGATGAAGTTGTCCGGGTCGCCGAAGTCTCCGGTCCAGCCCAGGATGTACATCATCGCCTTGCCGCCGTCGACCTTGTCCAGGTAGTCCGGGTCCCAGGGCGCCGACTTCGTGTCGACTGTGAAGCCCACCGCCTCAAGATCGGCCTTCATGAGCTGGTAGTTCGCGGCCGGATCGGGCATGTACGGCCGCGAGACATCGCTGGGGTACCAGAACTCCAAGGTCGGATTCTTCACCCCGGACTCCGCGATCAGCTGCTTGGCCTTCTCCGGGTCGTAGTCGTAGGTCGGCACCGAGTCGCTGTGGCCGAACACCTCCGGCGGCTGGAACTGGGTGGCCACCGTGCTGCCCTCGGGATAGTTGGTGGAGATGACCTTCTCGCGATCGATCGCGTAGGCGATCGCCTGCCGGATCTTGGGGTTGTCCATGGGCTTGATGGCCTGGTTGAAGCCGATGTATCCCACGTTGAAGGCCGGCCGCTTCAGGATCTGGTACCCCTTGTCCTCCAGTGCTTGCAGGTCGGCCGGGTCGACCAGGTCGAAGCCGTCGATGTCACCGGATTGCAGCGCCTGCCGACGCGCCGGGCCATCGGGGATCGGCTTGAAGACCAGGTTCTCGACCTTGGCCTTCTCTCCCCAGTAGTCCTCGTTGCGCTCCATCACCAACTGGTTGTCGCGCTCCCAGGACTTCAAGGTGAACGGACCGGTCCCGACCGGGTTCTCGCTGCCGAAGGTGCCGCTGAAGGTGGGCGCGTCCTCCGCGCCGCCGACCTCGTCCGCGCCGTACTTCTCCAGCGCGTCGGGACTGGCGATGGAGAACGACGGCAGCGACAGCGCCGACAGGAAGGTCGACGAAGGCCTGGTCAGGGTGATCTCCGCGGTCGTCGCGTCGGTGGCCGCGCAGGACTTGTAGAGGCTCGGCGGCAGCTCCGGGTCCTCGCTCTCGGCGAATCCGCCGAACACCGTGGTCCAGTAGTAGGCCACCGACGGGCTCTGCTGGAGCCCGGTGAAGTTGTACCAGCGATCGAAGTTGAAACAGACCGCCTCGGCGTCGAAGTCGGTGCCGTCGGAGAACGTGACGCCGTCCTTGAGCGAGAAGGTCCAGGTCAGGCCGTCCTCGCTGGTGGTCCACTCCTCGGCCAGCCAGGGAATCACCTCGGTACTGCCGGGTTTGGTCGTCACCAGGCCCTCGAAGATCTGCCGTACGGCGCGCAACGACTCGCCGTCGCTGACATAGGCGCCGTCCAGGATCTTCGGATCAGCGGAGGCACCGAACACGAAGGTCGATCCACCGCCGTCACCACCGGTAGCGTCCCCGCCACCCCCGTCACCACCGCACGCGGACAGTGTGAGCGCGCACCCGGCCATCAGCGCGATCGCGGCAGACCACTGGCGAGACCTGACACGCATCGGGTTCATCCCATATATCCCCTCGTCGGCCAACTGACTGTTCCCCTGACCATAGCCCTACTCGTCGATGAGGTGATCCCGCGAAGGACCTCCCCCGTGATCACGGTTTGACAACAGATTCGTCAGTCTCGGGCCCCTGATCTCCCGAATACCGGGCCGGAAACTCGCACCTGGCGCAAACTCTGGCGGCACGAGCCGCCTTCGTGTCCGTACAACTGCCCGGAGGCCCCAGGCGCGCCACGCGGCATCCAGAAAAATCTGAACGATACCAGGGCCCCGGAAAGGTCGTGTTTCAGCAGGCGAGGAGGGCGCAGGTGATGGCTCGTTGTGGGTTGCGTGAGTGATATCTGGTTGCGGTTGCGATGTCGCTGAAGCCGGTCAGCCGCGAGAGGTTCAGGGTGGTGTTGCGCAGGCTCGCCATGACTCGAGGTAGGGCGGCGCTGCGGACTTGGGAGCGGTCCTCATCGAAGGTCACGTCGCGTACCCAGTGGAGTTTGTTCTCGATCGACCAGTGATTTTGGGTCCAGGCGGCCAGGTCGGCGGGT
>JBOFLE010000247.1:0-1360 GCA_051657705.1 Nocardioides sp. | reverse complement strand
TCGGTGGCGGTCCGGTGAGCGTCAGGCTGCGCTCACGTCTTGAGTGTTGCACTCGGCACCGACAGTGGTGTCGGCGAGGTGTTGATGGAGGGCGGTGCGTAGGGCGGGTAGGTGGAGGTGGCCTTTGACCCGGCGGAATAGTTTGGATGCTTCGAGCATCCCGGCTGCGCACCAGCGCAGCGCCATGTGTGGGTCGCGCCAGCGTTTGACGTTCTTGGCGTGCTCGCGGCAGATCGAGATCTGACCGCGAGCGTTGACCAGACAGGAACGCGCGAGGGTACTGGAGGTGTTGCACTCGGAGCGGTTCGCCGACATGGCGCCAGCGACGGTCTACGCAAGGATGCTGGACGAAGGCACTTACTTGTGCAGCGAGTCCACGATGTACCGGCTGCTACGCGAGACCGGCGACCGCCGCCGGCACGCGGTCCATTCGGCGAAGGTGAAGCCCGAGCTCGTCGCGGACGCACCGAATCGCGTGTGAAGCTGGGACATCACGAAGTTGCACGGCCCGGCGAAGTGGACCTACTACTACCTGTACGTGATCCTCGACATCTTCTCCCGTTACCCCGTCGGATGGATGATCGTTTCACGAGAGTCCGCGGTCCTCGCCGAACGGCTCATTGCGGAGTCGATCCGCAAGCAGAAGATCCTCGACCGCCGCCAGCTCACCCTGCACGCCGACCGTGGCTCGTCGATGGCGTCCAAGCCGGTGGCGTTCCTACTCGCTGACCTCGGCGTCACCAAGTCCCACAGCCGACCGCACTGCTCGAACGACAACCCGTATTCCGAGGCGCACTTCAAGACCCTGAAGTACCGACCGACTTTCCCGAACGGTTCGGCTGCATCGAGGACGCCCGGGTGTTCTGTGACCGGTTCTTCAGCTGGTACGGCCATGAGCACCGGCATTCCGGGATCGGGCTACACACACCCGCCGACGTCCACTACGGCCGCGCCCACGCCATCCGCGAAGCCCGTGGCCACGTCCTAGACGCCGCCTACCAAGCCCGCCCCGAACGCTTCGTCCTCAAACACCCCGAACCGCCGAAGCTCCCCGAAACCGCATGGATCAACAAACCCCAAGACAAGGAGAACCCGACCCAGTAATTAACTCAACAACGTGTCTCAGAAAGGTTGACAGGCTCCGGCCAGGAGATCAACGTCTTCTCCTTAAGCATCGAGTCTAGAATCCAGTGCGTCGAGGGCCCTTATGGCTAGCCATACCTCAGCAAGGTCATCCATGTCGTCCAATGATCGGCCGAGGAGTTCTTCGATCCGCTTGATGCGGTAGACGATCGTCTGCTTGTGCAGATGCATCCTCTCGGAGCAACGCTTCCAGGAACGTCCGCTTTGGAGAAACGTC
>JBOFLE010000246.1:0-3007 GCA_051657705.1 Nocardioides sp. | reverse complement strand
CTAGCGTCGGCGACGTTCGCGCCCAACAGACGTGTCACCACGGGAGACTGTCTTGGCACCACTGCACATCACGTCCAATGCATGCAGCGCCACCCGCGCCACCGGCAGGAGACAGGCGCCCGAATCCGTCACCACCATGCCCCGACTGGAGCGGCGAAACACACGGCAGCCGACCATCGACTCGAACATCTGTATGTGTTGACTGACGCGCGGCTGAGAGTAGTTGAGCGTAGTCGCCGCGCCGGCGACCGAGCCGGTGTCCGCAACGGTCACAAAAGCTTGGATTAGTCGTTGATCCATTCTTCTCCCCCAGATTTGACCATCATCGACCGATTTCTCTATCAACTTGGTTCCAGGGGACCGCATGTGGTGGACCTTGTCAACAGGCGTCTCAATAGACATCACCGCACAGACAAGTACCACTCCGCGGGTCATATCGAAAATTAGACCGAAGTTCACCCAAGGTTCACAGGCGGCCGCGACGCACTGAATGTGCTCCCAACGACGGCGGTGTCGACTCGATCGCCCGCAGTCCGGTCACAGCGCTCGCCCAGGATGACCGCCACTCTATTTTCCTCGTGACATCGGAACTATTGGAAAGACCAATGATCAGTAGCCTCATCACTCTGTTTCCGCTTACGCTTAAGGCTGGTCGACAACCTTCTGCCAAAAGGCAGGTTGCAGACCAGGCCAAAAAGACTGTTTCCGTTCTGGAACCAACTGATACCTACGCTTTAGTCGGTCGACTTGCAGTTCGGTCGCAACATATCGAGATTCGCTTCAGCATTCTCCCATTCCCGTCCGAAAGATGACGGCATCTCCATGGCAAGCTATCCGTTCGAACAGCTACTTGCGAGAGGCAAATATGACTAACACGACTATCGCTCACACCGTCTCGAAGTCCGTCGCAGATCACATCTACTACAAGGTAAGCGATACATTCGTACTGAAGGGCGAGGGAATCTATCTCTACGATGACGAGGGTCGAAGTTACATTGACTGCGCTTCTGCCACCTTCAACCTCAGTTTAGGCTACAGTCATCCAGCTGTGATCGCTGCGATCCGACAACAGGCCGACATGTTGATACATGTGACGTCGAGCTTCCAGTCGAATCCGGTCAATGGCCTGGTCGACCGACTCGTGGAGCTTTCACCCGCCAACCTAACTCAGGTTCATCTGAAGGTGTCGAGTGGTTCGGCCGCAAACGAGGGCGCGATCAAGATGGCACAGCACGCCTCCGGCAAACGAGATATTATCAGTCTGTTCCGGAGTCACCTTGGCCAGAGCATGATGATGGCGTCGCTATCTGGAAATGGATTCCGCAAGGAACCGTTCCCATTAATTTATCCAGGAGGCTTTCAGGTTCCCGATCCTTATTGCTACCGCTGTTTCTATAAAGAAAAGAAAGAAACATGTGGCATGTTATGCGTCCAACGAATCGAAGACTTCATCGAGTACGCTAGCAGTGGACAAGTTGCCGCCGTGGTGGTGGAGCCTATCTCCGGCAACGGCGGAAACATCGTACCTCCCGATGAGTATTTCCCAGCATTGCGAAAATTCTGCGATGCTAACAACATCTTCCTTATATTTGACGAAATCCAGACCGGAATAGGCCGCACCGGACGAATGTTTGCCGCCGAACATTTCGGCGTCGAGCCAGATGCCATTACCGTGGCCAAAGGACTAGGTGGCTCGGGTGCGCAGGTGGCCGGCATACTTACCAGTGAAAGGCTGGCCGGCTTACCTGGCCACCACCACTCATTTACATACGGGGCAAATCTTATGGCGTCGGCGGCTGCGAATGCGACCTTGGACATCGTCCGTCAACCGGAGTTCCTGGCTAATGTCCGTGCGGTAGGAAACCACATCCTCAATCGCTTGTCAGAGATGAAGGAGCGATACAAGCAGATTGGTGATGTTCGCGGCGTAGGTCTCATGATCGGTTTCGAACTGGAAACTGACGAAGGGAGGCCGAACTCGGCACTGACAAATCATCTGGCAGAGAAGGCGATGGAACACGGCCTGATCATGCGAACATCTCGCTACGGGTATGGGAATGTTCTCAAAATCCGCCCGCCTCTGACACTGACATTGTCAGAGGCAGACCTCGTCTGCGATCGGCTTGCCGACTTGTTTGGTGCTGAGCTCGCATGAAGGACTTCATGCTCGGGCTCGGCCAGGCGATCCGGCTCGCACTTGAGGCCGGCGGGACTGTCAATGCCGCCAGACGAGTACTCGATGACTCA
Organism: Nocardioides sp.; assembly: GCA_051657705.1. Taxonomy (GTDB): domain Bacteria; phylum Actinomycetota; class Actinomycetes; order Propionibacteriales; family Nocardioidaceae; genus Nocardioides. The sequence continues at coordinate 760 of JBOFLE010000246.1, read as the reverse complement.
CCCGGCGGCGACGCCCAGTTCGACATCGATGAACTCGCGGAGCAGGCAGTGTGGTCCTATCTTCGAGAAGCCACCAACGAACCGTTCGCGATCTATACCGAGGACCATGGGCTGCGCTCGACCGGACCGAACCCACGCACCCTCCTAGTCGTGGACCCCATCGACGGCACGCGGCCCGCTTCCGCCGACCTGGAGTTGGCCACCGTCTCGATAGCAGCTGCACCGATGGTCGGCGATCCGACACTGGCCGACGTTGAGCATGCACTCCTACTCGAACTCAAGAGTGGCCGGTGGTTGTATACCGGTCCAGACGAGACCGAAGTGGTGGGCAGTGGATATCTTCACACAGTTCCAGACCTCGGCATCAATGAGGATCTTGCCAGAATGTTCTGGTCTATCGAACTCAACGGTCACCCGATGCGCCTGATGTCTGCGGCGTACGGACACCTCGTGGACACATCAGCCAATACTGGCGGTGTATTTGTTTTCAACAGCGCCTCCTTCTCGATATCCAGAATCGTCACCGGCCAGTTGGACGCCTACGTAGATATCGGAAATCGCATATTGAAGGACCACCCGTCGACCGAGGCAGAGTTTCTATCGGCCGGCAGAGGAAATATTCTCCATCTTTTTCCTTACGATATTGCGGCTAGCGTCCTGCTTGCTCATCGGGCGGGATTGGCTATTACCGATGCGTACGGCAACCCCCTGGGGGAAACTCGCCTGCTCGACCTCAGCCCCGCAAATCAGCAGTCCTGTA
>JBOFLE010000245.1:0-4280 GCA_051657705.1 Nocardioides sp. | reverse complement strand
GGTCGAACGGGTCCCGTTCGCCCATCCGCTCTGGGTGCTGTTCACCTCCGGCACCACCGGGCGGCCCAAGCCGATCGTGCACGGACACGGCGGCATCGCGCTGGAGTTCTTCAAGTCCCTGGCGCTGCAGTCCGATCTGAGGCCTCGGGACCGGTTCTTCTGGTACTCCACTACCGGCTGGATGATGTGGAACCACCTGATCGGTGGCCTGATCGCAGGCGCCACGATCGTGCTGTACGACGGGAACCCGGCGGGCCATCGGATGAGTGCGCTCTGGCGGCTGGCCGGCGACTTCGGGGTCACGTTCTTCGGCGTCAGCGCGCCGTACCTCATGGCTTGTCGCAAGGCCGGTGTGGTGCCCGCGGACCACTGCGATCCCGCCGGCATCCGCGAGGTCGGCTCGACCGGCGCGCCGCTGCCGGCCGAGGGGTTCGCGTGGCTGACCGACCAGCTCGGCGAGCAAGTGCGGGTGAACTCGTTGTCCGGTGGCACGGATGTGTGTACGGCGTTCGCGGGCGGGGTGCCCTGGCTGCCCATCCGTCCCGGCGAGATCTCCGGTTCCGCCCTCGGCTGCCGGGTGGAGGCCTGGGGCCCGTCGGGCCGGCCGGTCCTCGGCGAGGTGGGCGAACTGGTGGTGACCGCGCCGATGCCGTCGATGCCGGTCTTCTTGTGGGGCGACGAGTCGGGTGAGCGGTACCGGTCCTCGTACTTCGCGCCGTGGCCGGGCACCTGGCGGCACGGCGACTGGGTGCGGATCGACCCGGATGGGTCGATGGTGATCAGCGGCCGCTCCGACGCGACGCTCAATCGGGGTGGCGTCCGGCTCGGTACGGCCGAGTTCTACCGGGTGGTGGAGGATCTCGATTCGATCGCCGACAGCCTCGTCGTGCATCTGGAGGACGACGGCGGGGGGGCGGGCGAGCTGATCCTGTTCGTGCTCCCGGCCGCCGGAGTCGCGTTCGACGACGCGCTGGTGGCGGAGGTCGGTGCGGCCCTACGCCGCGAACTCTCGCCACGCCACGTCCCGGATCGGGTGTATCCGGCCGGAACGATCCCGCGTACCCTCAGCGGCAAGAAGCTCGAGGTCCCGGTCAAGAAGATCCTGCTGGGTGCCGAGCCTCGCGAGGTCTCGGATCCGGATTCGTTGGTCGATCCCGCTTCGCTGGACCAGTTCGTGGCCTTGCGGCGTGGGTAGGTCTCGGGTCGAGACAGGAGTGAGGACGCATGGTCGAACAACGTGAGCTGCGGGTGACCCGGATGACCTGGGAGGCCGAGGGGGTGCTGTCGGTCCGGCTGGGCCGGATCGACAATCACGACCCGCTCCCGGCATGGGCTCCCGGAGCGCACATCGACGTGTACGTGCCCGACGGCACCACCCGGCAGTATTCGCTGTGCGGCGATCCGGCGGATCGGTCCTCCTGGCAGATCGCGGTGCTTCGCGAGCCGGAGTCCACGGGCGGGTCGAGCTTCGTCCACGAGACGCTCCGGGTCGGCGACCGGTTGTTGGTGACCCGTCCGAAGAACCACTTCGTCCTGGAGGACGCCCCGCATCACACGCTGATCGCCGGCGGCATCGGGATCACCCCGATGATGGCGATGGCCGAGGAGTTGGCGCGCCGGGACACGCCGTACTCGCTGACCTACGGTGGGCGCACCGCGTCGTCGATGGCGTTCATCGAGCGGCTGAGCGTCCTGGGCGAGCGGCTCACCCTGCTGGCTGAGGACGCCGACGGCCGGCCGGACGTGGACGCGCTGGTGCGGAACACCCCGGCGGGTGGTTTGGTCTACGTCTGTGGTCCGCTGCCGCTGCTGCGCGCCGTCGAGGCGGCCGCCGAGGCGGTGCACGGTCCGGACCAGGACGTGGTCCGGTTCGAGTTGTTCTCCACCGACGGCGTGGAACGGCATGAGGATCCGGTCGCGGACCTCGACGGATCGACCTACGAGCTGGTGCTGGCCGCGTCCGGGCACACCCTGCGATTGCCGCCGGACGCCACCATCCTCGACGTCGTGCTGGCCCTGGGCATCGAGGTCGAGAACGACTGCCGCGACGGGATCTGCGGTTCCTGTCTCACCCCGGTGCTCGACGGCACCGTCGAACACCGGGATCTGGTGCTGACCAAGCGCGAGCAGGCCGCGATGGACCAGATGCTGATCTGCTGTTCCCGGCCCACCTCGCCGCGGTTGGAGCTCGACCTGTGAGACGGGCTGCGGTCCGGACGACGAGTCGTCCGGACCGCCCGCGCGGTATTCGATGTCAGTTGGTGACGATGCTGACGCCGTAGGTGGAGGCGACCTTGGTCCAGGTCTCCGCCCAACCGGTCACGCCGTTGGTGGCGATCACGTGTCCGCGGATCCAGACTCCGTTCGAGGCGTCCTTGGCGTAGAAGGTGCCGCCGGAGTCACCGCCTTGAATCATCACTCCGCCGGTGAACTGAATGACGTTCGTCTTGCATCCGGACCCCGTGCACACGGTGGCGTTGGTCGAGACCGCGGTGTGCCCGCAGTTCTCCCCCGTGGTCCGGCCCGAGTGGCAGTAGTTGGTGTAGCCGACCACCGCGGATCCGGCGGCCACCACGGGATTGCTGGTGGTGCTGACGACGCCACCGCTGTAGACGCGGCCCGCGTAGGAACCGCCCGCTATCAGCTCCATGTCCTTGGGCTGCCCGTTGACGGTGGGTAGCTGACGTCCGACGACGGTGCCCACCACGTGGCCTCCGGACTCGGTCCTGACGGCGGCGCCGTCGGGGAAGCAGTGTCCGGCCGTCGTCATGAACCGGGTGCCGGCCGAATTCTTGACCGCGTAGCCGGTCGAGCAGATTCCGTTACCGTCGGTGATGCCGGCGCCACCCCAGAACGGCGGGGAGTCGTCGCGCCGATGGTAGACGTCGCGGATCTTCTCCCCGCCGGCGCGGATCGCCACGCCGCGCAGTTCCCGTGCGCCGTCGGTCCGGGTCAATCGAGTGGTGACGGCTTCGGGCGCGTCGCTCTGCAGCACCACCGTCCCGGTGTCGGGTTGGGCATACACGGCAAAGGAGTAGCGGGTGCCGTTCTCGGCGACGTACGTCGTGACCCGCTTCGACAGCGTTGCCAGCGCGGCTCGTGACGTGGCGGTCCGCACCACGTTCCGACCGGCGGCACGCTCCTTCGCCAGGAACTTCGGATCCGGTTCGGCGGATCGGGTGGTGGGCTTGCCCTGGTCGTCACTCGCGGCATCGGCGGAGCCGCCCAGCATCGCCGGCGTGGTCGCCATGGCCGCCGCGCAGATGAAGAGCGCCAGTTTCCTCGTTCGTTGCATCTTCTTGTCTCCTTCTTGTCGCCGCGATCCGATGATCGGGGTCACGGGCAAAGAGGGACGAGGGGCGGTCCGAGATACCACGAAGACATGCGGGTTCAGCGGGCGAGGAACGTCCCGATCCTTTCGTGGACGGCCGGGTCCCGCAGGATCCGACGGTGTCCGAGGCTCGAGGTGGTGACGAGTTCGACCCCTTCTCGCCGGCTCCAATGCCGCGAGATGCGGTGCGGCGCCGCGGGATCGTCTCGGTCGTGGACGAGGAGCGTCGGCAACCGCATGCCGTCGGCCAGGGGGTCGATCTCCAGCTCCCGCATGCTCGCCGATTCCCGACGTTCCAGCAGGGCGCGCATCGCGTCGGTGGTGCCCGCCGGCAGGCCCATCGCCTGCCCGGCCCAGGCGATGAAGTCACTCGGCGGAGCCGAGGGCGCGAGGAGGACGGCGCGCTCGGACCTCAGGCCGTGACCGAGCGCGTGCGCGGTGGCGAGGGCACCCAGCGAGTGGGCGACGACGGCACGGAACGACCCCGTCGCTCGCTGAAGCTCTCGAAGAGTCCGAGACCACACGAAGCCGTTGGTCTGCCAGCCACGGGAGTGGCCGTGGGCGGGCAGGTCGACCGCGACGGGCGCGAGACCCCGCGTGACCAGGCTCTCCCCGATCGGCATCAGGTCCGATGCCGAACCGGCCCAACCGTGGATCAACAACACGGGCTCCGCGGCGGGCGCGGTGCCGACCAGGCGCCAGACCGCGATCTCGCCCGCGTCGGTGCGGAGGGCCTGGTGCCGCCAGCCCGCCGGGACAGGCCGTCGGCGCGCCCTGGTCTTGAACGGTATCGGGGTGCTGAACAACCGAGTGGCCAGCCGGGTTCCCGCGGCCGGCGAGAGGGCATTCACCCCCTTGATGCCGGCGACCACGACCGGGATGAGCGGGTGGCGATAGAACGCGGCGGCCGGATTCGGATCGGTGGGGTTCATTTCTCGACTTTCTCGCA
>JBOFLE010000244.1:0-3690 GCA_051657705.1 Nocardioides sp. | reverse complement strand
CGACGCGGCGCTCGCTCTCGGATCCCGCTACGACCCGTGGACTGCATTCGGTCGCGGCAACGTCGACATCCACCGGCTGGCGATCAATGCCGAACTCGGACGTGCTGACGCCATCGTGGAGTATGCCTCTCGGCTCGATGTCGAGGAGGTACCCAGCGTGGAACGACGAGCGCGAGTGCTGATTGACACGGCCAGGGGATTCGTCCTGCGGGGTGAGGACGAGGCGGCGATCTTGGTCTTGCTCGACGCCGAAGCCGTCTCCGCCGACGAGGTACGCCACGCAGGCATCGTCCACGAACTCTTGCGCGAGCTCCTGCACCGAGACAAGGCCCGTGCGCGCAAGCACGTGCGCGAATTAGCCCGTCGAGTGGGACTCATCGCCGAATAGACCACTGCCTCACCCCGGCCGCCGTCATCGGTTGCTCGGGTCCCCTGTGCGAGATTCTCGGCCCCGCCGAGTGCTGTCCGTCGCGGATCAGCTCGGCAATCAAGGAAGGCAGGACGGCGCAGGTATCCAGTGTGGTGATCGGCCCGCCGCCTGACACCCGTTCCCCGGCCATGCCGTGCACCGACGCCGACATCGCGCCGGCGAGTGATGCGGGAACACCGGCGGCGAGCAAGGCGCCGGCGATGCCCGCCAGAACGTCACCCGACCCTGCCGTGGCAAGCCAGGGTGGTCCATCGTCCTGGCTGAACACATGCCCATCGGGACTGGCCACCAGCGTGACCGAACCCTTGAGCAGTACCGTGACATCCAGTTCGCGCGCGGCCAGTCGCGCGAAGTGCAGAGGGCGCGACTCCACGTCCTCCCGCGCGACGGGGCCATCAGTGGCGGACTCCCCGAGGATGTTCAGAATCCGAGTCAACTCCCCGGCGTGAGGTGTCAGCAGCACCTGTTCCGCACTCGCTGGGACGAGCCCGGTGAGACGGGCACCGACGAACCTCGTCAAGGCGCCCGCGTCGACTACGCAGGGCAGGCCCGAGCGCAGAGCGACATCGATTGCTTCGTCCTGCGAGGGGTCGTCCTCGACCCCCGAGCCCAACAGCCACGCCTGCACCTGACCGATCCCGGGCACGACCTCGGGCCGCGCCGCGATGACCTGTTCGGTCGAGCCATCAGGCCCGATGTAGCGAACGATGCCGACACCTGCCCGGACGGCACCCGAGCAGGCCAACACCGCGGCGCCGGGGTAGGCGTCAGAACCGGCTACGACGCCCAGCACCCCGCGCCGGTACTTGTGGTCACGTCGCTTCGGGACGGGCCAGAGCGGACCGATCCGCGACGGTGGCAACCGCTCGATCATCGCCCGAGGCGGCAGATGGTCCCCGAGCCCCACATCGACGAACGTGACCTCTCCCGCGGCGTACGCCGCCGGCGGGACCAACAGGCACGGCTTCATGGCGCCAAATGTCACCGTCTTATCCGCATCCACATGAGCCGAAGGCGTCTCGCCGGTGTCCACATCGACCCCGGACGGCACATCGACCGCCACCGTGAGGGCCCGCGGCGAAACCCGCTCGAAGATCTCTCCGGCCAAGGCCGGCAGGCCGGGACGGCCCGACAGACCCGACAGGCCATCGACCACGACATCGGCGGCATGCACCAGGGCCGCCCAGTCGCCGGCTGGTCGCGTCGACGCCTGCCGCGAGCCAGGCACACCAATCCTGAGGTGCCGTCCGCCCGCGGAAAGCAGCCGCGCCAGCCCTCGCTCATGGACCGTCTCCGTCAAGAGAATCGCATGCACAAGTACCCCTCGCGACGCGAGTCTGGCACCTGCCAGCAGAGCGTCACCACCGTTGTTTCCGCTCCCCACGACCAACACCACGCGCCCGCCCGAAACGGCCCCCCGCACCGCGCGAAGCGCGTCCGTGCAGGCGATCGCGAGCCCGGCCGCCGCGTGGTCCATCAACGCGCCCTCACGAACGGCGGCCAGAACCGGCGCCTCCGCGGCGCGAATCTCGTCGCTGGTGAATCCCGCAACCGTCACATCAAGCACGAGAACCACAGTCTCATGGGGCCTTCGCTCGGTGAGCTCTGCCGCCACCGCACGGGACGCGACCCGCGGCTGATCCCGCATCTCACGCTCCACGGCATGCGCCGGGTTCGGCGCGTCGGTCACGGAACGGTCGGCGAGTCGCTCCCTGGTGTGACTCGTGTGACCAGTGATACTTTGCTCACATCTGTTCGGGCACGGCTCGTGAGAGTCCGCCCCCCAACACCCGGCAGAGAGGTTTTGGCATGCCCACCGCTCCTTCCCCAGCGGCCACCAAGCGGTCCCAACGCGGAATCGCCGCCCGGCATCGGGCTCGCGCCCGGACAGTGTCCTGGCTTTCGCGAGCGCGATCGGCGCGCGGCCCTCTTCAACGACCCTCCGGTCCCGCGCACCGATCCGGTCCGGGATCCGCCCCCGGATCCATCCCCGATCGTGCGACCCGAGTCCGGTTCCGCCGGGCCATCGCGTTGATGCTGATCTCGGTGGTGGCGCCGGGGTCGGCCCAACTGCTGGCCGGCAACCGGCGACTCGGCCGGTTCGTCCTGCGGCTGTGGCTAGCGGCTTGGTTCGCGGTCGCGCTCGCGGTGATCGCGGCGCTGTGGTCGGAGAGCTTCGCACTGTGGTTCGTGTCCAACCCGACGGCACTCGGGCTGGCCCGCTGGGCCCTGATCATCGTGGCGATCGTGTGGGTCGCGTTGCTCGTCGACGCGTGGCGGCTGAGCGATCCACTCTCGTTGCCCGCCCAGCATCGCCGGACGATCTCCGGCGTGAACGGCCTGGTGTGCCTGCTCCTGGCCGGCATGCTGCTGAGCGCGTCCCACCTGGTCGGCGTACAACGGGACTTCCTGGTCGCGACCTTCGCGGCCACCGAGGTCCGTGGCGCCTATGAGGGCCGGTTCAACATCCTGCTGCTCGGCGGGGACTCCGGCGCCGACCGCTGGGGCATGAGACCGGACTCGATCACTCTCGCCAGCATCGACGCGGCCACCGGGCGAACCGTGTTGATCGGCCTGCCGCGCAACCTGGCGCGGGTGCCGTTCGCCGAAGGTTCGGTGATGGCCAGGGCGTTCCCGCGCGGCTTCGACTGCGAGGGCTGCTATCTGAACGGAGTCAGCACCTGGGCCGAAGACCACCAACAGTTGTTCGCCGATGCCCAGGGTGAGGTGGGGCGTCCGGGTGTGGAGGCCACGGTCTCGGCGGTGGAAGGTGTCACCGGCCTCACGGTGAGCTATTGGGCGATGGTGAATCTCGCCGGCTTCGCCGACCTGGTGGACGCGGTCGGCGGGGTCAGGCTCCGGATCCGGCAACCCATTCCGGTCGGCGGCCTCGGCAAGGACGTCACCGGCTATCTCAAGCCTGGTGATCGGGTGCTCGACGGCAATGACACGCTCTGGTTCGCCCGGGCTCGGGAGGGGTCCGACGACTACTCCCGGATGGCCCGGCAGAAGTGCGTGATGCACGCGATCGTCACGCAGGTCAGCGCCCGCGACGCCCTTCGCAACTTCGAGCGGCTCGCGGCGGCGAGCTCTCGGATGGTCTCCACCAATCTGCCGGCCGGGGAACTGGACCGATTCCTCGCCTTGGCCCTGCGGGCCAGGGAGCAGAAGATCTCCACGCTCGGGTTGGTCCCGCCCGCCATCGACACCACGAACCCGGACTACCGGAAGATCCACGACAAGGTCGCGGCCGCGGTCGG
>JBOFLE010000243.1:0-11970 GCA_051657705.1 Nocardioides sp. | reverse complement strand
TCGGCGGCTCAGGCGATGGTGACTCGCATCGACCAAGCCCACAAGGACGGCGACACCCTCGGCGGCGTGGTCGAGGTGGTGGTCCACGGACTGCCGCCGGGTCTGGGCTCGCACGTGCACTGGGACCGGCGGCTCGACTCACGCCTGGCCGGTGCGTTGATGGGCATCCAGGCGATCAAGGGCGTCGAGGTCGGCGACGGCTTCGCGCTCGCCGCGACCCCGGGCTCGGTGGCGCACGACGAGATCGTGGCCACCGCCGACGGCGTACGCCGAACCGGTGGACGCGCGGGCGGCACCGAGGGCGGCATGTCAACCGGTGAGGTGCTCCGGGTCCGCGCGGCGATGAAACCGATCGCGACGGTGCCGAGGGCGCTTCGCACCGTCGACGTCGCGACCGGGGAAGCCGCCGTCGCACACCATCAGCGCTCGGACGTATGCGCGGTCCCGGCCGCCGGGATCGTCGCTGAGGCGATGGTGGCCCTGGTGCTGGCCGAGGCGGTGACCGAGAAGTTCGGCGGCGACTCGCTCGGCGAGACCCGACGCAACGTCCGGTCCTATCTCGACGCGCTCACGATCCGATGAGGTCCCGATGAGTCCTCGGGCGGTATTGATCGGGCCGATGGGGGCCGGGAAGTCGACGGTCGCCAGGCTGTTGGCCGCGCGGTGGGGCGTGACGGCCCGCGACACCGATGCCGATGTCGAGAGCGTGGAGGGGCGCCCGATCTCCGACATCTTCGTGGATTCCGGGGAGGCCCGTTTCCGCGCGCTGGAGGCCGCCGCGGTGGCGGCGGCCCTGACCGAGCACGACGGAGTCCTGGCGCTCGGCGGCGGCGCCGTCCTCGATCCCGCGACCCGTGACCTGCTTCGCGGCCAGCAGGTGGTGTTCTTGCGAGTGGGGCTCGCCGAGGCGGTCAAGCGCGTCGGACTCGGCACCTCTCGTCCGCTGCTCCTGGGCAACGTGCGGGCCCGGATCAAGGCGCTTCTCGACGAACGCACCCCGATCTACGAGTCCGTCGCGACGTTCTCCGTGGACACCGACGGGCGGACCCCGACAACGATCGCCCGAGAGATCGACGAGCTACTGATGCTCGGGAGCGAGCGATCGTGACCCCGCCGCACACGTCACCGGCGACCGTCCTGCCGGTTCGCGGAGCGGCGCCGTACCAGGTCGTGGTCGGCGCGCTGGCCGACCAGGCCCTCGCCCGGCATCTCGAAGCGGTCGTCGCGATCGCCGCGCCCGAGGGCGGCCGGGTGCCCTCGGGGCATGCGGTGGCCCGGGTCGGCCTCCTCTACGACGACGCGCCCGCCGTGGCCGCCGGCGTGCACCGGGTACGACGCGCGATCACCGCGCTCGGGGTCCGGGTGGTCGACCTCCCGATCGCCGGCGGCGAGCGCGGCAAGACCGCCGCCGCCGCCGTGGCCGCCTGGGAAGCGCTCGGCGCGGCCGGGTTCACCCGGACCGACATGGTGGTCACCGTGGGCGGTGGCGCCACCACGGATCTCGGTGGCTTCGTCGCGGCCACCTGGCTGCGTGGCGTCCGGGTCGTGCACGTACCCACCACGTTGCTGGCGATGGTCGACGCGGCGGTCGGCGGCAAGACCGGTGTGAACACCGGCGCGGGGAAGAACCTGGTCGGCTCGTTCCACGAACCGGCCGGCGTGATCTGCGACCTGTCGGCGCTGAGCACGCTGCCCCGCGCGGAATTGGTGTCGGGCCTGGCCGAGGTGGTCAAGTGCGGCTTCGTCGCCGATCCGGTCATCCTCGACCTGATCGAGGACACCGACCCGGTCTCCCTGACCGCGGACTCGCCGGTGCTCCGCGAACTGATCGAGCGTGCGATCCGGGTGAAGATCGACGTGGTGACCGACGACCTCCGGGAGACCGGCGGTCGTGCGGGGCACCCGGGCCGGGAGGTGTTGAACTACGGGCACACGCTGGCACACGCCATCGAACGCGCCGAGAACTACACGATTCGCCATGGCGAAGCGGTGTCCATCGGCTGCGTCTACGCCGCCGAGGTGGCGGCCCGGCTGAACGGGCTTCCGGTCGAGGCCGTGCGCCGACACCGCGCCGTACTGAACCGGGTCGGCCTGCCCACGACGTACGCCGCGGCATCCTTCGACACCGTGCGCGCCACGATGGCCGTCGACAAGAAGGCGCGCGGGTCCGAGCTCCGGTTCGTCCTCCTCGACGACCTGGCCAAGCCGCGCGTGCTGGTGGCGCGGGACGAGGCCGCCCTCGCGGCGTCCTACGCCGCGCTCCGACCCGATCCGGAGCCGGAGACATGACCCGGGTGTGGGTGTTGAACGGGCCGAACCTGGGCCGGCTGGGTCGCCGGCAGCCGGAGATCTACGGTTCGACGACGCACGACGAGTTGGCCGCTCTCTGCCAGCGGTGGGGTGCGGAGCTGGATCTGACCGTCGAGGTCCGGCAGACCAATCACGAGGGGGTGCTCCTCGACTGGCTCAACACCGCCGCCGACGAGCTGATCCCGGTGGCGCTCAATGCCGGCGCCTGGACGCACTACTCGCTGGCGCTCTTCGATGCCTGTGCCCAGCTCGCCGCGCCGTTGGTCGAGGTGCACATCTCCGACCCCAAGCAGCGCCCGGAGGAGTTCCGGCACCGTTCGGTGGTCGAGCCGCATGCCCTGCTCACGATCGCCGGCAAGGGGATCGACGGCTATCGTGCGGCACTGGTCGCGGTCGCGGCGGCCCTCGATGATCCGTTGGACTGAGCGTCTCCGGCCCGCGAAGCCTCCCGCCATAGATTCGGCACCATAGATTCGGGGAGCCGGACATCCGCCGCTAGAGTTGCGCGCTGTGGCTACTACCAACGACCTGAAGAACGGCATGGTGCTGAACCTCGACGGCCAGCTCTGGCAGGTGATCTGGTTCCAGCATCACAAGCCCGGCAAGGGCGGTGCCGTGGTGCGCAGCAAGCTCAAGAACATCGAGTCCGGCAAGACCGTGGACAAGACGTTCAACGCCGACGTCAAGGTCGAGGTCGCCAACGTCGACAAGCGGACCATGCAGTACCTCTACAACGACGGCACGTCGTACGTCTTCATGGACGTCCAGACCTACGATCAGACCGAGATCACCCCGGACATCGTCGGCAACGCCACGGACTTCCTCCTGGAGAACCAGGAAGCGATCGTCGCCACCAACGACGGCCGGGTCCTCTACGTCGAACTGCCGGCGTCGGTCGAGCTCGAGGTGACCTACACCGAGCCGGGCCTGCAAGGCGATCGGTCGACCGGCGGCACCAAGCCGGCCACGGTCGAAACCGGTGCCACCGTCCACGTCCCGCTCTTCATCACCACCGGCGAGAGGATCAAGGTCGACACTCGTGACTCGTCGTACCTCGGCCGTGTCACCTCCTAGCCCCCCCGACGACACCGTCGGTATCGACGACACCGTCGGTACCGGGGCCGAGGCACGGCGCGGATCCGGAGCGGGCCGGCGAGCCGGCGATACGAGGACCAAGGCACGCAAGCGCGCGCTGGACGTGCTCTACGCCGCCGACCTGCGAGGCGAGAGCCCGGCAGATGCGCTCGCCCGAACGGTGGCCGAGTCCAGGTCTGAGACCGCGGCCGAGTCCGGTCCGGAGGCGGATCAGGGCGGCGAACTCAACCCGTACGTCGGGACCGTCGTGAGGTTGGTCGGCCGGCGACAGGAGCCGATCGACGCGATCCTGGCCCGGTACGCCCAGAGCTGGACGCTGGACCGGATGCCGGCGGTGGACCGGAACCTGCTCCGGATCGGGACGGCGGAGATCCTGTTCTCCACCGACATTCCCGACGAAGTCGCGATCTCCGCGGCCGTCGACCTGGCGGCCTCGTTGTCGACCGACGACTCACCGGCCTTCGTGAACGGAGTCCTGGGTTCGGTCATGCGCGACAAGGAGGCGCTCCTCGTCGAGTTCGCGTGATAGCGTTCGACGCGGATTGAGTACGGATCCGAAACCAGCCCGACATCCTTTAACGAGCCGTCCCGAGAGGCGGAGAAGGAGGTCCGCAGCGGATGGCTGCGCCACCACGCCGATCCCGGTCAGAGCCCACGGGCTCCCGGGATCTTTTTTTCGGCACCACCGACGAGGCGAAGAGCCGGGTCGTTCTCGACGCCAGGGACATCACCCGGGCGTTGACTCGCATCGCCCACGAGATCCTGGAGCGCAACAAGGGCACCGGGAATCTGGTGCTCCTCGGGATCCCGAGCCGTGGCGTGCCGCTGGCCCACCGGATCGCGGAGCGGATGGCCGCGGTCGAGGGCGCACGGGTTCCGGTCGGTTCGCTGGACGTGACCATGTACCGCGACGACCTGAGGCTGAAACCGGCGCGGACGCTGCTGCCTACCGAGATCCCCGCCGGCGGCATCGACGACAGGGTCGTGGTACTGGTCGACGACGTGCTGTTCTCCGGCCGGACCATCCGATCGGCGCTCGACGCCCTGGGAGATGTGGGACGGCCACGGGCGGTGCGCCTCGCGGTGCTGGTGGACCGCGGTCACCGGGAGTTGCCGATCCGGGCCGACTTCGTCGGCAAGAACCTGCCCACGTCGCTGATCGAGCGAGTTCAGGTCAGCCTGGCCAGCACCGACGGCGTGGGCGACGACGCGGTCACCATCGAAGGCCTGGCCGGTTCCCGGGTCGACGCGATCCCCGGTGCCGGCGAATCGAGTCCGGCATGAAGCGCCATCTGCTCAGCGCGGCCGACCTGACCCGAGCGGATGCCGAACTGGTGCTGCACACCGCCGCCGAACTGCGATCGTTGGCCGACCGGCCGATCAAGAAGCTTCCGGCGCTCCGTGGCCGAACCGTGGTCAACCTCTTCTTCGAGGACTCCACCCGCACCAGAATCTCCTTCGAGGCGGCCGCCAAGCGACTCTCGGCCGACGTGATCAACTTCGCGGCCAAGGGCTCTTCGCTGTCCAAGGGAGAGTCCTTGAAGGACACGGCGCTCACCCTCGAGGCGATGGGCGCCGACGCGGTGGTGGTGCGGCACCATGCGTCGGGCGCGCCGCATCGGCTGGCGCACTCGGGCTGGGTGCGGGCCAACGTCATCAACGGCGGTGACGGGACTCATGAGCATCCGACCCAGGCACTGCTGGACGCGTTCACCATGTGGCGACACCTGGCGCCCGCCAACGGCGGCAGCCTGGACGGAGTCCGGGTTGCGATCGTCGGCGACGTACTGCACAGCCGGGTCGCGCGGTCCAATGCGCTTCTGCTTCGCACGCTGGGCGCCGAGGTGACGCTCGTCGCCCCGCCCACCCTGCTGCCGGTCGGGGTCGATGCGTGGCCGTTGGAGACCTCCTACGATCTCGACGCGGTGCTCCCCAAGACGGACGTGGTGATGATGCTCCGTGTGCAGCGGGAGCGGATGCACGCGTCGTACTTCCCGACGGCCCGGGAGTACTCGCGGCGCTACGGCCTCGACGGCCGGCGGTTGGCGACCCTGGCCGAGCACGCGATCGTGATGCACCCCGGGCCGATGGTGCGGGGTATGGAGATCACCGCGGACGTCGCGGACTCCGATCGTTCGGTGATCGTCGAGCAGGTCACCAACGGGGTCGCGGTGCGGATGGCGGTGCTGTACCTGCTGCTCGGCGGCGCCGGCCCGGCCCAAGCCGAGGCCGGGGCAGACAGTGAAGCAAACGAGGAGGCGGGTCCCGCGGAATGAGTAGCTACCTGATCAAGGGCGCCCGGCCGCTGGGCGGCGAGCCGGCGGATCTGTTCATCGACCACGAGCGGTTCGCGCCCGTGGAGAACGCCAGTCCGGAAGCCGAGGTCATCGATGCCACCGGCCTGATCGCGTTGCCCGGTCTGGTCGATCTGCACACCCACCTGCGGGAGCCCGGCCGCGAAGACGCTGAAACCGTCGAGACCGGCACTCGGGCCGCGGCGCTCGGCGGCTTCACCGCGGTGCACGCGATGGCGAACACCGATCCGGTGGCCGACACCGCCGGCGTGGTCGAGCAGGTGTGGCGGCTGGGGCGCGACGCCGGCTATTGCGACGTGTTCCCCGTCGGCGCGGTCACCGTCGGGCTGGCGGGGGAGCGGCTCGCCGAGCTCGGCGCGATGGCCGACTCGCAGGCCCGGGTCCGGGTGTTCTCCGACGACGGCACGTGCGTGAGCGATCCGCTGCTGATGCGCCGGGCGCTGGAGTATGTCAAGGCCTTCGACGGGGTGATCGCCCAGCACGCTCAGGAGCCGAGGCTCACCGAGGGCGCCCAGATGAACGAGGGCGAGTTGTCGGGACGCCTCGGGCTGGCCGGATGGCCGGCGGTCGCCGAGGAGGCGATCATCGCCCGTGACTGCTTGCTGGCCGCTCACGTCGGCTCCCGGCTGCACGTCTGCCACGTCTCGACGGCCGGGTCGGTGGAGATCGTGCGCCAGGCCAAGGCGAACGGGTGGGACGTCACCGCCGAGGTGTGCCCGCACCATCTGCTGTTGACCGACGACCTGGCCGCGACCTATGACCCGATCTACAAGGTCAACCCACCGCTGCGCGGCACGGCCGATGTCGAGGCGTTGCGCGCGGGACTCGCGGACGGGACCATCGACATCGTCGCCACCGACCACGCGCCGCACCCGCACGAGGACAAGGACTGCGAGTGGGGCGCCGCGGCCTTCGGCATGCTGGGGCTCGAGACCGCGCTGTCGATCGTGCACGAGACGATGGTCGGGCCGGGGTTGCTCGACTGGTCCGGGGTCGCCGACCGGATGTCGGTGGCGCCGGCACGGATCGGCCGGCTGACGGGCGATCCGCTGGGGCACGGAAGGGGTTTGGACCCGGGGGCTCCGGCGCATCTGGTTCTCTACGACGCCGATGCCCGGCGAACGATCGTGCCGGCGGAGCTCGCCTCGCTGTCGCGCAACACGCCGTATGCCGGGAGGGAGCTTCCCGGTCGGGTGATCGGCACTTTCCTGGCCGGCCGGCCCGTGGTGTTGAAGGGAGCCTTGGTGTGAAAAGCAGCTCGACCACGAGTGAAGGACACATCTGTGCGAGCCGACAAACGGGTCGGCGCGGAGAACGGGGAGGCTGGCATGGCTGACGCGCTGTTGGTCCTGGAGGACGGGCGAGCGTTCCACGGGCAATCGTATGGAGCGGAGGGGGAGACCTTCGGCGAGGCGGTGTTCGCCACCGGGATGACCGGCTATCAGGAGACCCTGACCGACCCGTCGTACCATCGTCAGGTCGTCGTGATGACGGCCCCGCACATCGGCAACACCGGGGTCAACGACGAGGACCCGGAATCGTCGAGGATCTGGGTGGCGGGCTACGTGGTGCGCGATCCGGCGCGCCGGCCGTCGAACTGGCGGTCCCGCCGCGGCCTCGACGAGGAGTTGCGGGCCCACGGGGTGGTCGGCATCAGCGGCATCGACACTCGCGCGCTGACCCGGCATCTGCGTGAGCGCGGTGCCATGAGAGTCGGCATCTCCACGATCGAGACCGAGCCGGAGACCCTGCGGCGGCGGGTGCGGGACTCCGCGGAGATGACCGGCGCCAACCTGTCCGAGGAGGTATCGACCTCGTCGGCGTACGTCGTACCGGCGGTCACGGAACACCGGTTCACCGTGGTCGCGCTCGACCTCGGCATCAAGGCCAGCACTCCCCGGATGCTCGCCGAGCGAGGCATCACCACCCACGTCGTGCCCGCCACGAGCACGCTCGCCGAGGTGCTGGCACTACGGCCGGACGGATTGTTCTTCTCCAACGGCCCCGGCGACCCGGCCGCGACCACCGGCCAGATCGAGTTGTTGCAAGGGGCGCTGGAGGCGGGTCTGCCGTACTTCGGGATCTGCTTCGGCAACCAGTTGTTCGGGCGCGCGCTCGGTCTCGGTACCTACAAGCTCAAGTACGGCCACCGGGGCATCAACCAGCCCGTGATGGATCGGACCACGGGCAGAGTCGAGGTCACCGCGCACAATCACGGGTTCGCGGTCCGCTGGCCGGAGGGGGTGCCGGTCGACGCACCGGTCCAGACGCCCTACGGCCTGGCGACGGTATCGCACCTGTGCTTGAACGACGACGTGGTGGAGGGCATCGAACTCCGCGACGAACTCGGCGACCTGGTGGCGTTCTCGGTCCAGTACCACCCCGAGGCCGCGGCCGGCCCGCACGACGCGGGGTACCTGTTCGACCGATTCTTCTCGCTGATGGAGCGCAGGGGGGATCAAGCGGAGACAACGAGACGAGCAGCCGAGGTCGAGCCGACGGCAGCGCCCGGCGAACGCGACCGACCCGGCACTAAGCCGGCGACACGCCGACAATCTGGCCAGACAAGTGCCGGGTCGGCAGAGGGGGTGTGAGGGATGCCACTCAGAGAGGACATCGAGAGCGTCCTGGTGATCGGGTCGGGGCCGATCGTGATCGGGCAGGCGTGCGAGTTCGACTACTCGGGAACCCAGGCCTGTCGGGTGCTCAGGGCCGAGGGCATCAGGGTGATCCTGGTCAACTCCAATCCGGCCACGATCATGACCGACCCCGAGTTCGCCGACGCGACGTACGTCGAGCCCATCACGCCGGAGTTCGTGGAGAAGGTCATCGAGAAGGAGCGGCCCGACGCCCTGCTCGCCACGCTCGGTGGGCAGACCGCGCTCAACACCGCCATGGCGCTGTCGGCCGCCGGGGTCCTGGAGAAGTACGGCGTCGAGCTGATCGGCGCCTCCATTGAGGCGATCAACCGAGGCGAGAACCGTCAGTCGTTCAAGCAGATCGTCGAGGAGCTCGGCGGGCAGGTGGCGCGCAGCGCCATCTGTCACAGCATCGACGACTGCCTGGCCGCGTCCGGCGACCTGGGCTATCCGATGGTCGTCCGGCCCTCCTTCACCATGGGGGGCGCCGGTTCGGGAATGGCCTACGACGAGGCCGAGCTACGGCAGATCGCCGGTGCCGGCCTGGCCGCGAGCCCGACCACCGAGGTCCTTCTGGAGGAATCCATCATCGGCTGGAAGGAGTATGAGCTGGAGGTGATGCGCGACCGGGCCGACAACGTGGTGATCGTCTGCTCCATCGAGAACCTCGACCCGATGGGCGTGCATACGGGCGACTCGATCACGGTGGCGCCGGCGATGACCCTCACCGACCGCGAGTACCAGTACCTGCGGGACCTGTCGATCGGCATCATCCGGTCGGTCGGCGTTGACACCGGCGGGTGCAACATCCAGTACGCGGTGAATCCGGCCGACGGCCGGGTCGTGGTGATCGAGATGAATCCGCGGGTGTCGCGCTCCTCGGCGCTGGCCTCGAAGGCCACTGGTTTCCCGATCGCCAAGATCGCGGCCAAGGTGGCGGTGGGCTACACGCTCGACGAGATCCGCAACGACATCACCACCCGGGAGGATGGGCAGGGCGGATCAGCGGGCACCCCGGCATCCTTCGAACCCGCCCTGGACTACGTGGTGGTCAAGGTGCCGCGGTTCGCGTTCGAGAAATTCCCCGGCGCCGATCCGCGGCTCACCACCCACATGAAGTCGGTCGGCGAGGCGATGGCGATCGGGCGGAACTTCACCGAGGCGCTGCAGAAGGCGCTGCGCTCGCTGGAGAGCAAGGATGCCTCGTTCGACTTCACGCCGAGGAGTCACAAAAGCACGCCGACCCGTCACAAAAGCACGTCCACACGTCACGAAAGCACGCCGACCCGTCACGAAAGCACGGACATTTGTGACGCCTCAGCGGGCATATGTGACGCCTCGGCGTGCATTTGTGACGCCTCAGCGCTGTTGGGCGAGATCGGCGTGCCCCGGGACGGGCGGCTGCGGCGGGTGATGGACGCCATTCGGGCCGGCGCGACGCAAGCCGAGATCTTCGAGGCAACGAAGATCGACCCGTGGTTCGTCGATCAGTTGTTCCTGATCAGCGAGATCGCCGATCAGGTGGCCGCCGCCGAACGTCTCGACGCGCCGACCCTGAGACTCGCCAAGAGGCACGGCTTCGCGGACGCGCAGATCGGCCAGCTCCGCGGCATGCGCGAGGACGTGGTGCGGGGCGTGCGGCAGGCACTCGGGGTCCGGCCGGTCTACAAGACCGTTGACACCTGCGCGGCGGAGTTCGCCGCTCGCACGCCCTACCACTACTCCTCCTACGACGAGGAGTGCGAGGTCGCTGCCCGGGAACGCGAGGCGGTGATCATCCTCGGCTCGGGGCCGAATCGGATCGGGCAGGGCATCGAGTTCGACTACTCCTGCGTGCATGCCTCGCTGGCGTTGTCGTACAGCAAGGGCGGTTCCGGCTACGACACGATCATGGTCAACTGCAACCCCGAGACGGTCTCCACCGACTACGACACGTCGGACCGGCTGTACTTCGAGCCGCTGACGCTCGAGGACGTCCTGGAGATCGTGCATCGCGAAGAACAGGCGGGACCCGTCGCGGGGGTGATCTGTCAGCTCGGCGGACAGACCCCGCTCGGGCTGGCGCAGGGCCTTGCCGACGCCGGAGTGCGCATCGTCGGTACTCAGCCCGCGTCGATTCACCTGGCCGAGGAACGCGGTGCCTTCGGACGGGTCCTGGCCGACGCCGGGCTGCCGGCTCCCAAACACGGCCTGGCCTCGTCGTACGAGCAAGCCCGGGTCATCGCCGGCGAGATCGGCTATCCGGTGCTCGTTCGGCCGTCGTACGTCCTGGGTGGCCGCGGCATGGAAATCGTCTACGACGACGACTCCCTCCGTGGCTACATCGAACGCGCCACGGAGATCAGCCCGGACCACCCGGTGCTGGTCGACCGTTTCATCGACGACGCGGTGGAGATTGACGTGGACGCGCTGTACGACGGTGCCGAGCTCTACCTGGGCGGCGTGATGGAGCACATCGAGGAGGCCGGCATCCACTCCGGCGACTCGGCGTGCGTGCTGCCCCCGATCACCCTGGGCGCCGCCGAGATGGCCCGGATCCGGGAGGCGACCGCGGCGATCGCCGACGGAGTGGGCGTACGCGGACTGATCAACATCCAGTTCGCGCTGGGCTCGGACGTGCTCTACGTGCTCGAGGCCAATCCGCGGGCCTCGCGGACCGTCCCGTTCGTGTCCAAGGCGACGGCCGTGCCGCTGGCGAAGGCGGCGGCCCGGGTGATGCTCGGCGAGTCGATTGCCGAGCTTCGGGCCGCGGGGGT
Organism: Nocardioides sp.; assembly: GCA_051657705.1. Taxonomy (GTDB): domain Bacteria; phylum Actinomycetota; class Actinomycetes; order Propionibacteriales; family Nocardioidaceae; genus Nocardioides. Next base: position 855 of record JBOFLE010000243.1, on the reverse strand, counting down.
GCTGGCGGCGAGCGGAGACGGCGGAACTCCGGCGCTCGGCGGGCTGATCGAGGCCCCGATCGCGGTTAAGGAGGCGGTGATGCCGTTCAACCGGTTCAAGACCCGCGACGGCAAGACCGTGGACACGGTGCTCGGACCGGAGATGCGTTCGACAGGCGAGGTGATGGGTATCGATGCCTCGTTCGGCACGGCGTACGCGAAGTCCCAGGCCGGGGCCTACGGTCCGCTGCCGTTGTCCGGCCGAGTGTTCGTGTCGATGGCGAACCGTGACAAGCGGACCATGATCTTCCCGGTCAAGCGCTTGGCCGATCTCGGCTTCGAGGTGGTGGCCACCCAGGGCACCGCCGAGGTGCTGTGGCGCAACGGGATCGAGGCCACCGTGGTCCGCAAGCACTTCGAGGGCGCCGGGCCGAACGGGGAGCCGACAACGATCTCGTTGATCGGCCAAGGCGCAATCGACCTGATCGTCAACACACCGCACGGCTCCGCCGGAGGGCGAGCGGCCCGCATCGACGGCTACGAGATCCGGACCGCCGCGGTGATGGCCGGCGTGCCGTGCATCACCACCGTGCAGGGTCTCGGCGCCGCCGTCCAGGGGATCGAGGCGCTTCGGGCGGGTGTGGTCGGAGTCCGCTCGCTCCAGGACTGGGCGGCGCCCGGCGGGCCGACGCCAGGGTCGACGGCGGGGTCGGCCGCGGGGTCGACCGGGGGGGCGCGCGGAGAGGTAGCCCAGGGGGCATGAGCACCTCCTACCACCGGTTCTTCGACACGGTCTTCGCCCGGATCGATCCCGAGCTGTCGCATCGGCTCGGGTTCGCCGCGGTCCGGGCGGCCGGACCGGTGCTGCGGCGCCGA
>JBOFLE010000242.1:0-8660 GCA_051657705.1 Nocardioides sp. | reverse complement strand
GAGCGCGAGGACGGCGGACCGAGACCGATGAGCAACGTGCTGGTATGCGTCAAGCGGGTGCCGGATGCCTCCGGCGAGGTGCTGCTGACCGCGGACGAGCAATCCGTGGACGGCCGGTACGTCGGGTTCACGGTGTCCGAACACGAGGAGTGCGCGGTGGAGTCGGCCGTCCAGATCGCGTCCGCCACCGGTGGCCGGGCGACCGTGCTGACCCTGGGCCCGGCCGAGGCGGTCGAACAGTTGCGTGGCGCCCTCGCTGTCGGTTGCGCCGCGGCGGTGCATATCGAGGCGGATCCGGTCGCGTTCGGCCCGGCCGACGTCGCCCGCCAGATCGCCACCGTGGTGCGCGAGCACGAGGCCGCCGGCACGTCGTACGACGTCATCCTGCTGGGCAACGACGCGGCGGACTCCGGCGATCACCAGGTCGGCATCAGGGTGGCCTACGAACTCGGCCGGCCGGTGGTGAACGGGGTCGCCCGGGTTTCGGTGGATGCCGCCGAGATCACGGCGGTCGGCGACGGCCCGGACGGTCAGGAGACCTACCGGGTCCCGGCGCCGGCGGTGGTGACGATCCTGGAAGGCGGGGTCGAGCCCCGCTACCCGACCATCCCCGGTCGCCTGCGGGCCAAGAAGATCGAGATCGAACGACGCGCGCCGAGCGCCACTCCGGCCGGTCCCGGGCGACTGCGGCTCACCCTCCCGCCCCGGCAGCCGAGCGATGTTCAGGTGCTGGGATCCGGCGCCGCCGCCGCGGGCGCGGTGGTGGCGCTGTTCGAGCGGTTGGGGGTGACCCGATGATCCTCGTCTTCGTCGAGACCGACGCGAACCGGCACGTCAGCGAGGTGTCGCTGGAAGCCATCACCTTCGCCCGCGACCTGGCCACGGCCGGCGGGAGCGTCCCGATCGACGTGGTGCTGATCGGGACCCCGAGCCCGGTCCTGGTGGCTCAGCTCGGGACCTACGGCGTGCGGGAGGTCCATGCGGCGGCGGGCGAGGCCCTGGCCGCGTACTCCGGCGCGTCCTGGGCGGCCGCCGTACAGGCGGTGCAGCGAGCCACGGGCGCGGTGGTGGTGACCGCCGCCGGTACCCCGCGCGGCAACGAGGTCCTGGCGCACCTGGGGGCTCGCCTCGGTGTCGCGATGGCCGCCAACGTGGTCGCGTTCGGCGGCCTGGCGCCGTTCGTGGTGACCCGCCAGGTCGTGGGTGGCGCGGCGCTGGAGGAGATGCGGCTCGACGATCGCCCGGCGGTGTTCTCGGTCGCCGGCCATGCCGTCGAACCCACCGCGGCGGCGACGGGCACGGTGCCGTCGGTCCATGGCGTCGAGCCCGAGCTGTCCGCGGCCGATCTGGTAGCGCGGGTGGTGTCCACGGCGCCTCGGCCGCGGGACGAGTCGGGGTCACTGAAGTCGGCCCGAGTGGTGGTCGGCGCCGGCCGCGGAGCGGGTGGACCGGACGGTTTCGGCGCGGTGAGCGAACTCGCCGAGCTTCTCGGCGGGTCACTCGGGGTGTCCCGAGTCGTGACGTCGCTGGGCTGGCGACCCCATCACGAGCAGGTGGGACAGACCGGGTCGCGGATCTCGCCGGAACTCTATGTGCCGTGCGGGATCTCGGGCGCGATCCAGCATTGGGCGGGCTGCGCGTCCTCCAAGGTGATCCTCGCGATCAACACCGATCCGGAGGCGCCGATGATGACCAAGGCGACCTACGCCGTGGTCGGCGACATGCACGAGGTGGTGCCCGCGATCAACGCCGAACTGAAGTCCCGCCGACCCGTCCCGTAGTAGCGGCCGACCCGTCCCGAAGTAGCGGTCCACACGTCGTGTCGCGCAGTCGATCACGGGCGTCCCGGTGTGTCCGCCGCCAACCGGCGCGGGAGCCGTCTAGTGTCCGGTGACGTGAGTCACGACGCATTGCAGGTCATCGACAAGTACCTGGCAGTCGACCAGCCCTTCGGGGACTTCGAGCTGGCATCGAACCGGACTCTTCAGTCGTTCAGCAGGGCCGGCCAACAGGCCGCCGACAATCTGTTGAGCAAGGCTGATCGGGCACTTGCCGACGGCGACCTCGAACGTGCCCGGGGATTTGTCGATCGTGCCGCGCGACTGCCCTAAGACCGGCACGAGAAGGTCGCGCCCGCGGCGATATCGGTGCACATGGAGCTCTTCTGTCTGGTGACCGACACCGCGGAAGCGGCCGGCCCGGATGACTCCCGGTGGCTCGACGCCGCCATCGACGTACTGGAGAAGGCCGATGAACCGGCTCGTTTCGAGATGCGCGACATCCTGACGATCATCGACAAGGACTACCTGCTGAACCCACCGGAACAGTCCCGGCTCCGCTCCGCCACCGCCACGATCCCCGGCCGGGCCGAACTGACGGACCTCGAACTCGGCGAAGCGGAGCTGCGGGAGCACGTCATGTCGATCCTCCTCGCCTGCCGGGCCTACCGGGTGGCGTACGAGAGCCTGACGAGCGCGGGCTAGGTCCGAGCCGATCTGAGTGCCGGTCTGCGGGGCGGGCGGTACAGATCGGGTACGACGATCACCTGTCGCCGGAGCAGCAAGGCCGGGACTGGCCCGGACCTTTAGGCTTGGCGTGGTGAGGCGTCCGAGCGACACGGCAGCGTTCTGGACGCTGCCGATCGCCGGCTCGCTCGCGTTGTTGCTCAGTCTCCTGATCGCGCTGACCGGTTGTGGTTCCGGTGCCACCGCGGACCAGCCCGGCCCGCCACAGTCCTCGTCCGTGCCGGCGGGCGACTCGAGTTCTCCGGTCGGTGCTCCGTCGGCCAGTCCGACCGTGGCCGCGCCCGTCGCCGATCCGGAGCACTCGGTGGCACCACCGGGGCCGTTGACCGGGCCGCAGACCCGGGCGGATCTCCTCGTCTACGCTCGGGACCCGATCGCGGCCGAGACCGTGCGGGATCTCGAAGCGCTCGACGGGGTGGCGGCCCTGGAGCAGATCTCGTTGGCCCAGGTCGCGGTGCAGGACGAGATCCTGCAGATCGCGGCCGTCCAGCCGGCGTCGTACCGACTGTTCAACCCGGCGCGGACCGCCACCGAGGACCAGGTCTGGTCGCGGGTGGCCGGCGGTGAACTCGCCATCGATCAGAAGCTGGGCGAGAAGCTGCAGGACGCCTCCGGCGTGGTGCGCCTCGGCAATGACCAGGACGCCGCGGCTCTGCACATCGGGGCATACGCACCGCAGGTTCCACAGATCGACGCGGTCGTGAACCCGACCTGGATCGAGACTCTCGGCATGGAGACCGGGAACGCTCTGGTGATCAACACCGGGAAGGCGTCACCGCAGTCGGTGCGGCCGCGTATTCAGGAACTCGTGGGCAAAGTGGCCTCGGTGCAGGTCCTCGGGCCCGATCTGGATACCACGGTGAGTCAGACGGCATTCCTGACCGGTGGTTCGGTGGCGACGGCCGTCGGGTCGTTCGGCTACCGGGTGATCGGCGGCGGCCGAATCGCGCCGGATCCGGCCTGGGTCAAGGCCAACATCCGCACGCAGACGGTGCCGATCCTGGGCTCGGTGACGTGTCACAAGCTGATCTTCCCGCAGCTCCGGGCGGCGCTGACCGAGATCCGGGCGCGGGGCCTGGCGGACGAGATCAACGTCGAGGAGTACGCCGGTTGCTACTACCCGCGTTTCATTGCCGGTTCCACCAAGCTGAGCTTGCACTCGTTCGGTATCGCATTGGACCTGAACGTGCCCGGCAATCAGCGAGGCACGGTGGGCGAGATGAACCGCGACGTGGTGGCGATCTTCGCCAGATGGGGATTCGCCTGGGGGGGCGACTGGAACTACACCGATCCGATGCATTTCGAGATGGACCGGCTGGTCGATCCCCGCTAGCAGGCTTGCCCAACGGGTTCACCAACCGCGACCTGCACCGACTACGCCCCCACGGCCCGCCCCACAGCCACCGCTGCCAAGTCACTTCCACATGACGTGCAGCGCGCCCGTCTGGAGCGGACGCGCTGCACGCTGACACAGACCGAGTCACGAACCAGTCAGTTGTAACGGGTGTAGTTGTACAAGTCCCAGGCGTCCTCGTCGAAGTACGGGGACCACCACGTGGTCGGGTCGACGATCCGATCGAGGCGGCTGTTGACGCCGTTGAGGTAGCCCACGTTGCCGTCGTACTGATAGAGCCAGGCACCGCCACTCGCGCCGCGTGTCATGTCACAGGGGATCTGGAGAGTCTGCGACCAGCTCAAGAAGGTCTCCCACTCCGGCTTGGTCACGTCATGGCAGCGGTAAAGATTGCCACCGTCGAACGGCGACTCTCCGGGATAGCCGAACATATCCACGTAGACGGTCCGGCCCAGATTGGTGACCAGCCCGTGCCCGCCGAAGTAGTCGACGATGCGGTTCCCGGACCGGGGGTTCATCGTCGCCACGCCCATGTCCTGAGAAAAGTCCGAGTCATTGACCCATGCGGTGCGGCTGGCCAGTGCCGCTGCGGACCAGGTGCCGTACGGGCGCGGGTCGGCGAGATCGTCGTCATATGCCGGAACGAAGATCCAGTCACCGTGCCAGGTGCCGCCCTTCCCACCGTGCACGCAGTGGCCGGCGGTCCACACCGAGTTCTTCCCTTCCGAGTTGACGATCGTGCCCGAGCAGGCGAACGACTGGCCGCCGGAGTTGAAGAAGACCTTGCCAGCCCGGTACGCCGTGGGGGTATCGAAGGACGCGCCGGGATCGACGGCCGCATCCGCAGGTGTCCCCGCTGCCGGCGTGTCGAGCACCTGGCTCTCCGCTCCGCTGACGCGGTGCGTCGGGCCGTCGTTCGCGGGTTGCCGCTGGTCGCGCGCTCGCGAGGTCTTCTGCCGCGCTTCGAACTGTCTCACCGACTCGATGAAGGCAGGAGAGTCCTCGATCGGGGTGGCTGCCGCCATTCGCCGAGGTGTCCAGAAGGCGCGCAGAGTCTCCTGGCGAGAAGCATCCGCTCCGAATTTCAGCCGGCCGGCCCTCGTCGCTGCGGTGGTCACCGGCGAGGTTCCCGACACACTGGCCGGTGCCGCCGGAGGCGGACCGCTCGGAGCCAGCCGCACCGCCGCCGCGGATTGTGACACCACGAGTGAGCTGCCGAGCAGCGCAATCGCAACGGTGCCGACGCCGATCAGTCCGGCGATTCTATGGATGGGTCGCATGTCTGTTCCCTTCTCTCGTCCGGGCGCGAAGCCGCCCCCACTTGCCTTGAACAGAGCCGAGACCTCGCCCTCTGATACCGATGACCTCGGCAGGACCGGCACTTCCGGGGAGGACTGACACGGTGCTGCCGCCTGCGCGACGGAGAAGGTGCTCTCGATGCACCGCCCGCCAGGTTCTAGGCTGTTCGGCACCGCGCTCGGTGATTGCACACGGGCCGTTGACCCAGGTGTCCTGAGCCGTCGAGCGCCCGATCCCGAGCATTGCCGGCCACGAGATTTGCGTCAGATTTTGCGTCGCGGGGGCGCGGTGCCACCGTCAGCGACCTGACCAAAGCGGCACGGCCGCCGTCGCCTCGCTACCGATATCCGCGACTGGGTCGAGCAGTGGGACAACAACCCGAAACCCTCCGTCCGGCACGAGACCGTCATCAACAAATAGACACGCCTTCAACCCGCCCGCCGACACGTCACAAATGCACGCCGACACGTCACAAAAGCACGTGCTTTTGTGACGTCTCGGCGTGCATTTGTGACCCCTCGGCAGGTAATGGCGGGCCAGGTAAGGTTCTAGCGTGACCATTCTCGATGACGCACGCGACGGCATGAACCCGGAGATCCGACCACAGGACGATCTTTTCGGCCACGTCAACGGCACCTGGTTGGAGCGCAGCGAGATCCCGAGCGATCGGTCGAGCTGGGGGCCGTTCGTGCAGCTGACCGATGTCGCCGAGGGCCAGGTCCGGGCCATCATCGATGAACTGGTCGAGCGGAGTGAGCCCGAAAGCGACGACGCGGCGAAGATCGCCACGCTCTACTCCTCGTTCATGGACACCGACGCCATCGAAGCGCTCGGAATCGCGCCGATCACGGCAACCCTCGAGGCGGCCGGCGCCGTCGCGGACCTGCCCGGCCTCGCGGCCTTCCTCGGCGACTTCGAACGCGCGGGCGGCTCCGGACTCTTCGGTTCGTACGTCGACACGGACGACCGGGATTCCGACCGCTACATCGTGAACATCACCCAGGGCGGCCTCGGGCTGCCGGACGAGTCGTACTACCACGATGAGAAGTTCGCCGACATCCGCGCCAAGTACCTCGACTACCTCGCTTCGCTCTTCGCGCTGGCCGGTCGCGAGGACGGTGCCCGCTCCGCGGAGATCGTGCTCGGCCTGGAGACCCGGTTGGCCGCCGGGCATTGGAAGCGGGCCGAGACCCGCGACGTGATCAAGACCTACAACCTGAGGACGGCCGACGAGCTCCGGAAGGCATGCCCGAGCTTCGGCTGGGTCGTCTACATCGAGCGCCTCGGCGGATCCGAAGCCACCATCGCGGAGGCGATCGTGCGCCAACCCTCCTACCTGGCGCATCTGGACGGCGTCCTCGCGGAGACCCCGATCGAGGACTGGCGGGTCCTGCTGACGGCCAAGGTGCTGCGCAGCGCGGCGGCGTACCTCACCGACGACTTCGTGCAGGCCAACTTCGACTTCTACGGTCGCACCCTCAACGGCACGCCCGAGCTCAGGGCGCGGTGGAAGCGTGGTGTCGCCCTGGTCGAAGGGGCTTTGGGCGAGGCGGTCGGGAAGGAGTATGTTGCTCGCCACTTCCCGCCGACGTCGAAGGCGATGATGGACGAGCTGGTCGCCCACCTGCTCCAGGCCTATCGGGAGTCGATCGCCGAGCTGGACTGGATGGGGGAGCAGACCAAGCAGCGGGCGTACGAGAAGCTCGACACCTTTCGGCCGAAGATCGGGTACCCGGACGAGTTCCGGGACTACTCGGCTCTGAAGACGACTGAAGGCGACCTCATCGCCAATGTCGCCGCGGCCGCCGCGTTCGAGACGGACCGGCAGCTCGCCAAGATCGGGTCGCGGGTGGATCGCGATGAATGGTTCATGCTGCCGCAGACCGTCAACGCCTACTACAACCCCGGCACCAACGAGATCTGTTTCCCGGCCGGCATCTTGCAGAAGCCGTTCTTCTCACCCGACGCCGACCCGGCCGAGAACTATGGCGGGATCGGCGCGGTGATCGGTCACGAGATCGGTCACGGATTCGATGATCAGGGTGCGCAGTACGACGGTGCCGGCAACCTCAACGACTGGTGGACGGCCGACGACAAGGCGGCCTTCGAGGTGAAGTCGATGGCGCTGATCACTCAGTACGACGGCTTCGAGCCGCGCAACCTCCCGGGCGAGCGAGTCAACGGCGCCCTCACCGTCGGCGAGAACATCGGTGACCTGGGCGGGCTGACGATCGGGCATCGCGCGTACACGATTTCCGAAGGCGGACACATCGAGCCCGAACAGAGCCGCCGGCTCTTCATGAACTGGGGCTACGTCTGGCGGACCAAGCGGCGCAAGGAGCAGGAGCGACAGTTTCTCACCATCGATCCGCACAGCCCCGCCGAGTTCCGGGCCAACATCGTGCGCAATCTCGACGAGTTTCACGAGGCCTTCGAGACCTCCGACTCCGACGGGCTCTGGCTCGATCCGGCGGACCGGGTCCGGATCTGGTGACACCTTCCGTGCCTTCCGGAGGGTTGGTCGGGAGGCCGGCAGTCGAGCGCTCTTCTCGATGCGATGTCCTTCTCGGCCTCCGCCGTTCGTCTCTAGGGTGAGGAGCGACTGCCGAGTCGTCCCAGACCAGAGGAGACACCATGCCGAGCTACATCGCCTTGACCTACACGGCGGACGTCGATTGGACCGCGCCCGAGCAGCGGGCCGAGATGGCCGAGTACGCCGCCTTCGGTGAGCAGGCCGCCGCCATGATCAGGGGTGGCGCCGCGCTCTACCCGACGTCCACGGCGACCACCGTGCGGGCCGATGGCAAAGGCGGAGCGGCCCTGGCCACCGACGGCCCCTACGCCGAGACCAAGGAGGCGCTGACCGGCTTCTACCTGCTTGAGTGCGCCGATCTGGACGAGGCGATCGCCACCGTGGCGAAGCTGCCCGCCGCGTGGAACGGCGCGGTCGAGGTGCGGCCCATCATCCCGACGACCATGGGCTGACCCGACCTCCGACATGTCCCGGGAACCCGTGCGTCGCGCCCGGATCGAGCTGGCCGAACTGGTCCGCTCGACCGGGCGGGACGTGCTGGCCGGCCTGACCCGGATCACCGGCGACCTGGCACTGGCCGAGGATGCCGTCCAGGACGCCACGATCCGCGCGCTGGAGGTGTGGCCGCGCGACGGCGTACCGGAGAATCCGGTTGCCTGGCTCCGGCTCACCGCGCGCCGGCGCGCCATCGACCTGATCCGCCGCGAGGCGGCTCGGGGAGCGAAGGAAAGCCAGGCCGCGGAGCGCACCAGCCCCATCAGCAACGACTGGCCCGATCCCCGCTTCGACGACGAGGACGCCGATCCGCGCCTGGGCGACGACCTGCTGCGATTGCTCTTCACCTGCTGCCATCCGAGCCTGGCGACCGAGACTCAGGTCTGCCTGGCCTTGCGCACGCTCTGCGGGTTGACCACGGCCGAGGTCGCGCGGGCTCTCCTGGTGCCCGAGT
>JBOFLE010000241.1:0-2567 GCA_051657705.1 Nocardioides sp. | reverse complement strand
ACGCCAGGTGAGTCTACGGACTCCTGGGGAATATGCGGAGTTCGGTGAGCGAATCGGCCCGCTCGTCCGCGGTGGCCCGAACGGCGGCCCGGTGAGCCGCATGGTCGGTGACCGCATCCCAGCCGTGGGCGCGGACCAGTCCGATCAGGGCGCCGACGGCGCGCTCGGGGAGCCGCACGGTCCATGCCGACGCCCGCTCCCGTCGGGGGGCGTCGAGAGGCTCGAGCGCCCTCACCCCCGCGGAGTCGAGTGCGGAGAGGAGTTCGGTCGTGCTCGCGGCCGCCCCATAGGCCTCATCGCCATCCCCGGCGAAGGCGCGGACGACCGCCTCGCGCGCGCCGTAACCGAAGAGGTCGTCCGCGTCCGGGCGGTTCAGGCCCGCCGCTCCGGGGCCGTGCCGGCCGACCGGCAACACGAGGTCGGCCCGCCCGGTGACGATCGCGAACGGACGGCCGGTGAGCTTTCCGGTCACCAATTCGGCCGCCGAGCAGAGCTCGTCGGCCACACAGGGTCGAGTCTGATCCAGCCGCTTGCCGTAGGGGTCGATCGTCCCCCGATGATCCTCGATGGTGGTGATGCCCGCCGCGCCGATGGCCAATTCGGTCTGGCCGATCCGCCAGGCGCGCCCGGCCGAGTCCGAGATCAGTACGCCGACGTTGACGCCCGCGTGCGTACGGAGTGAGTCACGAAGCTCAGCCGCCGTTCGATCCGGATCCTCCGGGAGGAGGAGATGCTGGTCGCCTGGCACGTTGGACTCGTCGATACCCGCGTTGGCCACGGTGATGCCCAGACGCGAGCGCACGATCACGACCCGGTCGGCCCGCGCCACCACCCGGACCGCTTCCTGATCCAGGGACGCGCGACCGGGACCGGGACGTATCCGGCCTTCGGCCTTGCTGACCACCTTGCTGGTCACGACGACGATATCGCCGTCCCCGGGAGCCGCCACGGCGAGCAGCGTGCTGGCGAGGTCGGTTCCCGGAGTCACCTCGCCGACGTCGTCCGGCGCTGTGACGATCAGCCGCCGTGGTGTCATCGGGAGCCGTCTTCGGCGTCTCGTGGCCCGGTGGCCAGCGCGACCACGGCCGCCACCATCGCGGCCGTCGCGCGGTCGTCGTGCATCATCAGTCCGACGGCCTCCGCGGGCAGGCCCGCGTCCGTCAGTTCCGCCGCGGCGTCGGCGTCGGCGGAGTCCACCAGCCAGCCGTCGAGGAGTCCGCCGGCGGAGCGGGAGCCGTAGTGCCGGGCGACGGCCGCGGCACTCACCTCGACACCGATGGCGGGCAACAGTTGGCGAGCCATCCCGCGCAGGTGATCCCCGGCCACGATGGGCGATACCCCGACGATCGGCGCCGCGGTGTCGGCCAACGCGCGGCGGATTCCGGCCACACCCAGGATCGGTCCCACGGACACCACCGGATTGGAGGGCGGGATCACCACGAGGTCGGCCTGGGCGATCGCGTCCAACACCCCCGGAGCGGGTGCCGCCGCGGTCAGGCCGACCGGTACCACCGCCAGGGCGGGCGGGGCGGCCCGCAAGCGCACCCAGTACTCCTGGAAGTGTACGAGCCGACGGCCGTCCGGGGCCCGTGGGTCGGCGATCGCGATGTGCGTCTCAACCGCGTCGTCGGTCATCGGGAGCAGCCGGACTCCCGGCTTCCAGCGCGCCGAGAGGGTGGCTGTCGCCTCCGACAACGAGTGCCCGGCCGCCAGCAGTCGGGTCCGGACCAGGTGGGTGGCGAGGTCGCGATCGCCCAGCCCGAACCAACGGCCCTCGACGCCGTACGCTTCGAGCTCGTCGGCGACGCTCCAGGTCTCCCGCGCTCGTCCCCATCCCCGCTCGGCATCCAGTCCTTCGCCGAGGGTGTACATCACGGTGTCGAGATCCGGGCAAATCCTCAGTCCGTGCAGCCAGATGTCGTCGCCGGTGTTCACGATGGCGGTGATGTCGGTGTGGGCGCCCAGGCCGGCGATGCCTTCCTGTGCGGCCCGTCGGATTCCGCGCAGGAACTTCGCCCCGCCATAGCCGCCGGAGAGGACGACGATCGAGGTCAACGGCTGGTTATGCCGCAGTCGGCGCGGCTCCGGAGAACGCTGGTCGGTCCCGCGGTCGATACCGCCGTCGGTCATGTGGTCAGCCTTTCACGACCGCGGGATCGCCCGGCGCCCGCTTGCCCCGCGCGGCCCCTATAGCAGATCTTTTCTTGACTTCTGGTGTACGACAGGCGTGTAATTCCACTAGTGTGAGTCGTGAGGGACAGTCCCTCATCACCGTAGGGTCGAAAGGGCGAGTGCTATGCGAGAGCTATTTCTCCTCGAAGCAGACGCCGAAGAGCTGGGTTGGCAGGATCGTGCCCTGTGTGCGGAGACCGATCCGGAGGCGTTCTTTCCCGAGAAGGGTGGATCGACTCGTGAGGCGAAGAAGGTCTGCCTCACCTGCGAGGTCCGCGACGAATGCCTGGAGTCCGCTCTGATGAACGACGAGCGGTTCGGCATCTGGGGTGGTCTGTCCGAGCGCGAGCGTCGCAAGCTCAAGAAGCGCGCCGTCTGACCCGACCGACCGGCCC
>JBOFLE010000240.1:0-5105 GCA_051657705.1 Nocardioides sp. | reverse complement strand
GCGCCCGCGGGGCTGATTGCCCCGTGCGGTGCGCTCCGTTCTGTAGAGGATTGACCAGGGCCATCGGCAGAAAGTTCGGTACGAAATGTGAACCGGCGATCCGGCAAGACTGCCGACCCCTCCCTCGATCCGAGGCATGCCGACCTCGCATGATGTCCTGATGGAGGTCGCCACCGGGTTGCGCTCCGGCTTCGGCAGAGAGGTCGGCGGTTTCCGCCTGGGTACGCTCCTCTCGACCGGCACCCGTACGACTGTGTGGCTCGCGGATGACGGCACCTCGGCGGATCAGGTCGTGGTCAAGGTACTGGCCGATCGATGGGCCTCGAGCCCGGTGCTCAGTCGGGAGTTCCTGGGCCGGGCGGAACGTCACCAACGGCTCGCGACCGATGCCATGCTGGGGATCCGCCACGTCGGCAGGCAGCCCGACGGGCGGCCCTACTCGGTGCTCGCCTGGGCCCAGCGGGGGAGCCTGCAACACCGGCTCTCCGGGGGGCCGCTCGGCTTGGACGACGTCATCGACACCGGGATCGCGTTGTGCGGCTCACTCGGCTCGCTCCATGATCGTGGTGAGCCGCACGGTCGCCTGGTCCCCGCCAATGTGATGTTCCTGACGTCGGGTTCCGATGCCGTCCGCCTGGTCCTGACCGACCCTGGGATCTCTCCCACCGACCCGGTGGAGCCGGGCGGGTTGCCGGAAGCCGCGCTCTCCGCGGAGGCGGACCTGCTGGCCGTGGGGCAGCTGCTGGAGCAGATGGCAACCGGACGGATTCGGGTGTCCGAGGGCGAAGATCCGGGGATGCTCCACGCCACGGGCGGTCGGCCGGCCAACTGGCGACCGAGAACCGGCCATCCGGGCCTCGACCGGCTGCTCTCGTGGGCCCGGCTGGGTGATCCGAGGCGCGGCATCTCGAGCTGCGCTGAACTGGCCGAGGCCCTTCGCGGGCTGCGCGAGGGGGTAGTGCCGCGGCGTCGGGTACTGGCGGGCATCCACCGGCACCGGAACCCACCCGCGCGGCGACAATCCGCGCCGCCGCTCCCGCCGCCGCTGCCCGTCGCCACCGATCCGCCGCCGTCCGAACCGAGCCGACCGCCACCGATCGAACCTCGCCCCCCGGCCTCCTCGACCCCGCCGGATCAGCAGATCCGGCCGGACCTCTCGGTGTCACCCGCCGCACCAACGCGGCCCGATGTGCCGGGGAATCGACCGCGCTCTCCGGTGGCCTATCGCTGGCTACTGGCCGTGCCTGCCGTGGCCCTTCTGACGTTGGTCGCCCTTGCCAGCGCCCGGATGGTTGTCGGGCTCCGCGACGTGCCCACGCAATCGGTGGACCTGACCTCGGCGGGGTTGACCGCTCACCTCCCGGTGACCGGGAGCCTGACTCTGCAGCGGACCACCTGGATCGTCGGCGACGACCTGACGAGGGCGACCGGCGTGACCGTCCGCGAAGGGCCGACCGGCGACGCGATGTCGGATGGTGCGGCCTCGAAGCATTCCCTGGTGTTTCTCGGCACGGTGCGGACCGACCAGGTCGGAGAAGCCGATCTGGCAAAGCTGACCGGGCCGAGCGAGTGCACCGAGGTTCAGACCTCGGCGTGGGCTCGCGCGGACTCGAGCGGGACGCCGCTTCGCGCGGTCCTCGCCGAGTCCCGCTCCTGCGCGTCCGGCACGTGGTTCGACGAGGCAGTCGTCGTCGGCGCCGAGCCCGGCGTCGTGGTGTACGTCGTGGTCCGGGGCGGCGGGCGAGAACTGCTGCTCGATACCGTCGAGTCGCTGCGGGCCACAGATCGGTGACGAGCTCGGTGATGAGCATGGAGCCGGAGTGACGACGACTCCGACAGACCGGATGCGACAGGTGACGACGTACCGACAGGGAAGTGGAGGAACGGCAATGTCGAGCAAGACACGCGGACTGGCGCTGGGCGCGGGAGCCGTGCTGGTGGCGACCCTGATGGGCGTCGTGGTTGCCTTCACCGTGCGCCCGGACCCGTCCACGATCCAGGTCGACGACACCGCCTCCGACGAGGGATCCGTCCCGGTTGACGGCGGTGAGCGCGCCGACCGCGGTGAACGCGCGGGCGGCGACGAGCTCTCCGACGGCGGTGACCGCGCCGATGTCCTGCCCGGTGACCTCTACGTCAGCAAGTACTCGCCTCAGGTCCAATGGCTGAGTCAGGCCGGGGACGACCCGCGGTCGGCGGTGATCGGGAAGACGATCGCCACGCAGCCGACGGCATTCTGGTTCGGTCCCTGGAGCAAGGACTTGAGCGCCGACGTCGCAAACCTGGTCGCCGACGCGGAAGCGGCCGATGCCACGCCGGTCACGGTGTTGAGGCGGGCGGGTGACTGGGACTGCGACAGCTCACCGGACTCGCCCAAGCAGGCACAGGCGCTCCTCGACGACGCGGCGCAGTTCGCCAGCGGCATCGGGGATGCCAGCGCGATCGTCCTGGTCGAGCCTGGTCTGTTGGACCAGGTCGATTGTCTCTCCCAGGCGCAGTGGGAGGTCCGGGCGTCGGCGTTGGCCGGGATCATGGCGCTGTTCCGTGCGGAAGTGCCGAACGCACTGACCTATCTGGACGCCGGGCCCGATCAGGAGGCCACGCCGGAACAGATGGCGGCTCGGCTCGACGCGGCCGGCCTGGAGTCCGCGCGGGGCTTCGCGGTGAATCTGTCGGGGCTGGCCAACGACGACGCCATGGACGAGTACGCCGACCAGATCAACGCCACGCTCCAGGAGAAGTTCGGGTATCAGAAGCCCTATGTGATCGACTCCGGCCGCAACGGCACCGATGTCGAGGAGCTGAGCGGATACTGCAATCCGCCGGAGGCCCGGATCGGTCGGCCGCCCGGCGAGGGGCTTGCCGAGGACGGACCGGAGCTGCTTTTGTGGGTCAAGGTGCCCGGTGAGTCGGACGGAAACTGTGGCGCGGGGAAGGGGAGCGAGGTCGGTGAGTTCGTGCCGGATCTCGCGGTGGCGATGGTGGAAGGACGATCGTGAAAGGCATGCGAGCACGTGGTTGGTCGATGATCGCCGGCGCGGTGACGCTCGCGGTGCTGATCGGAGTCGGGGTCGCCTGGCTCCTCTCCCGTGATCCCGCGACGGTCGAGATCCAGGAGTCCGGGGATCCAGTCGGGAGTACGTCGGCGGCGGCCGGGCAGCGGCTTCAGTTACCGGGTGAGATGTATGTCTATCCGGACTCCGCGGCGGCCACGTGGGTGCGCGCGGCCGACGCGAGTTCGAAGGTGTCGGCGATCTCGGAGAAGATCGCCGATCAGCCGTCGGCCCGGTGGTTCGGGATCTACAGCGAAGATCTCACCGCCGACGTGAGCACGGTGATGCGCGACGCGCGAACAACCAATTCGGTGCCGGTGATCGTGCTCTACGAGCCGCTGATCCGGGGCTGCGAGCCGACACTGTCGATCGACGAAGGCGCGCCGGCGGCCTACCTCGACCGCTCGAACTCCTTCGCCGAGGGCATCGGCGCCGCCACCGCCGTCGTGATCATCGAGCCGGACAGCCTGGAGACGATCGGCTGCGTGGACGCCGCCGAGCAACGGCTCCGCCTCGAGACGTTGACGAAGGCGATGCGGAGCTCGAAGGCGTTGATGCCGAACGCGCTCACCTACCTCGATGCCGGGCCGGTCAAGGATCTGTCGGTCGCGGAGATGGCCGGCCGACTCGATGCCGCCGGCCTGGCCGAGGCCCGTGGTCTCGCGCTCAATGTCGCCGGATTCGCGTCCACCGACGACGTGGTGAAGTACGCGGAGGCACTCAATCAGGAACTGGAGACCGAGTACGGCTATCGCAAGCCCTATGTGATCGACACCAGTCGCAACGGCGCCCCCGCCGAGGATGTCAGCGGGTCCTGCAACCCGACGGGCGCCCGGATCGGTGAGTTCCCCCGGGTGGCCAGATCGGGCGAAGGGCCCGAGTTGTTCGTCTGGGTGAAGACTCCCGGGGAGTCCGACGGGGACTGCGGCCAGGCCCCGGGCACCACGGCCGGCGAGTTCGTGCCCCGGATGGCCCTGGAGCAGATCGGTGAGAAGTGACGACCTGCCGAGCGAGACCGATGGATCGAGGCGGCGGTGAGGGCCTATCGAGAGTCCAGCGCTCCGCGCATCCAGTCCCGGGCATCGTGGATGCGCCTCTTGACGGTGCCCAGTCTCAGGTTCAGGTGCTCGGCGATGTCGGCGTAGGGCAGGTCGTAGAGGTCGCGGAGGACGAAGGGCTCGATGAGTGCCGGATGTGCGCTCTCCAGTCGGTCGAGAGCGTCGAGCAGATCCAGCCGCGACCCCGCGATGACGCTGGTGGTGCGTGGGTCGGGGCGCTCGGGCGGTGTGTCCGTGCTGTTCTCCGCCACCGACCGAAGGCGACGGTAGGTGTTCCGGGAACTGTTGGTGGTGACGTGGTAGAGCCAGGTGGAGAACCGAGCGCGGCCGGCGAAGCTCGTGATGTGCTGGGCGACCCGCAGCATCACGTCCTGGCAGGCGTCCTCCGCGTCCTCGGCGAACGGGAACAGGCGCCGGCAATGGCCCAGCACCTGGGGTCGGATCTCGGTCAACAACGTGTCCAGGGCCTGGTCGTCGCCACCGGCGGCCAGCCGGGCCAGTTCTTCGATCTCTTCGGCGGCAATCGGCATCCAACCATCCTGGGTGATCGCCCGGTCGGGGACAAGTTCCCCGGAGTCGAGCGGGCGGACGAGGCTCGCGAGCGCCGCCTCCGGTATCGCCTGACGCCGATCGTGCACGTGCTGCTGGCGATGGTGGTGGCGGCGACGGCCGGGTGTGCCGGGCAGCCGACGGTGGTGCCCGGTGCGGCGGCGCCGGTGGGCGGGGTGTCTCCGATCCTCACGCTTACCGATGATCAACGTCTCGCCGCGAGGCGTCCGGTCGAGCCGGACGGGTTCCGGACCTACCGGATCGCGCTCGGGGATCGGCACGACCTGATCGTCGAGGTCCCGCGCGGGTGGAAGACGGTGCGGCTCAAGGCGGTGGGCGACGACCGGCTGTTCGTCGACCGCACGGGGAGCGTCACTCTCGAGGTGGAGACGGAGGAGTGGTCCGAAGGCGACGCCTTCGGCTGGGCCCGCGCCGCCGTCGACGA
>JBOFLE010000239.1:0-5717 GCA_051657705.1 Nocardioides sp. | reverse complement strand
CATGGCCTGCCAGGCGGCCGTGGTGGCGACCGCCACCGGCGGCATCCCCGAGGTCGTGGTCGACGGGGAGACCGGCTGGCTGGTTCCGATCGAGCAAGCCCTCGACGGCACCGGCACGCCGCTGGATCCGGACCGGTATATCGCCGACCTCGCCGCCGCCCTCAACGAGGCGGTGTCCGATCCCGACCGCGCCGCCGCGATGGGCAAGGCGGGCCGGCGACGCGCCACCGACTCGTTCAGTTGGGCGGCGATCGCGGAACAGACGCTGGCGGTGTACCGGGCCGTGGGCCCGCGGTGACCGAGCGTGGGCACGGACCGGGGCTGCCCTTCAGTCAGGTCGATGTCTTCGGATCGCCGGGTGGCTGGGGCAATCCGGTGGCGGTGGTGCACGACGCGGACGGTCTCTCGACGGCGCAGATGCAAGCCTTCGCGAACTGGACGAACCTGTCGGAGACCACGTTCCTGCTCCGCCCCGAGTCCGAGTCTGCCGACTACCGGGTGCGGATCTTCACCCCGGCGGCCGAACTGCCGTTCGCCGGTCACCCGACCTTGGGGTCGGCGCACGCCTGGCTCTCGGCCGGCGGCACCCCGCGGGCGGCGGGCGGGCTGGTGCAGGAATGCGGCGTGGGATCGGTCGGCCTGCGGCGCGACCCGGAGGGCCGACTGAGCTTCGCCGCGCCGCCGCTGATCCGCTCGGGGCCGCCGGACGATGTCACGCTCACGGCGGCGACGGCTGCGCTCGGGGTGGAGCCTTCGCTGGTGCTGGGAGCGGCGTGGGTGGACAACGGGCCGGGCTGGCTCGGCCTCCGGCTGGACTCGGCCCGGACCGTGCTCGGGCTGGTCCCGGACTTGGCCCGGTTCGACGGACTCGAGATCGGAGTGATCGGTGCCTACGACGCGGCGGGCCGGGACGAGACCGGCGCGGATGTCGAGGTGCGCGCGTTCGTGCCGTCGTACGGGATCGGCGAGGACCCGGTGACCGGCAGCCTCAATGCCAGCCTGGCTCAGTGGTTGATCGGCGACGGAGCGCTGCCGCGGACCTACGTCGCGTCGCAAGGCACCTGCCTCGGCCGTGCGGGGCGGGTGTTCGTCGAGCAGGTCGATGATCAGGTGTGGGTCGGTGGCGCCACTCGCACCCTCGTCACCGGTACCGCCGACCCGTCCCGTAGTAGCAGCCCAACCGGTCGGCGGGGGCAGTAGGCTCGCCGTCGTGCAGACCTACCTGGATCTTCTGCGTCGAGTCCTCGAGGACGGAACGGCGAAGTCCGATCGCACCGGAACCGGGACGCTCAGCGTGTTCGGACACCAGATGCGCTTCGACCTGGCCGCCGGATTCCCGCTGGTCACCACCAAGAAGATCCACACCAGGTCGGTGTTCGGCGAGTTGCTGTGGTTCCTGCGCGGCGACACCAACGTCACCTGGTTGCGGGAGCGGGGCATCACGATCTGGGACGAATGGGCCGACGACGACGGTGACCTCGGTCCGATCTATGGCCACCAATGGCGGAGCTGGCCCGCTCCGGACGGGCGGCATCTCGATCAGATGGCACAGGTGGTCGAGCAGATCCGCGCCAGCCCGGATTCGCGGCGGCACATCGTGTCCGCCTGGAATGTCGCGGACATCCCGGACATGGCACTGGCGCCCTGCCACACGCTGTTCCAGTTCTATGTGGCCGACGGACGCCTGTCCTGCCAGCTCTACCAGCGTTCCGCGGACGTGTTCCTCGGCGTACCGTTCAACATCGCGTCGTACGCGCTGCTGACCCACATGGTCGCTCAGGTCACCGGCTTGGAGCCGGGGGACTTCGTGCACACCCTGGGCGACGCGCATCTCTACCTGAATCACCTCGACCAGGCCCGCCGGCAGCTCGATCGGCAACCGCGCCCGCTGCCCCGGCTGGCGCTCAATCCCGGGATCCGCTCGCTCGACGAGTTCGACCTGGCGGACATCGAGGTGGTCGGCTACGACCCGCATCCCGCGATCAAGGCGCCGATCGCGGTATGACCTGGTGACGGAGCAGTGCGCGGGCAAGCGCATCGTGCTGGTCGCGGCGTATGCCGCCAACCGGGCCATCGGCCTGGCCGGAGGGATGCCGTGGCACATTGGAGCGGACTTCGCGCATTTCAAGGTCGTGACCATGGGTCACATCTTGGTGATGGGGCGAGCCACGTTCGACTCGATCGGGCGACCGCTGCCGGGGCGATCCACGATCGTGATCACGCGGGACCGGTCCTGGAGGCCCCCGGACTCGCCGACGCAGGTCCTCGTCGCGCACTCCTGGGCCGACGCGTTGTCCCGGGGGGCCGAGCTGCCGGGCGACCTGATGGTGGCCGGCGGAGCGCAGATCTACGCGCTGGCGCTCCCTGATGCCACCCATCAGATCCTCACCGAGGTCCAGCTCGAGCCGGAGGCGGACCGGTTCTATCCGGACTACGACAAGGCCGCCTGGGAGGAGACCAACCGCGTCGACCGACCGGACCTCGGCCTGTCCTGGGTGTGGCTGGAGCGCCGGGTGGCGGCGGTCAGCGATAGCCTTCGGATATGAGTTCGCTCCCCTCACCCCCCGAGGCGCCGTTCGGGACGGTGCTGACCGCGATGGCGACGGCTTTCCGCGACGACGGTTCGGTCGATCTCGACGGCACCGCCCGGATCGCGGCGCACCTGGTCGACACCGGACACGACGGGGTCGTGGTCTCGGGTACCACCGGAGAGTCGCCGACCACGACCCTCGCCGAGGACGGCGAGATCCTCGCGGCCGTCCGGGATGCGGTCGGCGATCGAGCGAAGGTGGTGGCCGGGGTCGGCACCAACGACACCGCGCATTCGGTCCTCCTCGCGCAACAGGCGTCGAAGCTCGGCGCGGACGGAGTCCTGTTGGTCACCCCGTACTACAACAAGCCGTCCCAGGCCGGCGTACTGCGGCACTTCCGGGAGGTGTCCGAGGCGAGCGACGTACCGGTGATGTTGTACGACGTTCCGGGCCGGACCGGCACCGCGATCGCCCCGGAGACCTATGCGGCGGCGGCCGAATGGGACACCGTGGTCGCGGTCAAGGATGCCGTCGGCGACTTCGCCCGCGGGGTCCGGATCATGCGGGAGACCGGGCTGGCGTTCTACTCCGGGGACGACACCAACAACCTGGGCTGGCTCGTTCACGGCGCGGCGGGGTTCGTCTCGGTGGCCGGACACGCGTGCGGACCGCAGCTGCGGTCGATGGCCGATGCGTTCCGGTCCGGTGACCTGGCCACGGCGTTGGCGACGTACCGTCAGATGCTGCCCGCGATCGACGCGATCATGGGGGTCGCGAACTACGGCGCGACGACGGCCAAGGCCGCGTTGCAACTGCTCGGCGTGCTCGACAATCGCAACGTCCGCGGCCCGCTGGTGCCGCTCGACGAGGCGGAGTACGACGCCCTGCGGACGGGACTCGTGACGGCCGGGGTGCTCGCTTGACCGATCGACTTTCCGACCTACCGGCCCCGGCGGCGCTCGAGCCGGGCGCCCTGCGGGTGACTCCGCTCGGCGGCCTCGGCGAGATCGGCCGCAACATGACCGTGTTCGAATACGACGGCCGACTGCTGATCGTCGACTGCGGCGTGCTCTTCCCCGAGGAGCAACACCCGGGGATCGACCTGATCCTGCCCGACTTCGCGGCGATCCGTGACCGGCTCGATGCCGTCGACGCCCTCGTGCTCACCCATGGGCACGAGGACCACATCGGTGCCGCCCCCTACCTGTTGCGCGAGCGCGCCGACATTCCGCTGGTCGGTTCTCGGCTGACGCTGGCGCTGGTCTCGGCGAAGCTCCGCGAGCACCGTCTCAAGGAAACCGTTCAACACACCGTCCGGGAAGGGGACACGATCTCGCTCGGGCCCTTCGAACTCGAATTCGTCGCGGTCAACCACTCGATTCCGGACGCGCTCGCGGTGGCCATCCGGACCGGGGCGGGTGTCGTCTTGCACACCGGCGACTTCAAGATGGATCAGCTGCCGTTGGATTCGCGGATCACCGACCTGCGGTCGTTCGCCAGGCTCGGCGCGGAGGGCGTCGACCTGTTCCTGGTCGACTCCACCAATGCCGAGGTGCCCGGCTTCACCACGCACGAGAAGGACATCTCGCCGGTTCTCGACCGGGTCTTTCATGCCAGCGATCAGCGCATCATCGTGGCGTGTTTCGCCTCGCACATCCACCGGGTCCAGCAGGTGCTGGACGTCGCGGCCGCGCACGGCCGCCGGGTCGGCTACGTGGGCCGGTCCATGGTGCGCAACATGGCGATCGCGCAGGAACTCGGCTATCTCCAGGTGCCCGCGGAGGTGATGGTCGACGCCAAGGATCTCGCCGACCTGCCGCCGGAACGCCAGGTGCTGATCTCCACCGGCTCCCAGGGCGAGCCACTCTCGGCCTTGAGTCGCATCGCCCGGCGCGACCACAACTTCGTCCATATCGAGGCCGGCGACACCGTGATCCTGGCCAGTTCGTTGATCCCGGGCAACGAGAATGCGGTCTACCGAGTGATCAACGGGCTGTCGAAGTGGGGCGCCACCGTGGTTCACAAGGGCAATGCCATGGTGCATGTCAGCGGCCACGCCAGCGCCGGAGAGTTGCTGTACTGCTACAACGTCGTCAAGCCTCGCAATGTCATGCCGGTGCATGGTGAGATCCGACATCTGCGCGCCAACGCCGAGCTGGCCAGGGCGACCGGCGTGCCGGAGCGGAACGTGATCGTTGCCGAGGACGGGGTGGTGGTGGACCTCGCCGACGGGGTCGCCACCATCGCCGGGTACGTCGAGTGCGGGCACGTCTTCGTGGACGGCACCTCGGTCGGGCTGATCACCGAGGCGAACCTGCAGGACCGCCGCATCCTCGGCGAGGAGGGGCTGATCTCGGTGATCGTGGTGGTCGACCCGGTCAGTTCCAAGCTGGTGGCCGGACCCACCATCCAGGCTCGTGGGTTCGGTGAGGTCGACGAGACGTTCGGGGGGGTCCTGCCGGCGATCACGGACTCCGTCGAGGCCCTGCTCAGGGAGGGTGTCGAGGATTCCCATGAGTTGCAGCAGGCGGTACGTCGCGTGGTCGGCCGCTGGGTCAGCAGCACCCATCGGCGCCGCCCGATGATCATGCCCACGGTTCTGATGACCGGAGCCCGAGGTTCTTAGCGACACGCTCGTGTGAAACGTGATGCGAATGTGACTATCACCTAGCCTCGGTGTATGGCGACCCGGACGTCTTCCCCGCCGGGGTCGCGGAGCAAGTCCGCACGATCGAGTTCGCGCGGATCGAGCACCCGATCCCGGAGCACCGGAAGCAAGCGAGTGAACAGGCGCAAGAGCGCTCCCGGAATCTGGGGTGCCCGTGTGCCGCCCCGTTCGGTCCGCAACGGCCGTGGGCCGGTGTCCCGATTCTTCGGGCTCTTCTTCGGGGTGATCTCCGCGGCCTGGCTCGGCCTCGCGAACGCCGTCGGCGCCGCCGTGCGCGGCATCGGCAAGACCGCCCGGGATCTCGATCCCGAGCACCGGCGCGATGGCTTCGGTTTCGCGCTGATCGGTGCCGCCGTCGTCGTTGCCGGCGCCGTGTGGTGGCAGGTTCCGGGCGGGGTCATGGACTTCGTCCGCACGATGATCGCGGGCTCCGTCGGCAAGGTCGCCTGGCTGGTGCCGCTGCTACTGCTCCTGATCGGCTGGCGCAATCTCCGCAATCCGGAGCGCAACGGTCCGGT
>JBOFLE010000238.1:0-5380 GCA_051657705.1 Nocardioides sp. | reverse complement strand
GATGTCGATCACGCCCGCAACGATAACGGCAGGATCCGGCCCACCGAGACAGCGGGAGGGCGACACCTACACTGCTAGGCGATGTCTTCCCATGACTCGGTTCAGTCCAGGACCACTGATGCCCACCGCAAGGCATTGGACTTCGACCGCGGGCATCTGTGGCATCCCTACGCATCGATGCCGAACCCGACCCCGGTCCAACTCGTCGCCGGCGCCGACGGCACTCGGCTTCAGCTCGCCGATGGGCGCCAGGTGATCGACGGAATGTCGTCCTGGTGGGCGGCCATCCACGGATACCGACACCCAGCTCTCGACGCCGCCGTCCACGAACAGGCCGGACGGATGTCGCACGTCATGTTCGGCGGGCTCACCCACGAGCCGGCGGTCGCCGTGGCCGAGCGCCTCGTCGAGCTGGCGCCGTCCGGATCGGACCGACTCGAGCACGTCTTCCTCGCCGACTCGGGATCGGTCAGCGTGGAAGTCGCCCTCAAGATGGCCGCGCAGTTCCAGCGCGGCGCCGGTCGGCCCGAGCGCACCAGGATGCTCGCGCTCCGGGGCGGCTATCACGGCGACACCCTCGGGGCGATGAGCGTGTGCGACCCGGTCTCGGGGATGCACTCGATGTTCACCGGCCTGCTCCCCCGCCAGATCTTCGCTCCGCGCCCGCCACCTGTTGGATCCCCGGCGGAGTCGGTCGCCGATTGGATCTCGGCGCTGGAGGCACTGGTCCGGGCCCACCAGGATCAGATCGCGGCGATCGTCGCCGAGCCGCTGCTCCAGGGGGCCGGCGGCATGCACGCCTACCCGGCCGCCTGCCTGGCCGCCATGCGGAGAATCGCCGACGACTACGACCTACTGTTGATTCTCGATGAGATCGCCACCGGCTTCGGCCGAACCGGCACGATGTTCGCCGCCGAGGCCGCGGGGATAGCGCCGGACATCATGTGCGTGGGCAAGGCGCTCACCGGCGGCTATCTGACCCTCGCCGCGACGCTGTGTACGCCGCGGGTCGCGGCCGGGATATCGCGAACCGAATCGGGGGTGCTCGCGCACGGCCCCACGTACATGGCCAACCCCCTGGCCTGCGCGGTGGCCGCGGCCAGCATCGATCTCGTCCTCGCCACGGACGCCCTCGGCCAGGTCGCGCGCATCCGGGACGGTCTCGCCGCCAGCCTGGCGCCGCTTCGCGGCGAGGCCGGGGTCCGCGACGTACGCGTCGTCGGCGCGGTGGGCGTCGTCCAACTCGATCGCCCCGTCGATGTCACCGCCGCGACCCAAGCCGGGTTGGGGGCCGGTGTGTGGCTCCGGCCGTTCCGAGACCTGATCTACACGATGCCGCCGTACATCTGCACCGACGAGGAGATCGCGACGATCTGCCGGGCGATCGTGGCCGCGACGGGCGCGTCCGTCACGAACCCCCACCCAGGACCATGACCAACGTTGAGCCGAACCCCTGGGCCGGGTGGCTGGCCGCTCAGGCGCACGAGCGCGAGACGGCGGGGCTGACCCGGCGTCTGGTTCCACGCGCCGCCGACAGCGAGATGTTCGACCTGGCGGGCAACGACTACCTCGGCCTGCTTCGCCGTCGCCGGCTCGCCGATGCGGCGGCAGCGGCGGCGGCAACCTGGGGAACGGGGGCCGGGGCCTCTCGACTGGTGACCGGCACCACCGCACTCCACGCGGATCTCGAGCAATCCCTCGCCGACTTCGTCGGAGCGGAGGCCGCGCTGGTCACCTCGACCGGCTACCACGCCAATCTCTCCGTGGTGACCGCCCTCGCGGACCCCGAGACCCTGATCGTCTCCGACGAGCACATCCATGCCTCGCTGATCGACGCCGCCCGGCTGTCCCGGGCCACGATCACCGTGGTGCGGCACAACGACCTCGGCGGCGTACGCCGTGCCCTCGCCGCGGCCGGCAACCGCCGGGTGCTGATCCTCGCCGAGTCGGTCTACTCGGTGCTCGGCGATGCCGCGCCCCTCGTGGAGCTGGCCGGACTGGCGGAGACCTCGGGTGCTCTCCTCGTCGTCGACGAGGCGCACGGGCTCGGCGTCGCCGGGCCCGGCGGCCGCGGGCTGCTCGCGCGCCATCACCTGGCCGGCGCGCGCCACGTGGTGATGACCGCCACGTTGTCCAAAGCCCTGGCCTCCCAGGGCGGGGCGATCCTGGCCGGGCGCCGCTTGATCGACCACCTGGTCAACCGCGCGCGGCCCTTCGTCTACGACACCGGCCTCGCGCCACCGGCGGCGGCCGCCGCGTTGGCCGCGCTCCGGATCCTGGCCGACGATCCGGCGTTGCCCGCGGTCGTCGCGGCTCGAGCCGCCGCGCTGGCCGAGCGGCTCGGTGTACCGGTTCCGGCCGGCGCGGTGCTGTCGGTGCCGCTGTGCCGGCCCGACGCCGCCGCCAGCGCCCGGGCCGCGGTCCGAGCCCAGGCGTACTGTCGCGAACGGGGCGTCCTGGTGGGGTGCTTCCGCCCGCCGTCCACGCCGGACCAGACCTCGCGCCTGCGGGTCACCGTCAACGCGGGCCTCGCCGAGAACGACTGGCAAGCCGCGGCCGGCATCGTCGCGGCGGCAGTCCGGGACCGGTGAGCAGCGGGATGGACACCGGACGCGTCGTCGTCGTCACCGGCACCAGCACCGGCGTCGGCAAGACCATCGCCACCGCCGCTCTGGCGGTGCGCTTCCGGAGCGCCGGCTCGCCGGAGAGCTCGGTCGTCGTGGTCAAGCCCGTCCAGACCGGCGTGCGGCCCGGTGACCCGACAGACCCGGGCGATGCGTCCGAAGTGCATCGGTTGACGGGCACCGTGTGTCAGGAGTTCACCGCGTTGACCGATCCGTTGGCCCCCGATACCGCGGCCCGGCTACGGAACGTCGAGCTGCCTCCGGTGGCCGAGTACGCCGACCGGATCCGGGTGCTGGCCGGCTTCCACGACGTGGTGATCGTCGAGGGTGCCGGCGGCATCCTGGTCCGGCTGGACCGCGCCGGCGGCACGCTGCTCGATCTGGCGGCGGAGTGCGGCGCCGAGCTGATCGTGGTGACGTCCGTCGCGCTCGGCACGTTGAATCACACCGAGCTGACGGTGGCCGCGATCCGGGCTCGCGGCATCGAACCGGCGGGGTTGATCATCGGGTCGTGGCCGGCCGAGCCCGGGCTGGCCGAGCACTGCAACGCCGACGACCTCCCCCGGCTGACCGGCGTACCGGTCCTCGCCACGATTCCGGCGGGCGCCGGAGCGTTGGATCCCGAGCGATTTCGATCCGGCGTCGCCGGCTGGTTCGGCTAGATTCGGACGCATGGACCCCGCCCGACAAACGGCCCAAGAATCAGACCGACAACGCATCGTGCGCACCTTCTTCAAGAACAGTTGCCTGGTGCAGATCCCGGTCAAACGGAAGAAGCGCCGAGTGGTGCTCGCGCATCTGGCCGAGAACTTCGACGCCGGGCAGCGCTACACCGAGCCGGAGGTCAACGCGATCCTGGCCGCGTTCCACCCCGATGTGGCCTCCTTGCGCCGCCATCTGGTCGACGAGGACTTCCTCGATCGCGAGAACGGCGTCTACTGGCTGACCGAGCGCCAGTAGACAGAGACGGCATACCCCGGCCCCCTGCGGTGGTCCTAGGGCGTCCGGGCTCCTGAGCTTCCGCTCGCGAGGCGGTCACGCCATGCCGTCCGGCTGGCAAGGCCGATCCCCTTGCTCCGGCCGGGAGCTACGGCCAGGGGCTTGCGGTCCCTAGCGGGGTTGACTAGAGAGTGTCCGGAGGGCCAGCGAATCCTCCCTGTTTGATCGCGCCACCCGTGATTGTGGCCGTACGGCGACATCTGCTAATGTGGCCGTACGGCAACAATTGGGAAGGAGGGGAGGTGTCCAACACGGTGCGCGAATTGGGCGTAGCTGTCAGATCGGCACGCCAAGAACAGGGTATGACCCAGGCTGACCTGGCCACCCGGTTGGGTGTCGGGCGCGACTGGATAGTCAGGCTGGAGAAGGGCCACCCACGCCTGGAAGCCCAGCGAGTCTTGGACGCCCTGGCCGTGCTCGGGCTCGTTGTCGAGTTGCGTCCCAGGACTGCCGCAGACGACGCGAAGTCCGATCCAGACGGTCTGTACGCGGCTCTCGTCGAGAGGCTGCAATGAAGGACCGGACCCTGCGGGTCTACCTCGACGGGGTCCCGACTGGCCTCGTCGAACAAACACCACAAGGTGCTCTCGGGTTTAGCTACCACCCCGACTACGAGTCGCTCGACTCCCCCACCCCGCTGTCTCTGTCACTACCGCTCAAGAGCCGGCGACACTCCAACAAGGCGATCCGAGCCTTCCTCGATGGCCTACTTCCGGACAATCAGGCCGCTCGCGAGCGTCTTGCTCGCGACTATGGGGTGTCCCCCAACAATCCATTCGGCCTTCTCCGCCACATCGGTCGAGACGCAGCCGGCGCTGTCCAGATCCTCCCTTCGGACGCCGAGGCGAGCGATGCTTCCGCCAGGACCGGCGACATCGAGTGGCTCTCAGACGACGACTTCGGCACCCTGACCCGAGGGCTGGCCGAGAACGGCGCGGACTGGGACCCTGGTCGACACGGTGGCCGCTGGAGTCTCGCCGGAGCGCAACCCAAGATCGCCCTTTTCCGCGACCCTGCAACAGCGGCGTGGGGAATCCCTAGAGACTCCACGCCGACCACCCACATCGTGAAGCCGGCTATCGAAGGGCTTGCCAGCCACCATGTGAACGAGACCCTATGCCTTCGTACTGCGCGCGAGACTGGAATTCTGGCTACCACGATCGAGGTTGCCGATGTCGATGGCCTCCAGGCCGTGGTAGTGGAGCGCTACGACCGCGCACGCGATCGGACGGGCCGCTGGGGAAGAATCCACCAGGAAGACATGTGCCAGGCGCTCGCGGTGCACCCCAGCCTCAAGTATCAGTCCGACGGCGGCCCGGGTGTAGCGGAGATCGGGTCGCTGCTGTCGGCGCTCAGGGAGGACGATCGCGACCCGACAGCGAAAGCGTTCTTCAAGGCGTTCGCTTTCAACATCCTCGTCGGTGGCACCGACGCACACGCGAAGAACTACTCACTCATCCTCGCCGGTGACCTCGTCCGGCTGGCCCCGCTTTACGACGTCGCATCCGCTGCGATCTACCCGCAGCAAGAGCGGCTGCGAAGCGCGATGAAAATCGGAGACACCTGGCGAATGCCGGACGTGACCGACCGCGACTGGACCACGACGGCGCGCCGCCTCGGCCTGACCGCCGACATCGCGCTGGAGACCGTCGAAGATCTTCGCTCGGCGATTCCGGACGCACTTGCGCGAGCCGTCGCCAGCCTGCCTACCGACGTCCAACCCTCCGCTTCGAGGATGGCCGAGCAGATCATCAAGC
>JBOFLE010000237.1:0-19037 GCA_051657705.1 Nocardioides sp. | reverse complement strand
GCCGGCACGTCCTGAAACTGCCGATACCCGGCGGCCTGCGCTTCCAGAAGAAGCCGGGTCGCGTACGGCGGCATCGAGAATGACCGCTCGCTCACGGCTCCTATTCGACGCTCGCCGGTCGGACTCCACGTGGATTCGTCCAGGGCCTGCCGACGGGCCCCGTCCATGTCGTCCTCCACCCCGACAGCCCAACCCAATGACGCGTCGACCTCCGCAACCGCGACCCATTCGATACGCGCCATCAGATCCGCGATCTCAGGATGCGCCTGGAAAACCGCCGCGTATTCGCGGCCCAGAGCCCGCTCCAACCGATCGTTGGTCATGAAATACCGGACATCGGGGCTCGCTTCGTCGGACAGCACCAGACCGATCCCCTTGCCACCGGAATCAGACACCATCCCAACGGCCTCGGCCCGGGTCTTCACGATGGGGGACGAAACCGGCAGATCAAGCGTGGCGAGAGTCCCGCGATAAAACATCGTCAACGTGCCCGGAGTGTGGCGAGACTCGATCTCCCGACCCACCGCCTGATAGGCAGAAGAAAGCTGAAGCTGCCGGACTAGTGCCGTCGAGGTCATCTCACTGATCTCGCCATGGATCGACACCGAATCCTCAGCACCGTTCAGGACTGGAGCGACCGGATTAAACACCGCACCGTGTGCCTGAATGTCATGGCCGATCGACCGCAGGTACTCCTCGGTGATCCAGGACCAGTCGTCGTAGATATCGGTCATGGAGCGCATAGCTACCACGTCGTCCGTGTGCGGATCGCGATATGCCACTCGGTACGCTACTTCTACACTCCTGACCGGATCGTCCAGGGCAGAAGTCGGTGCGGACACCGCCGGCCGGATATCCAGCTCGAAGCTGGTGGACACCCCGAACTCGACCGTGGATGAATCCAGCGAGCTGACCAGAGGTACCGGGGTGGCATAGGACCTGTCCCTCTCCTCGACTGTGAACGCACTGTCGTCTGGATCACCCGTCCGCGGGTGCATCGGATTCGCCTCGAGCCAGTCCTCGACGATTGCTACTTGCTCAGCCAAGGGAAGCCCTTGTAGCCACGCCGGATTCAACCCGTCCAACGCGGAGGTCTCCGTGGCCAGATCACCGTCTGGCAGAGGATCCAGCTCTGGGCGGCCGTCGACCGGACTCTCACCATCCTCCCCCGGCGATGACGCGGCGTGCCCCGAGAGGCCGCTCGGCGCACCCGGATCGGCGTCGCGCTTCGGCGCAAGGTCACCGCCTCCGAGGCCGGGCTCGGTCAAGTCCGACAGCGAGACAGCTCCCGTCGGGGTGAGATCGTCAGTGCGAAGATATTCGTAGGTGACTCGTCCGCTGGCGAAGCTATCAAGCGTGCCGCCGCTGTCGAGATGATGCCAGAGGGCCTCGTGTCCAGTACGCAGAACCGCACCGGTACTTAGCGCTGGGGGGTAGAGGACCATATGCAGTTGATGGTCCTCGAACACGACCTGACGATTACCGTCGCTCTCGGTGGTGATCGTGAAGTTGAAGGCGTGCCCGACCTGTTCGTTGCGCCCGCCGCTGCTTCCATCGACTGACTGTCCAGTCGCGGCCGAGAGGTCGCGATAGGACACTACGACCACGCCGCTGGCCCCTCCAGGAAGCTGACTCAGTTCACCGATGAGCTCGTTGATGCCCTCACCAACAGTAAAACCGCGGCCGAAAAACTCAGCAAGGTCGTCGGCATAGATGCGTGGGTCATGTCGATCATGCTCGCGCGGCAGCACATCAAGAGGCAGCACATCAACTGGCAAAGCGGCAGCAACGGCACAATTCAGGCAGTTCCGGTCGCCGCCAACCAGATTCAACGGCTCACCCGCCAACGGAGCCGCCAACCGGATCGCCAACCGGTCAGCTAGTGCCAGCAGTTCAGCTTGTGACACAGAGCCGAAGATGATCAAGCTCGGCACCTCAAAACTCCGCGGATCATTGCGATCCTTGCCGGGCAGATGCTGGATGTAGTCATCGAACACCGCCACCACCCGATGCCCCGCATCTTCGAGCTCGGCACGCCTCTTGTGCTTTTCCTCGTCATCGGTCGTATAGATCGGCTCCAGGTCACGCTCGACAATCAGTCCAAGCTCCCGCAAGCGAGCGGTCTTCAACACTCGAGCATGCTCGCCAACAGTGTGCGACATGAACACCGTGGCAACACCATGATCACCGAACTCCCGAACCAACTCCGCTATCGGCTCAATCACAACGAACTGGCCCGACCGCAGCACCTCTTGCACCCGATCCCATACACGGGTGTCGCGCGCATCCCATCCGTCTACCGGGGCGATCATGTCCGCCAACGAGAAATAGAGGGACTTGTCCGACCCAGCAAAGACCGTCTCGTCGATATCGAAGACCGCCAATGGCCGCTCCCCAGCCGCAGCCATCCGCCCCCACTCCGGCAACTGACCCCGCGCGCGCTCCACAAGGGCAGTCATCGAGTCCAGATAACGAACATAGGTCTGCACCGGCTCAAACACATCTTCAAGGTCGCCATCAAGCAGCGGCTCCCACTCCTCAGCCAACAACCGATCATGCAGATCCAGGAGCCCACGCGCCTGCTCCGGTCTACTCAGACCCGCCGCGTCAAATTCAGCAATCAAACCACGCACCCGAACACCGAACTCGTGGTACGGATCCAGATCCGCCGACAACTCGGCCACTAAACCCCGGGCAACCGCCTCCACTAGACCACCGACCGCGGGATCATCGCTGCCCTCCGGATCGCAGCCATCGGCCGGGCTCCCCCCATCCGGAACCGAGCGCGCGGTGATGCCACCCCGGGTTGACGAGTCGCCGCTTGCTCGGCGCAGGCCGTCCTGATAGACGGCATCGAGCGCGGTCGCCCGATCGCGCTCGTGGGGATCGGAAGGCGACACCTCTGTGTCTCCAGAGCTACCGACGTCATTGCCGCGCGGCACGCCGCCGAGGCCCGCCGGACGATCAGGCGTCTCGGACCCGCGCAGCCGGAAGAGGGCGCGGGTCCGTGAGTCCGGAGCCGGCGCCTCATGGGTCTTGCGAAGGTCCAGATAGCGGATATCGCCCCCCTGGGTGACGAGCCGGAGATCTTCCTCGACGGAGAATCCGAGACGGCCCAGGCCCCGGTGGAAGTCGGCGGTTCGCTCGGCGTCGAAGCTGGAGAGGGGCTGGATGATCAGGAACCGCCCGCCGGTTTCGAGGACCTGGTTCGCGGCGTAGAAAAAGCGTGCGATGTCGTCCGGGTCATAGCTGGTCAGGGCGAGACTCGCGGTGGCCAGGTCGAATCGGGCTCCCTCACCGAATGCGTCGTCCAGCACCTGAGGAGCGTCTTGGGCGAGGCCCACCAGATAGTGGTTCGGAGTGTCCTGAGGCAATATGCCGCGAGGAAGGCGCTGGCCAAGGCCGAATGGCCCAGTGAGGGCCTGGAGCCATTCGACGGGGTTGACGTCGAGTCCATAGGCATGGGACACGGTGCCGTCGGTAAGTAGGTCCATCGGTAGGAGGTTGAGTCCGGATCCGAGATCGAGGTGACTGGGCCTGGTGCCGTCGGCAGCGATGAGGTTGGCCGCGACCATACGGATCCTCTGCGCGAAGAAGCGGGTGGACTGTTGATAGGCCGGCTGAATCTCGTTGGCGGTCATCGCCCGCACGAAGGCCTCGAGCGCCTGGAAGTCATTCGCGAATTGGGCGCGGTGGGCAGGGTCGATGCTGCCGGGTCCGTAGAAGGCGCGGCCGACCTCGAATCGTGCCCGTTGGGTGGCGGTGGGGACGACGGCAGCCTGACTCACGAGTCGTTGCCGACGCGAGAGCGCATCGAGGTCGCGCTGATCCTGGGTCGGGTGCCGGTCGGCGGGTCCGCTGTCATCAGCGGGTCGTTCGAGGAACGGGATGAAGGTCTGGGCCTTCGCGGCGGACATGGCGGCGCCGGTCGGAGTACCCGCGGCGACCGGAACGCCGGTGGGGTCGTGGAACAGGCTGGTCAGTTCGGCGAGGTCGGCGGGATCGGTGGGCGGGTTGAGAGCAATCCCGAGATAGCCGCCGGGCGCGAGCCGATCGGCGGCGATGGCGGTGTCGCCTTCGACGACGCCGTAGGTCAGCAGCAGCGCGTCGATGGCGTCGGGCTCGTCGGCGGGGCGGCGGAAGCGGTCCAGCAGTTCGCGGCGCAGTTCGGGACTGACTCCGCCGTGGATGACTTCGGTCCGCAGATGCGGTGCCCGCTCGGACAGATGCCGGTGTGCGCGTTCGACGCCCTCGGGGCGGTACTTCGAGAAGATCGCGACCTTGCCGCCGGCTCGGACGTGGTCGACGGTCCTGTTCGTGATGACGGGCAGTTTGGCCGTGGTAGCCAGATTGCGCAGGTCCACGGTGCGCGCCATCCCGGACCGCTCAGCCAGGATCCGCGACCGCTCTTCGATCTGCTCCAGCGTGAATCGGACCGGCGCGAACTCCGGAGTCGGGGCCTGGTGCCGATCGGCAAAGACGGCCATATGCGGTGCCATCGTCGCGTAGACCACCGGTGCCGGCAGGTCTCGATCGTCGGCTGCTGCCTCGGGCAGTACGCCCAGCCAAGCCCCCAGGGTCCGCAGGCCGCTCACATCGCGGTTCACCGGGGTGGCGTTGAGTGCGACGACCACATCGGCGGACTCCGCGAACATCGACTGCGCCACTGCCCTGTCGGCCTTGCTGGTCAATCGCTCGGCCAGGTCGGCGACATACAGGAACTGTCGGGTCGCACCACGCGCATCCAAGTGGTTGAGCACGTCTTGAGCCTGGTCCGCATCGGCGTCCTGGCCGGCGAAGGTACGTGCGCTGAGGCTGCCCCGGAGTTGGTTGTCGGAGACTACGGCGAGCACCGGACGGTCGACGTGGATCTCAAGTGCCCTCGCCAGATCGGCCAGGCTGGTCACGATCTCCCACTGCTCGGGCAGGCGAACGCGTGCCTCGTCGAGCACCGGACCCTGGGCCAGATGCGGGCTGGTCACCCACATCGCGATCGTGCCGGGTTCGGCTCCGGTGATCGCCAGGGCCGCCCAGGTCGCGGCCCGGTTCTGAACCGGATGGGGAAGGGACACCAGCATGCCGCGTGGCACGTCGGAGTCGGCGGCGCTGCTTCGTCGCCCGACTCGTTCTCGGACCCGTTCGAGGATCCGGGCCGCGGCCAGGGACTCGGTCGCCGTCAGGGGCCAAGAATCACCGGACGCCGACCCCGGACTCGCGGCCAGATCGGCCAGCACCCGATGTGCGGCGCGCACCTCGTCAACGAACCGGTCGGCGACGGCCCTGCCGAAAGACCCCGCGGCGAGCGGGCCGAAGAACTCGTCGTACACGGACCGCTCGGACGGCAACTCCGGGCGAGGAGGTGCCTCACCTCGGCTCCCGTCGGCGCGCCACCGATCGGCCGCGTCCGCCCATTCGGCGAGAGCGCCGCGCCAGCGGCCCAGGAGGTCGGCTACCTGTTCCAGATGAGCATCGTGCAGCGCCCGAAGCCCTACCGTGCCGAGGAAGCCGTCGCCGTCGGCCCCCTCGACGATCCCGCCGACGGAGCCGAGCGCGGCGATGAGCTCCTGTGCGGTGGCCGTGCGGATCTCCGCCGGCTCTGCCGGCGGCGGCTTGACCGGATAGCCGCTGATGTCGACCGGGTCGCCGAGCACGCCCCAGGGATGGGTGCCCGACTCCCCCGCGTGGTCCCGGCCGGCCCACGGCCGCCGGATGGGTTCGGTCGAACCCCGGCCCTCGCTCTCCAGTGCCAGCGCTCGGAGTGCGCTACTCGCCAGGTGTTCGTCCAAGGCTCCGTCGCGCACCAGCGCTTCGACCGCCGCGGCAAGCCGCGCCCCGACCACGTCGGCCTCGGCCCGGCCCCGCCCCAGCATGTCGACGGTGAACTCCAACACCCGCCGACCCCGCCCGCCCGGGTTCTGGGCGAGCCGCGGGTTGACGACCGGGTCGATCTTCGCGTTCCCGGCGACTCGGGCCGCGTCGTACGCCGACTCGGCGTCGGATCGATGGGCGGAAGGACGTCCGATGATGTACTCGTACGCGGCCGCCAGCGTGGCCGCGTTCGGCGCGAACGTCGTCAGGACCGATCGGCCACCCCGAGTCCGCGGGTCGGTATGGTTCGCGCGAAGCCCCAGCCACAGCAGGTCTTCGGCATCCAGCACGATGCGCCGGCCGGGTATCGCCGACGCCGGTGAGGCCTCGGCGCTCTCCGAGGCGTCGACCACATCGTTGTATCCGTCGATCCCGCGCGCTATCGCCCGCGCCGACTCCACCATCTCGACGATCCGCGGCGGCAGCTTTCCGGAATCACGGAGAGCTATGAAGGAGTCGAGCGCCGACACGAGCGACTCACGGCTCGCCGACAGCTCGCCGGCCTGCTCAGGCAACCCGGTCGACTCTGCCGGACTCTCGCCGAGGTCGATCTGCCCAGGGTCGATCTGCCCAGGGTCGATCTGCTCGGGGTCACCCTCGTCTCGGACATCTCCGGAGAGAACGTCGTCTGTCGCGGCAACGGCGACCCTGGTCTCCTCGCGCATCTCCGGCGCACGCGAGCCGAAACGCGGTCCGGAGAAGGTCTCCTCGGGCACCGGGTCGACCGTGACGACCGGTTCTCGGTGCGGCGGACCGAGAATCAGGCTCTCCAGGAGCGAGTCGCCGCCGGCCTCGGGACGGGAGTCGAGGAAAGACCTGAGGGTGGCGATCGCGTCGTCGCCGACCCCGGTGGCGAACCGGATGGTGCGGGTGTCTTCGCCGCCCCGAAGTCGCCGTTCGACGGCACCGATCAGCTCGGCCGGGGTCGAGAACGAGTTGTCGATCACCGGCATGTGGTTTCGGCCGGTCGCGAAGAAGGTACGGCCCACCGGTTTCAGCGCGCTCAGAGAGAAGCCGATCGCATCGCCCAGCTCCTGGTGTTCGATCGGAGTGAGCTCTCGCCGATAGCCATGGAAAAGCTCTCTTGGAAATGCCGAGCCCATGCCCGCGGTAACCCAGACCGCGAGCGCCGTGGTGTCACCGGCCTTGATGAGCCCCTTGATCCTCGCGAAGTCCCGGGTGAACAGCGGCAGCCACGACGGATTGATCCGGGCCAGCATGGCGACGGCGTCCCGACCCAGACGAGGACCCGCCTCCTCCTCGGAGTCGGTGGATCCCGGCACGAGTCGCACGCCCACGTCGGCGAGGAAAGCGTCGAAGTCGGCGAAC
This sequence comes from Nocardioides sp., assembly GCA_051657705.1. GTDB lineage: Bacteria > Actinomycetota > Actinomycetes > Propionibacteriales > Nocardioidaceae > Nocardioides. The sequence continues at coordinate 11,840 of JBOFLE010000237.1, read as the reverse complement.
CGGTCCTGGACGAGTGCGCGCCATGGCTTGGTCTCCACGGATGTGGTGTCGACGGCGAAGAAGTGATCCGCCAGCGATTCCGCGTCCGGCGCGCTCAGGCCGGAGCTCGCCAGCGCGGCCAATCGTTCCGGTGTGGGATCGAGATACGTTCTGACAGCGCCCAGCCATGCGCGGACAGCCTTGAGGTCCCCACGAATTGCGTCGCTGACGAGCGACCGCAAGCGGCCCGGCAATACGTCGCCACGAGTATCCGACTGCCCGGACTCCTCGGGGAGTGAGTCGGTGTGAGCAACCTGGCGGTCCAGCGGCAAACTCTCGCCGCCAGCCAACCGTTCGGCGATCCACACGATGGCGTGACCCACCTTCACGCCCGCTCGAACACTCGCCTGGGCGATCGACACCGGCGCCTCGGTCGCACCGAACACCAGGTCCTCGACAACTCGCCGAGCTTCCTGGGTGTTCTCCGGGGGATGGTCTCGACGCCACCTCAGCGCGGAGTCGACATTCGCGACCCCGCTGACGGAGACCTGATACTTGAGCTGGATCTGGGATCGAGGCATCCGCCGCAGTCGGTCCGCGAAGATCATCGCGCGCAGTTCGGCCGAGAGCCGGCCCTTGGGACGCTGGAAGATCTCATGCTCGGGCGAGATGCCGAGAGTCTCGGGGAGCGAACCGGTCCGATCGACACTCGCCGGATCCGCGACCGAGGCGCTCGGGTCCGACACCGCTTGGTCGGGTTCGCCGAACACCGGATCTGCCTGCCTTCTCCACCGGTGTAGCGGCAGCGCGCGACCGGTCATCAACTCCTGAGCGACCAGCCAGGTGGTGTCGATCACCGTAATACCGGTCTGGGCACTCGCTTCCTGGATCGAGACCGGCACCCCGTCGGGGGCGAAGATCAACTCATAGACGCGTTCCCGAATCTCTCTGGTGAGTCCCTGTGATTGTCGGCCGAGACCCTGCAACTGCGAGTCGAGAACCCGGACAGCCCCGTCGGACAATTGATACTTCGCCGCGAGTTCCGACCTCGACATCGCCTTCATGCGATCCGCCCAGATCATGGCGCGCAGTTCGGGTGAGAGCCGACCGTCGGGGCGTTGCAGGATCTCGTGGCTCGGCGAGATGCCGAGCGCCTCGGCAAGCACCCCCGACGGATCGGCGGAAGCCTCAGCGCTCAGCCCGCCGGCGGCGGGATCGATCTCGTCCTCGCCCGACCCATCGCTCGGCTCGACGGCATTGGCTGACGAACCGATGCCAGCGGCGTGGGCGCGTCGATCGGTGGCCTCGGCAAACAGATCGCCGAAGTCCTGAGCCAACCGGTTCTTGCGGCGGACGACGGAATCGAGAAAGCGGTGTACCGACGCCTCCGAGAGGACCACTTCCCTGTCTTCATCAGAGAGGTCATCCTCAGATAGGAAGTCCCCAGGCACGTCGACGAGATCGTCCTCGTCGTAGAGCCTCCCGCGGGCGCTGGCATTGCGGGCGTACGGCGTCAGCAGATCGCGCAACCACTCGTCGTCGATGCCGGCCATCCGCGCGATTGCCTCGGCCAACGCTCCCGACGCGGGGTCGTGCACCTCGATCTCGCCGGCGACATAGGCCGCCCACAGGCGCGCGTACACCTGGTGATCGAGGTATCCCAGATCCAGCACGATCCCCAGATCGTCCTCATCCGGGTCACGGAACGCCATCTCCCGGTCGATTCCGACCAGACGACCATCGGGAAGCCGCAGGAAGTTGTCCAGGTGGATGTCGTTGTTGCCGATCAGCCAGTCGAAGACCTGCTCGATCTGCAGCCGCAAGACCTCTTCGGCGGTCAGTGAGGCCGGAGATAGTCCGAACGGCCAGGGCTCCACGCCGTCAACGTGGGTGGTTTGGAGCGACCCCACCCGACCTTCGATCTCGGTGATCTCCACCTCGGCCGTCGCCACCCCGGCCGCCTTGGCCAGCCGGGCGACGACCGCCTCCCGCAGCGCACCGTCGGTGCCCAGTGACCGGCCGAGCCCGTCCTTGGTGCGGAACAGCGAGAGCCTGCCGGAGTCGGCACCGGCACCGGCACGTGAATACTCTTCGAGCCTGGTGCGGCCATAGCGCTCTCCGGTGTCCTCAAGTCCCCTGGTGGGCGAGTTCACCAGCAGCTCATCCTCGGGATCGGCGTATTCGGGGGCGGCGTACCCCGGCAAGCCGCGCTCCGAGTCGCCCTCGGCCGGAGCGGCCTCGCCGGCAGTGCCCGGGTTTCCGGCGGCGAACCCCTCGGTGGGCGGGCGGACGTCTTCGTCCCGGTTGTCGTCGAACACCGTCACGTCCGGGGCGTCGTCGAAGCCGGCGTACATCGCGGGGTCGGGCAGGCCGTCGGAACCGACCGGATAGTAGCCGAGGACGACCTGGCCGTATGTGGCCGACCCCACCGAGGGCCCCTTCGGGGTGATCGCCGTGGAAAGCAGCATCCGACCGAAGCCGCTGACGGTCGCCGGCTCACCCCGCTCGTCGAGATACTCGACCTCCACCGACTGTTCGGCGCTAGCGGGATCGGCATCGGGCCTGTTGAACACCGCCAACTGGACATGGTGCCACCGGGGCCGCTGGCCGGCGGTGCGACCGGCGAGGTTGATCCGCAACTCCTGCCCGGCTTCCCGCATCCCCGACGCCTCGAAGTAGGCCCTCGCCAGCTTTTCGAGATCCCGCCACGACCACGTCTGGATCATCCGACCCACACCGACCACCACCTGACCGTCGGTCGGCCTGCCCAGACGATAGGCGGTCAGCGGCGCGACGCCTTCGACCCGGTCGGGATAGGGCAGGGCATCGGCCCAGGTCGGCAGCGGCGCGGTCGGCTCCGCCACCATGACGTCCTCGGAGAGCCGGAAACGAAGATCCCGGAGCCCGCCCAGGTCACGATCACTCAACCTCGGCTTGGTGACCAGCGCTCCGTTGCGCCACCCGACCCGGAACGACACCGGAGCGCCGTTCCGAGCGATGGCGACGACCTGAGCCCCCTCGGCTGACTCATCGAGCCAACTGCCGGGCTGGAGTTGTTGCCGCACCTCGGCGAAGCTCTCCGCGTGACGTAGCGCGAGATCGACCTCGCTGGGGGCTACCAGCTTGTACGCCGTCACACCGTCCAGCGGCACGTAGGTGCCGGCCGAGGTCGTGGCGAGAAAGCGTCCACCCGCCGTGCGGAGCAGCGGCACCCCCGCACGCGGACTGTCGGCCAGGTCGCTCCCGCTCGGCCGAGCGACTCGCGGCGCGCCTTTCTCGTCGAGATAGACCACCACCGCGAGTTCCGGCTCACCGGGCCGGAAGACTCGCGCCTCGAACATCGGCGGCAAGCCGCGCTGGGTCGGGTATCGGCCGGGGTTCGTCCTGATCGCGACCAGATCGGCGACCACGTCGGCGAAGCCGCGGCTGACGACCTGCTGCCCCACCGAACCGAGACCGTGCCCGGTCAACGCGGCCCTCCTCGCCTCGGCCGTGGCGGGCTTCACGACCTCGACGCCGTCGAACCGCACCACATGAGTGCCCGACGATGTCAACGCGGCAAGATCGAACTCGTCGAGCGGCATGGCTGAGCCACTCAGTGTCCTGACCATGACCGGTACCTGACGCCCCCGCGAGATGACTTCGATCTCGATAGGACGGGCATAGAAGGGGTCGTGCTCCAGCACCTCATCCGAGATCGCGGACTCGGCGTCGGTGTAGACAACCGGACGCAGTGGGGTCAGCGCGAGCCTGAGGGTGCCATACCAGTCCAGCAGGTGCTCCATGCCCGGAACAAGGGCACCGACCAGCACGTCCTCGTCGGACGCCCGGACCTCGGAGACCGTGATCGGCGTGGCAGCTCCCGCGAGGAGTTCGCGCACCCGGTTGCCCGCCAAGGACCGGATCAGATTCTGGAACTGATAGCTATTGGCCCGGGCCGCGACCGGGTCGTCATCGGTCCGGAGGTCGAAGGTCGTCCCGGCCTCGATCAGCGCCGCGGGCGGGAGCAACTGGTAGGGAATACCGGTCAGGTCGAGGCGCGCGCCGACCATCTCCGAGAAGTCGATGCGCACCGGCCTCCCGAGGACGGATCCGGCAATCGTGATGTGCTGGCCTTCGGAATTCCGGGTCCACAGGGTCACCCCGAACAGGTCGGCACCGCGCAGTCGCGTGGCCGCCAGTTGCGTCCCCGCCAGGTTCGCCCCGCGCACGTCGGCACCGCGTAAGTCGGCACCGCGCAGGTCGGTGAACCGCAGATCGGCGCCGCGCAGGTCGGCACCGCGCAGGTCAGCCGTGGTCAGGTTGGCGCTCCACAGGTTGGCGGAGCGCAGGTCGGCACCGCGCACATCGGCATTGCTCAGGTTCGCGCTACTGAGGTTCGCCCCGCTCAGGTCCTGACCGGCCAGGTCCGCGCCGGCAAGGTTCGCGCCCGACAGGTCACGATCGGCGAGATCACTCGGTGCCGGCAGCGCGGAGGAATCAGAACGAGTCCCGTGGCCGAAACGGACGTAACGCAGGGCGCGCAGACCGGCGAGCTCACGCATGCTCAACGCAGGCTCGGTCACGAGTTCGCCGTCAGTGACCGACACCGTGAAGGACACCGGCGCACCGTCCTTGCGCGTCGCATGGACGCGAGCAGTCCCGGTCGTCGGCGCCTTGAACTCGTCGAACGAGTCGGCGTGCCGGACGGCGAGATCCGCGTCGCTGGGGACGATCAGCCTGTAGAGCGTCAAGCCGTCGAGCGGGCGGTGCTTCCCGGACGCGATGGGGGCGAGGAAGGAGCCGTTCTTCTTCTGCCGCAGGGGTACGCCGCCGTGCAGCCCTGACCGCTGGTCCCCACCATCGGCCACCACGACTCGGGCGGCATCGGCGTCGTCGAGATAGGCGTACACCGGCAACGGCGACTCACCGACGCGGAACACCGTTGCCTCGGCCCACGGTCGACCTCGCCAGCGTGCCGCCGAATACCGCTCGGGATCGGCGACGACAGCTCGTAGGTCGTCGAACACCGCGCCGAACTCGGCTGCGGCTACCCGCGATCCCGACTCGGCGCCGGTCGGATTGCCGGTCAGATTGCCAAGGCGTACCGCGACCGGCAGCCGCGTGAGCTCGACGTTCCTTAACCGCAGCCCGACTGCGCCGACCGGCAGTCGGCTATCGGCCAGATCGAACTCGTCCAGCGGCATCAGATCTCCGTCTCGCACCCCCACCAGCAGCGGCAGGTGCCGCCCTTGAGAGATCACCTCGATGTCGAGCGGTTCGTCACCCTGGTCGCTGTCCTCGCTCGACTGGATCAGTTCACCGGAATCGTTCATGCCGAGCCGCGGGAGCAACGTGGTGAACCTCAGCCGGAGCGATCCGTGCCAGTCCAGCAGGTGCACGTCCAGGTGCTCCTTGCCCTTCCGAAGCCTGCCGACCACCACGTTCTCCTCAGACAGGGCCGTCTTAGCAGCGGTTCTGGGCTTGAAGTCGGCCCTGCGCGTGAGTCCGATGGCACGCTGCGCCACGAGCGATCGCACCAGATTCTCGAACTGATACCTGTTCGCCTTCGTCGCCGCCGAGTCGGCGTCGGGCCAGAATCCGAAGGTCTTCCCGGCCTCGATCAGCGACTCCGGCGCGACGAGCTGATGCGGGATGTCCGGCAGGTCCAGCCGGGCACCGACGAGTTCGTCAGACCGGAACCGCTCATCGACGAGCACGGTGGGCCGCGGCCGTCTGCCACGGGCGGCCTGCGGGCCGGGCAGCCGGAACACCACCCCGGTGAGGTCGGCACCGCGCAGCCGGGTGCCCGAGAGATTCACCCCGCTCAGGTCGGCACCCCGCAGGTCCGCGCCACCCAGGTCGGCACCGCCCAGGACCGCATCGCGCAGGTTCGCGTCACGGAGATCGGCACCGCGCAGGTCGGAGCCCGTGAGATCCACTCTCGACAAGTTCGCGGCACGCAGATCTGCCCCGTGGAGGTCGAGGTAGACGAAGAGTTCACTATCATCTGGACTGGCTCTGTTGAGCTTCAGCACCAGCTCCGGATAGAGGCGTCGTAGCCTGGCCAGATCCGGGCCGAGATGCGACCGATGACGAATCGCATCGGGGTTCGTGACGTCGGTGAGATCCAATATCGGCGGGCCGTCGGCCGGGTACTCGATCAGTTCGTCGATCCCACGAATCTCCGCGCCGGAGGCGTCCTGTGCGCCCGGCGCGTGCTGCGCATCGGCCGGAACCGCGATGACCCCGCTGTCGGTCGGGATCCAGGTGACCAGCCCGGACGGCTCGTGGTCGAAGCCGACGATGTCGCGGAACGGCGTCTCCGAGACCGCTCGAGCCGACCCGCCGAGATCCTCGATCAGTGGCGAGAGCCGCTGGCCGCGAACTCGCACCCGGAAGATCTGGACGTGTCCGGAGTAGGCGCCGGCGAGCTCATGGCGACCGGGCGAGAAGAGGAACGACATGGTGCCGTACCAGTCCAGCGATTGGTAATGCGCGAAGTCGTCGCGCAGCGGCCGCAGGCCGCCGGCGGCCCCAGGCGTGTGCTGGATCCCGAAGTAGACCCCGTCGGAGTCCCGGCCCGGATAGCCCGGGACATCCTCGACCAGCTTGCGCGCCTGGATCCGGATCGCCAACTCGAACTGATCGGCCGCGGTCCAGCCGTCGTCGTCGGCATCGAGATCGAAGACCACCGGCGCGATCTCCAGGTCGGAGTACCGGATGTCGGCCTGCCGCAACTGCCACCAATCTGCCTTGACCCCGTCCAGGCTGTGCACCCCCAGCCGGGCACCGGCCAACGTCGCGCCCCGCAGGTCGGCGTGCTTGATGTGGGACTCGAGCAGGACCGCGCCCGACAGGTCGGCACCGCGCAGGTCCCAGCCGGAGAGGTCCGCACCGACGAACTCGCCCTCCAACCGCACCCGAAGGCCCGGGAGCTCCGCCCGCAGGTGCTCCAGGGACAGCCCGCCGGTATTGCCCAGCTCAGGCAGGACCCGCCCGGTGAGCACCATTGTCGCGGGCTCTGCTCCGGTCGTGGGCCGCACCAGACGACGCAGTGGATTCCACGGCAGGCCGTCCTGTGCGGTCGCTATCGGATCGGGTGCTCCCTCGACGGCGGTCAGGAAGACGTTCTGGCCGATTCGGAACGACGTGCCGTCGGAAACCGGCACTCGGCGTACGGACTCATCGTCGGGAGAGAAGACCTCGACCGCGCCCCGGCCACCTCCGTCGAGCCCCTCCGCCCCGATCTCGACGGCCCGCACGATTCCCGTCGTCACGTGACTGGGTAGCGCCCTCAGGTGTGGCTGGTCCAGATCGGGGAGGTGACTGGTCTTCAGCACCATCCACCGGGCATCGGTGCGATCCGGGGCATCCCGGACCGTGTCCGCGGTGTAGCTCGCCAGCAACGTCGGCTCGACGATCCCGCCGGTCGTCAACGCCTTCAGGTCGATCCGCATGCCGAACTTGCCGTCGAGGAACTGAACCTCACCGTGGTGCTTGCGCACCACCAGCGGATGCCCCTTGCCCTCGGGATCCCGCTCGTCGCGCAGGTCGCCGAAGTGGACCGAGATCAGACCCCACTCGCCGTCTTCCCAACCGGACAGATACGCCAGCAGTTGGTCGTGGGTCTGGTGCCCGAACCGCTCGCCCTCCGCCAGCAGGTACTCGCCGTCGACCACCGCGTCGTACCCCTGCTGCGGCTCCATCCCGTACCAGCGATACAGGTCCCGCACCGACGCCAACTGGTCGTCGAGGTCGTGGTCGAGGGCGTAGACCTCGACGCCGGCGAGCTTCCGCTCCAGAGCGAATGCCGCGCTGGCGCAGTTGCGCGTCCCCCGCAACGGATTGACGTCGAACTCCGGACGCCGCTTCGCCAACCCCAGCCTCAGCAGCTCGTCCGCCGAACCGCCTGCGGCGAAGCCCGAATCCGGCGGCACCACGTCGATCGCCGACGACGGTATCGCCTGAGCCGACATGCCGCCGGAACCGTCCTCGTCGGGCGACTTGTGCAGGTCGCGTTGCTCGCGAAGGAAGTCGATCACCCGATCGGTGAGGTCCGCGAACGCGGTGATGTCGGTGGGCAGGGAGCGCGCGGTCGCGGTTTCGTCATGGGTTGGTTCGATGATCTCGTCCAGCCCCTGCTGGGCGATGAGCGGCGTAGCTGGATCCATCAAGCCCGCCACCGCGAAGTCGTCGCCCACCGAGGTGATCCCGTACCAGACAGGAGAGCCGTCCTGGTCGAACGAAATCAGCGGACCGCCGCTCTGGCCTTCCTGGAGGTAGAACGAGGCCGCGAGCATCCCCACACCACGAACCGGGTCCGCGATGCTCACCGTGGTGTACCCCTGGCCCGACTCCAGCCAGTTCTCGTCGGGATCGGCCGAGTTGCCGTTGCCTTTGAAGAGCGGGTAACCGACCGCGAGCACGGGATCGCCCGGCGTGAGATCGAGTTGAGCCGGGGTGGGGAGATCGAAGACGAAAGAGTTCGGCGGCGCATCGTGAGCGACATGGAGAACAGCAATGTCGCCACCGCTGAATCGCACCATCTCCGGCGAATAGATATCGGCGTCTTCGGGAAGCCCTTCGCCAGCGGCACCCACCTGCCCGCCTTCCGTACTGCCAGTCATCCTGGTCGACTCAAACCGACGAGGACCTCGATAGGGCTGCTTGACCAGGACCGACTCGTCGGGCTCGCGCCCGGGGAACCAAACCCCGGTCACCGGACGCGCGGCACCGGTCTGTGGATCGAACAGCACGTGCGCCGCGGTGGCGATGACGGCGTGCCCGTTCCCTTTCCCGATGAGGATGCCGGTCCCCCAGTGGTAGCGACCAAAGCTGATCTTGACCACTCCGCTGTACGGATCGGTGCCGAACTCGGTGATCCGGAGGGGTGCGGCCGACCGTTCGGGATCCCGCCCGTGCGGCCACCTCTCGATCTCCGGGGCTTCATCGGTGCCCCGCGGCGGCGTGTTGTCTCCGTTGAGCTCGACGAACCGGGTCACCCACCGAGCCACCGTCGCCGGCTTCACCTTCAGCTCACGCGCCAGCGCGGCCTGCGAGCCTCCCGCCCACACACCATCGATGACCCTCCTCACCGTCGACGGCGGGTACTTCGTCGACGGCGGATACTCCAACTCGGTCCCGACCGTAGTGGCGGCCACCGTCGCCCCGGTGCTCTCATCGGGGAGGTATCGGCTCATGTGCTCGCGTACGAAGGCCACGGTCGACGTGGTCAGCGCGGCGAAATACGTCCGGTTGGGTTGCGGCTGCCGACCCTGAGCCTCGGGGAGTGTCGGCGTCACCAGTTGCTCATAAGACTTGCCGTGGATCAACGCGGCGTCCGAGTCGCGGATCGCCGACTGCGAGTACAGTCCGGCCGCGACGATTCCCCACAGCCGCGGACACCCGGCGGCGTCGTAGTTCCACAAGGGACCGCCGCAGAAGCCCGGAAGCGGGGCCGCCGACGAGCCGACGGCACCATCGCCCGCTGCCCCGGCCGCCGCGTCATGCGTGCCTTCGACCTCGCCTTCGCCGGACCCCGAGTCGGTCCACTCGTGGGTGGACATGACGTATCCCTGGGTGTGCATCAACGCGCCGGACCCCTTCGGGGTCGCAAACGGGTAGCCCGTGGCAAAGATCGGATCGGCCGGGTCCGGTAGCGCCGACCCCTCCGCCGCGGACGGCAACTCGAACACGAAGGACTTCGCCGGTGCCGCGCGCCGGACCACGACCAAGGCATAGTCGGCCGCCGCGGTGGCGACATAGGCGCGAGCGCGTTCGGTGCCGTGCAGCAACTCGTCAACCGACTGGGGCGTCGCCAGCGCCGCGTACCGGGCCATCGCCGCCGCTTCGAAGTTGGGTCCGATCACCACGTCGAACAGTGGCTCGCCATCCGAACCGACGCCCGCGTCGACATCGATCGACTCACCAGGCTCGCGGCCGGGCAACGACACCCGGGTCACCGATCGAGTCCGGAAACCGTCGTCGTCGACGAAGCCGACCAGGTGAGCGGCGGTGAGCAGGATCGTGATCGGTCGTCCGGTGGAGTCTGGTCCGCTGTAGACGATCGGGGCCGAGACCAGGCACCCGACACGACTCACCGGATCCACGGCGAACACCTGAGCGATCCCGCTCGCGGGATCTTCGTCGGGCGGCCAGGCGCGCAGCGGAACGGGGTCGTCCGCATCAGTGTTGTCCGGATAGAGAATCGGGCGCACCTCGGGCCAGTCGATGAGCTCCTCGCCCTGTGCATCGACCACGAGCACGTCGAGCTCGGCCAGTTCCGTGCGCAGGCCTTCTTCCAACCGCTCTCGGACCCCGGTGAACTGCGCTGCCGGCTCGATCACGATCGAGTGCACGTCGGTCAACCGGCCACCGGCGCCAGACCCGCGGCGGGCCTGCAACACTCCCACCACCGCGCCACCGGAATCCAGGACCGCGAGGACCACGTCCTCGGCTCGCCGAGAACCGAACCACTCCAGCGCGCGCGAGCTTCGCTCCGGAATCCGGTCGAACTGGGCCTGCATGCGCTCCAGGAAGTCCCGCACCGCGGGCTCGTTCGGATCGTTCAGCCGAGTCACTAGGACTAACGAAGACTGGACGCCGCCGACCTCGGCATCATCCGGCGTGGCGTGGCCGGAGAGACCACCGGTCTGAGGATCGGGGGTCTGGTCGGTGTGGGAAGCCTGGTCGTTGGTGTCGTTGTCGGACGCGGTCGGTGCGGCACCGGGATGATCGGACGGGTCGGGCGCGCCGGGGCCCGGTGTATCGGGGCCAGGACCCACGGGGCCGGGCGGGTCCGCGTCGGGGGAATCGAGGTCGATACCGGCGGCATCGAGGATGGCGGCCTGACGATCAGTGAGACGGTCGCGGTGCTCGCGGAGGTGGCCGAGCTCCTCGGCATCCAACAGCGGCGTGGTCCCGGTGGTCAAGGCGAAGCGGTCGACATAGTCGATCAACCAGTTGGTCCGAACCCTCGCGTAACTCTCCTCGGTCGGGTCGGTGGCGTGGTCCAGCCAGTCCGTGAACTCGGCCGCGAGATCGCGGTCGGCCGCGGAGTCCTCGCTCGACCCCGCCCGCAAGGCGTCCCGGGTGGCGGTCAGCGCGTCGACCACGTTCCGGGTCCAGGTGGTGTTCCGGGTGAGCTCGATGTTGTTCGCGACCAGCCGCTCCCGCAGTTCGTCATCGGTGAGCACCTCACGGATCGCGGCACCGAACTCGCGCGCATCGTGAGGATCGGCGATCAGAGCGTGCTCGCGGTCTTTCAAGAAGTCCGCCGCGCAACCCGCATGCCGCGACGCCACCACCGCTACCCCGGCCTTGCCCGCCTCCATCGGGGTCATCCCGAACGGCTCCATCACCGACGCCAACACGAACACGCCACCGGTCGCGCCCACCGCGGCCTGGATCAGGCCGTTCTGATCGGTGAAGGGCCGCAACCGGAAGTCCACTCCGCGCTCTCCGGCCAGCCGCGTCAACCGCCCCGCGTACTCGTTGGGCTCCCGATCACCACTGGTCACCAGCACCACGATCTCGTCGCGGAGATCTGGCTCACCGGGCTGTTGCGGCCCCAACGCACCGACCGCCTCGATGGCCTTGTCGATCCCCTTGGCCTCCTCCAGTCGACACGCCAGATAGACCACCTTCTTCCCGGGCTCGATCCCCCACTCGCCCCACAGATACGACTCGGCCAAATCAGATGGGGCCAACTCCTGGGGCGTGATGCCGGGCCCAGCCGGCCCGTGACGCAGGATGCGCGGATCGTCGACCAACTCACTCATCGGCCGGAAGTTGTCCGACACCCCCGGAATGCTCAGGAAGAGCCGCTCACTCGACGGCAGGTCACTCGCCGCGTAGCCCGTGTCCGGGCGAACGTGGTA
>JBOFLE010000236.1:0-4340 GCA_051657705.1 Nocardioides sp. | reverse complement strand
CGCGGACCGGGCCGGCGGATCCGATCGAGGTGATGGGTCTCCGATTCGACAATCGGTTGGGGCTCGCGGCCGGGTTCGACAAGAACGCGATCGGCATCGACGCGCTGGCGGCGCTCGGCTTCGGGCACATCGAGATCGGAACCGTCACCGGCGAGCCACAGTCCGGCAACCCGAAGCCGCGGTTGTTCCGGCTGCCGGCCGACCGGGCCATCGTCAACCGGATGGGCTTCAACAATGGCGGAGCCGAGGCGGTGGCGCGGCGACTGGCCGCCCGTACGGCGGGCCGGGGTGCGGATACCGGTTCGGCGAGTCCGGGCCCGGTGCTCGGGGTGAACATCGGCAAGACCAAGGCGGTGCCCGAGGAACACGCGGTCGCGGACTACTGCAAGAGCGCGGCGCTGCTGGCGCCGTATGCGGACTACCTGGTGGTCAACGTCAGCTCGCCGAACACTCCGGGCCTACGGAATCTGCAGGCGGTGGAGAAGCTCCAGCCGCTCTTGGAGTCGGTACGCCGGGCGGCCGATCAAGCGACCGAACGGGCCCGACGGCACCGCGTGCCGTTGCTGGTGAAGATCGCCCCGGATCTCGTCGACGCGGACATCGTGGCGACCGCCGAGCTTGCCACGGCGATCTCGTTGGACGGCATCATCGCCACCAACACCACCACCGCCCGCCGCCACCTGCGCACGAATCACGAGGACGTGCTGGCCCTCGGCGAGGGCGGCCTTTCCGGCCCGCCGGTGACCCGCCGCTCGATGGAGGTGCTGAAGGTCCTGCGGTCCGCGGTACCGGCCGGGATGGCGTTGATCTCGGTGGGCGGAATCTCCGGGCCGGAGGAGGCCCGCCGTCGGATCGCGGCCGGGGCTCACCTGGTGCAGGCCTACACCGGCTTCGTCTACGGCGGGCCCGCATGGCCGCGGCAGGTCGCCCGCGCGCTCGCGACGGTGCACCCGGGGGCAAGCCGATGACGGCCGGCGACCCGTTCGGCGCCCGGTTGCGGACCGCGATGACCGAGCGCGGCCCGCTCTGCGCCGGCATCGACCCTCATCTGGGGCTTCTGGAGCAGTGGGGCTTGGCTCCGGATATCTCGGGGCTGGAACGGTTCGCGATGACCGCCGCGGAAGGTCTGGCGGCGCACGTGGCGGCGGTCAAGCCGCAGTCGGCCTTCTTCGAGCGGTTCGGCAGTGCGGGGATCGCGGTCCTGGAGCGCACGATCCGGGCCTGCCGGGACGCGGGCGGCCACGTGATCCTCGATGTCAAGCGAGGCGACATCGGCTCCACCTCGCGGGCCTACGCCGAGGCCTACCTCGATCCGGACTCTCCGTTGGCCGCCGATGCCATCACGGCCAGCCCGTACCTGGGTGTCGGTTCGTTGCAGCCGATGGTGGACGTCGCGCGGAAGCACGGGGCCGGTGTCTTCGTGCTGGCGCTGACCTCCAATGCCGAAGGGCCCCAGGTCCAGCACGCGATATCGGCCTCCGGCCGCACGGTCGCCGGCGAGGTGCTGGCCGCGCTGGCCGAGCTCAATCGGCCTCTGCTCGGCGCGGCCGCCCCCGACCCCGAGGGGCTGGGCTCGTTCGGCGCGGTGGTGGGCGCCACGATCGGCTCGACGGATGAGGACCTGGACATCGGCGGCCCGCTGCTGGTGCCCGGTCTGGGTGCTCAAGGCGGCACCGAGGCCGACGTACGCCGGGTCTTCGGCGGACGACCAGGCATCCTCCGGACGGTGCTGCCCAGCTCCTCACGTGAGGTCTTGGCCGCCGGTCCGGGGGTGTCGGCTCTGCGAGACGCCGCCCGGCGCGCCAACGATCGCCTCCGGGCGATGCTCGCCTGACCGGTGCGTGGCGCGGGGCCCGCGGTGCGGACGACAGAAGGTGCCCGCACCGGCCGAACGCGTCCCGATTGCCGGTTCGGAATTGCGCTGACTAGATTGAACGCACCATCGATACCCCCGACGACGAAGGACGATCTGTGGCTGTCCCCCAGCAAACCCCCCAACAGCGCGCGGCGGCCTTGGAAAGGGCGGCCGCGTCGCGACGCGAGCGGGCTGAGGTGAAGAATCGGCTCAAGAACGCCGGAGTTTCGCTCACGGAAGTCCTGGCCCTGGGAGAGCACAACGACGTGATCGGCCGCACCTACGTCCTCGAACTGCTGGCCTCGCTGCCCGGCTTGGGAAGGGTGAGGGCGCGCCAGGCGATGGAGCGACTAGGCATTGCCGAGAGCCGGCGGGTGCGCGGACTCGGCGCCAAGCAGACCGCCGCGCTGGAGCGCGAATTCGGCGGACGTGACTGACGACGCCGGCCGCACGGAACACGCCGAAGCCGATTCGGCGAACCCCAGCGCGGATGGGGCGGCGGGTGCGCGCCTGGTGGTGCTGGCCGGCCCGACGGCGGTCGGCAAGGGATCGGTCGCGGCCGATGTGCGCCGGCACCACTCGGAGATCCAGATCTCCGTCTCGGCGACCACGAGGCGCGCGCGGCCCGGGGAGGTGCACGGCGTTCACTATTGGTTCGTCAGTGATGCCGACTTCGACCGGATGGTCGCCGATGGCGCCTTCCTGGAACATGCCGTCGTCCACAAAGCCGCTCGTTACGGCACCCCACGAGGCCCGGTGATCGATGCCCTGGCCGTGGGGAGACCGGTGTTGCTGGAGATCGACCTCCAGGGAGCCAGGCAGGTACGAGAGAGCATGCCCGAGGCCTACCTGGTGTTCCTGAAGCCGCCGTCCTGGGACGAACTCGTACGGCGGCTGGTGGGCCGGGGGACCGAATCGGCCGAGGATCGGGCGCGCCGGCTGGAGACCGCGCGGCTGGAACTCGCCGCGGAGGCCGAATTCGACACCACGATCGTCAACTATGAAGTTCACCATGCCGCCGAGCAGTTGGTACGCTTGATCGAGTCCTTGAAACAGTCCGCTGTTTCGTGACGCCTTCCGAACGCCCCTAACGCCATTGCGAGGCCGTATTTTGTCTGCCGTGTCTGCCGCCAGCCCTGCCGCCGAGGGCATCACGCATCCTTCTATCGACGACCTGCTGACCAAGACCGACAGCAAGTACAAACTGGTCCTCTACAGCGCCAAGCGCGCCCGACAGATCAACGCCTACTACTCCCAGCTCGGCGAGGGCCTGCTCGAGTACGTCGGCCCGCTGGTCGACACCCATGTCCAGGAGAAGCCGCTGTCGATCGCGCTCCGCGAGATCAACGAGGATCTGTTGACCTGCGAGGATGTCGATCCGGCGGAGTTGGCCGCGGAAGAGGCCGCCGCCGCGGAGGCCGCGGCCGCGGCGGTCGTCGACCCGTTCGCCCAGCAACTGTAGGCGACTCGACCCACCCTCACATGAGTCCCGACACGGGTCCGATCCGGGTCGTCCTGGGTGTCGGCGGCGGAATCGCCGCGTACAAGTCATGTGAGTTGCTTCGCCTGTTCACCGAGAACGGACACGACGTCACCGTGGTCCCTACGGCGTCCGCGCTGCGGTTCGTCGGCAGCGCTACCTGGGCGGCGCTCTCGGGCAAGTCGGTCGCCGACGACGTCTGGACTTCCGTTCATGAGGTTCCGCACGTCCGAATCGGGCAGCGGGCGCAGCTGGTCGTGGTGGCGCCGGCGTCCGCCGACCTGCTCGCGCGAGCCGCCGCCGGGATCGCTGACGACCTGCTGACCAACACCCTGCTGACCGCGCGCTGCCCGGTGTTGTTCGCGCCGGCGATGCACACGGAGATGTGGCAGCATCCGGCGACGGTGGCCAATGTCGCGACGCTCCGGGCCCGGGGAGTCCAGGTGCTCGAGCCGGCGGAGGGCCGGCTGACCGGCTCGGACTCGGGCAAGGGCCGGTTGCCCGAGCCGGCCGACATCTATGCGGCCGCGTTGACGGCGTTGACCACGCTGACCATGCCGACGCTGTCGGCTTCGGCCGGGGCCGGCGTGGTCTCGCCGGACAGCGATCGGCACGATACCGCGCAGGACCTGGCGGGCCGGCATGTGGTGGTCTCCGCCGGAGGCACCAGGGAGTACCTGGACCCGGTGAGATTCATCGGCAACCGGTCCTCGGGCCGCCAGGGCTATGCGCTGGCCGAGGCCGCCCTCGCCCGTGGGGCGAGGGTCACCCTGGTCGCGGCGAACGTGGCCGCCGACGTGACCCTGCCGGACCCGGCCGGAGCACGAGTCGAGTCGGTGGAGACCACCGCTCAGCTCCGCGCCGCTGTGCTCGGGGCCGCCCGGCACGCGGATGCCGTGGTGATGGCGGCCGCCCCGGCCGACTTCCGGCCGGCGTCGGCCAGCGACACGAAGATCAAGAAGGATCCCGGCGGCGCGGCGCCGGCCATCGAGCTGGTCCAGAACC
>JBOFLE010000235.1:0-6590 GCA_051657705.1 Nocardioides sp. | reverse complement strand
GGTCACAAAAACACGCCGACCCGTCACAAACTGTGACGGGTCGACGTGTTTTTGTGACCCCTCGGCGGTGTGTTGCCGGGGTCCGCCGGGATTGTCCGTTCCCGGCGAGTGGCTGGATCAGGCGTCCGCCGTGGTGGCGACGGCGCCCGCCGCCTTCTCGGAGACGAAGCCCAGCGCGTTGCCGATCAGCAGCGAGATCACCGAAGCCAAGAACACCTTGGCATGGGTGCCGGCGTCGCCGCTGCCGTACGCCGCCGCACTGGTGAGGACGAGCCCGGCCGTCGGCGCGTATCCGAACACCTGACCGGGGATGAACCCGAGTGCCGGCACGTTCGCGCCGAGGATCAGCACCACGATGGCGATGCCGACGCAGATCCCGGCGGCGAGCGGGACGTTCATGTTCGCGGCCAGCTTGCTGAAGACGAACAGCGACACGATCGAGACGAGCGCGCCCCAGACGTTGGCCGCGGCGGACTTCATGAGCCCGTCCTGGCCTCCGCCCGCGGCGTAGAAGCTCGCCCAACCGACGAAGGTGATCCAGATGACGAAGTAGAGCCAGGCCCCGTTGACGGCAACCGCCGTCGCGACGCCGCCCATGATGCCGATGACTACGGCAAGCGCTGTGATGATTCCCATTGGGTGCTCCCTGCTGTGCGTTGGGGAGAGTCGGCAGTTGTCGAACTCCGTCGACATCGATGCCGCGGGAAGCCCGACCGCGCCCAAGATGCGCTTCTCTGTCGGTGACAACGTGGCATGGGTCACATTCGGCCACAAGTCATCTTTCTCAGGTTTTCCTCAGGAACGGGAAATCTGGCGACTAATTGAGTGCTGGAGGAACCCGCGTCACCGGTACAGCACGCGCACCGAGTCGGACGGGATCCGGCACGAGAGCCGGGTTCCCGCCACAGCCCAGCCGAGGCCGCGGTCCGCGGTATGCGGCACCTCCGCCTCGACCGAGAGCCCGCCGGCCGTCAGCCGGACGGTGCTCCGCGCTCCTCGATAGGTCACCGAGTCGACCGTCGCCGCCAGCGTGGTCCCGTCGGTCTGGGTGAGATCGTCCGTGCGCGTCCCTTCGGCGCACAGTCCCACGCGTTCCGGGCGCACCATGAGCTGGACCTCCTGGCCCGAGTGCCCGGAAGCCCGGTTCTCGCTCGCGGTCAGCGTCACCTCGCCGACCCGGCAGCGCACCTCGGATCCCGAGACCGACTCCACCACCGCCGGCCACAGGTTGGCGCTGCCCAGGAAGTTCGCGACGTACGCCGATGAGGGGGTGTCGTAGACCTCGTCGGGGCTGCCGACCTGCTCGACGCGGCCATCGACCATCACGGCCAGCCGATCGGACATGGTGAGCGCTTCGTCCTGATCGTGAGTCACGTAGACGAACGTCGTCCGGACCGCGCGCTGCAGCGCGCGGAGCTCGGCCTGCAGGGTCGATCGGAGCCGCGCGTCCAGGGCCCCCAACGGCTCGTCGAGCAGCAGCACTTTGGGCTCCAGCACGAGCGCGCGGGCCAGGGCGACTCGTTGCTGCTGACCTCCGGAGAGCTGATGCGGCTTCCGCCCGGCGAGCTTGCCGAGTTCGACCAGTTCCAGCGCCCGGCCGATCCGGGTCGCCGCGGCCGGTCCCGTGACGCCGGCGTACTTCAGGCCGAAGCCGACGTTCTCGGCCACGGACAGGAACGGGAACAGCGCATAGGACTGGAACACTGTGTTGACCGGCCGCTGGTGGGCAGGCACGGCGACCAGGTCGGCGTCGTCGAGGAGGATCTCGCCCTCGTCCGGTGCCTCGAAGCCGGCGATCAGCCGCAAGGTGGTGGTCTTGCCGCATCCGGACTCACCCAGCAGCGCGAAGAACTCGCCCCCCGCGATCTCCAGGTCGAGGCCGTCCACCGCCCGGGTCAGGCCGTCGTAGGACTTCACCAGCCCCCGCAGCCTGACCCCGCCGGCGCTCATTCCGCGTGAACCCGGTCGGCCAGGGTCTCGACGTTGCGTACGAAGCGGTCGATGTCGGCGTCGGTGTGCTGCACCGACACCAACCACTGCTCGACCTTGCCCCACGGCGGCAGGAACACGCCGCCGTTGTGCTGGACCAGCCAGTGCAGGTTGCCGAGGCGGTCGTCGACATCGAGGAAGTCGCGGTAGTTGCCGATCGGATCCTCGCGGAAGGCGATACATCCCTTGGCGCCGACCCGTACGACGTGCCACGGCAGGCCGCGGTCGGCGATGACCGACTCGATGCCGGCCTCCAGTCGTTCGCCGAGCCGGTCGAGATGGTCGTACGCCTCGTCGGTGGCGACCTCGGTCAGCATCGCGTGCGCGGCCGCCATGGCCATCGGGTTGCCGTTGAAGGTGCCGACCTGTTCGTAGGTGCCGTCGGCGATGAAGCCCATCAGTTCGGCCGTCCCGCCGAGCGCGGCCAGCGGGATCCCGCCGCCGATCGACTTGGCCAGGCACACCAGGTCGGGAAGGACGCCGTCGGTCGCGGTGACGCCGCCCGGGCCGACCGTGAGGCCGGTCTTCACCTCGTCGAAGGTCAGCAAGGCGTCGTGGTCGTGCAGCAGGGCCTTGAGTCCGGCCAGGTAGCCCGGCTCGGGCGGGATCACCCCGGCGTTCATCATCACCGGTTCGAGGATCATGCCCGCGATCTCGCCGGGTCGGTCCCGCAGGACCCGTTCGACCGCCTCGATGTCGTTGAATCCGACCACGTCGACGAGGTCCACCACCGCCCGCGGGATGCCGGCCTGCGACACCGCCGCCCGGGGGGCCCGGGCGGGCCCCATCTCGTCGGGCTCCGGCAGGACCGACACCTGTACCGAGTCGTGATGGCCGTGATAGCAGCCCTCGACCTTGATGATCCGGTCCCGTCCGGTGGCGGCGCGCATCAGGTGGATGGCGTCCATGGTCGCCTCGGTGCCGGAGTTGGCGAAGCGCCACAGGGGCAGCCCCCAGCGGCGGCTGAGTTCGTCGGCGACGAGAATGGCGTCCTCGCCCGGCTGGGCGAAGTGGGTGCCCTGGGTGACGCGATGCTGGACGGCGGCCACGATCGCGGGGTGGGCGTGTCCGGCCAGCGAGACGCCGTAGCCGCCGTGGAAGTCGCTGTACGCCGTGCCGTCGACATCGAAGACCTGGGAACCGAGACCGTGGCTGAGCCACACCGCCTGCGGCTCGGCGATCTGCCAGTTCGAGGTCGCCCCACCGGCCAGCACCCCCTTCGCCCGCTCGATCAGAGCTCGAGAGCGGGGTTGGCGGTCGAGGAACTTCCGGCTTTCGGTCTCGATCAGCGAGTCGAGGTGGTGGTCGGATCGTGGCTGGTCGGTGAGCACGTGGCCCTTCCTTGGCTGATGGCGGTTTCCGGGTTGGTCATTCGAAATCGCAAGCGGCTACCCCAGTAGAGCATTGACTCGCCGTTCAGTCCATGCCACGTTGGGGACCATTGCCGGCGGGGCATCGAGGGGGGCGGATGGAACTCACGCGACGGACCCTGCTGAAGTACGGCGGTGGAACGGCGGTGCTGGCCGGGTTGACCGGTTGTGGCGGCGGCACCGGTTCGACGGGCACCGCGACGGCCGGGGGGGGCGCGGAGTTTCGCGTCCCGAGACCCGACAGTCCGGTCCGATGGCCGCTGTTCGACGACGTCGCGATGATCGAGTCGGGCCTGAAGCCCGAACCGGGCAGCACGCTGAAGATCTACAACTACGCCGACTATCTCAGTCCGAAGGTCGTCAAGGACTTCGGCAAGGAGTACTCGGTGAAGGTCGAGGTGGCCACGTTCAACGACACCGAGGAGGCGATCGCCAAGATCGCCTCCGGAGGCGTCGACTACGACATCTACTTCCCGTCCTACGACCAGATCGGCAAGCTGGTCGCCGGCAAGCTGGTCCGGCCGCTGAACCAGGACTACCTGCCCAACATCGATCAGGTGTGGCCGCAGTTCACCGACCCGTGGTACGACCAGGACTGGCGATACAGCGTGCCGTACACCACCTACCTGACCGGCGTCGGCTGGCGCACCGACAAGGTCAGTGCCGACGTGTCCGCGCTGGGCAACCCGTACGACGCGCTCTGGGACGGCGAGATCGCCGACAGTGTCGCGATCATCGACGACTGGCACACCGCGATGGCGATGGTGCTGCTGCGGGCGGGCAACAGCGCGGTCAACAGCGAGAAGGCCGAGGACATCGAGGCGATCCGCACCGGCCTGAAGGAGCTGTCCGCGGCCACCGATCCGAAGGTGACCGTGAATATGTACACCGAACTGCCGGCCGGCCAACTGGAGTTGTGCCAGATGTGGTCGGGCGACGTGATCAACGCGGTGTACTACCTGCCGAAGGGGCAGCAACCCGACGTGCTGGGCTACTGGTTCCCCGAGGACGGGTCCGGACTGGTCGACAACGACCTGATGATGATCCTGGCGAAGGGCAAGAACCCGGTGGCCGCGCATTTCTTCCTCAACCACCTGCTGGACACGGACAACTCGCTGGAGAATTTCGGGTTCACCGGGTACCAACCCCCACTGACCAAGATCAACCCCTCCCGGCTGGTGGAGGACGGCTATCTTCCGGCCAACTTGCGCACCGCCACCGTCCTGCCCGAGTGGTTCGATACCGCCCCCCGGTTGCTCGGCATGCCGCTCGAGGCCGAACAGCGATGGCTCGAGGTGTGGCAGGAGTTCAAGGCGGGTGCCTAGGCGGGTGCCCAGGGGGGTGCCGGGGCGGGGCCGGCTCTGGCCGTTGCTCGCGCTTCCGGGCGGAGCCTGGCTGGCGGTTTTCCTGGTCGCGCCGATGTACGTCGTGCTCGCCATCTTGTTCGGCACCATCGACCCCATCCTGCGCCGCCCGGTTCCGGTCTGGAACCCGATCGCCTGGGACCCGACTCAGTTCCAGTTCGTGCTCAGCCGGCTCTGGGGGCCGGACGGCACGTTCGGCCCGGCGCTGGTGCGTACCGGCGGCTACGTCGCGGTGGCGAGCGCGTTGTGCCTGCTGATCGCCTACCCGGTGGCCTACTACGCCGCCCGGATCGCCGGCCGCCGCAAAGGCTGGTTGCTCGCCGCCCTGATCGCGCCGTTCTGGATCAGCTACATGATGCGCATGCTGGCCTGGGTCAACCTGTTGCAGAACGACGGCTGGGTGAATCAGGTGATCACGTTGGGAGGCACCTTCGACACGGAGGTCGACTGGCTCGGCGGCCGGGCAGTGACCGTAGTGCTGGGTCTCACCTACGGCTATGTCCCGTACATGATCCTGCCGCTGTACGCCGGGCTCGATCGGATCCCGGCCGCCCTGTTGGAGGCCGGTCGCGACCTCGGGGCGAGCCGGTTCCAGGTCTGGCGCCGGGTGACCTGGCCGATGTCGCGACCGGCCGTGGTGGCCGCGGTGATTCTGACCTGCCTGCCGATGCTCGGCGACTACTTCACCTCCGACCTGTTGTCCGGATACCCGCGCACCACGTTGGTCGGGAACCTGATCAACTCCGCGGTGCTGACCCCGGGCCAGACCGGGCAGGCGGCCGCGTTCGTGCTGCTCGTGCTGGTGGTCTCGCTGGGGCCGATGTGGCTGTACGTGCGGGTCACCCGCGCGAGTGACGGAACCCGGACATGAGCGGGTTTCGTCGAGCGCCGTTCCTGGCGACCGTGACCGCCCTCTACCTGGTCTGGTCTCTCGGCCCGGTGTTGATCGCGGCGGCCTTCTCCTTCAACGATGGCCGGTCCCGGACCAGTTGGCAGGGCTTCTCGTTCCGGTGGTACGTCGGTGAGCCCCTGCGCTCGATCGCCGAGGACGAGGCCTTGCGCACCGCCTTGCTTCACACCTTCCGTCTCGGCATCGTCGTCACCGCGATCACGGTGCCGCTGGGCGCGCTCCTGGCCCTGGGTCTCGACCGCTGGCGGGGGCGGATCCCGGCCGGGGTGAACTTCCTGGTGCTGGTGTCCTTCGTCCTGCCGGAGGTGTTGCTCGCGGTGTCGCTGCTCTTCGTGGCCACCACGGTCAACGGGTTGTTCTGGACGCCGGTGCGGTTGGGGCTGTGGGGTCAGGTGATCGGCTTGGTCACCTTCCAGCTCTCCTATCCGGTGATCCTGATCCGGGCCAGGTTGCTGACCATCGGGCGGCAGTACGAGGAGGCGGCCGTCGATCTCGGCGCCGCGCCGCTGACCGCCGTCCGCCGGGTGCTGCTGCCGATGGCCGCTCCGGCGATCATCGCCTCGGCGGTCCTGGTCTTCGCCGACGTGATCGACAACTTCGTCCTGGTTCGCTACCTGTCGGGCGGTTCGAGCACCGAGCCGGTGTCGGTGAAGATCTACAACACCGCGCGCGCCGCGCCGACGCCCGCCCTGAACGCGGCGGCCACCATCGTGCTGGTCGCGTCGCTGGTGGCGGTGGCGCTCGGCTACTGGGCCTGGCGCCGGGTCACGACGCGCGATGGCTCCGGGTCGCGAAGTGTCGGCGCCTTCACCGGCGAGGCCTAGTCCGAAAATGAACGGTGAGTGGGCAGGCGGCAGCTTCCGGCGGAGCCGGAAAGGTAGTTGCCCGGGGGGTCAGGCAGCGGGTTCTAGAGTGACCCTGTAGCCGAGTGCCTCGAGCTGGCGGACGTGGTTGCGT
>JBOFLE010000234.1:0-21958 GCA_051657705.1 Nocardioides sp. | reverse complement strand
TGGTGTTCGGACACCTGGTCCGCAACCAGGTGGTCGCCATCGTCGCCGCTCTCGGCTGGCTCCTGGTCGTGGAGAACCTGCTCATAACCTTCTCCACCGAGGCCTCCAAGTGGCTCCCCGGAGGCGCCGGGCAGGCCATTGTCCGCACCCCTCAAGCCAGCCTCCTCGACCCACTCCCAGCGGCCGCCCTTCTGTGCGCCTATGCCCTTGTGATCGCGGCCGCCGGCATGTATGCCGCCGCCACTCGCGACGCCTGAGCCACAGACCTGACTGAGTGCCGCCGGCCGGCCCGCTCACACTTCTCAGCCAGATGACTCCGGCCATCTGGACCACACAACGCAAGGAGCAACCCATGTCCGACCAGCCTCACTACCCCCACACCAGCGCCGACGGGGCCGCCCGGCCGAACGACGCTACCGATACGGCGGCGGACACCACGACATCGCGGAGCCGAACGGTGTTGCTGTCGGTCCTTGCCGTGTTCGCACTCGCGGCCGTGCTCGTCACCCTGCACCTGACCGGTGTCGTCGGCGGCTGAGGTAGCCGATCCATGCCGGACTACCCCCACCGCAGATCACCGAACGGCAGCTGACAGCAAAGTGACAGCGCACGGCGGGGCGACAGCCGGAGGCACTCGACCGGGGCGGGCCACCGACCTGTTCGGGCAGATGCCGCTCGGGTGGGTGTTGGCGGCGGCGTCGCCGGCGTAGGTCAACGACGTCATAGTGAATCGCTCCGCCGCGGGGTCAGCTGGCTTTCTCCAGCAACGCCACGCATTCGACGTGGTGCGTCATCGGGAACAGGTCGAGAGCGCGCAGCTCGGCCAGACCGTATCCGGACTCGCCGAATGTCCGCAGGTCCCGGGCCAGGGCGGCCGGATCGCAGGCCACGTAGGCGATCGCCCGCGGGGACCGGGCGATTATCTGTTCCACCACCCTCCGTTTCGCGCCGGCGCGCGGCGGGTCCAGGACGACCACGTCGTACCCGCTCGCCAGCCGAGTCTCGGATCCTGACCCGAGCACGGTGGACACCGGGCCGCATATCACCGAGGTCCGGGCCGGCGCGCTGTCCAGATGACGCCGCGCCGACCGGCAGGCGGCCGAGTCGCCTTCCACCAGATCGACCCGACCATCGGCTCCCACCGCGTCGGCGAGGAAGCGAGCGAACAGGCCGACCCCGGCATACAGGTCGAGGGCCCGCTCCCCCAACTGCGGGGCGAGCATCCTCAGCACGGTCTCCACGAGCACCGCGGGCGCGCCGGGATGTACCTGCCAGAACTCCTCGGCCGGCGCGGCGAACCGATGGCTGCCCCACCCGGCGGCGTCGACAGTCGCGACCCGCTGCACCTGACGGGCCTCGGCGTCCGGGTGGGCAAGCAGGCAGTCGGCGACCTGGATCACCTCCGCGGAGCGATGCGCCCGCAGCCCGCGGCTTCCGTCCGCGGTGACCGCGTAGCGCATCCGGGTCCGCCAGCGGAGGCCCTCGGAGTCGCCCTCGACCGGTTCGACGGTGACCGGATGCTCGATTCCCGCGAGGCGGCGCAGCTGTTCACGGACCACCTCTGCCTTCAGCAGCCGTTGCCGAGGCAGGCTCACGTGCTGGAAGTCGCAGCCGCCGCACCGGGCAGGTCCCGAGTCCGGGCACGGCGGCGGCACCCGGTCCGGCGCCGCGCGCACGATCTCGACCGCGTCCCCACGCCAGAACCGGTCATCGGGACCGCCCTCGGTGATCTCGATCACGGCGCGCTCCCCCGGCACCGCGTGCCGGACGAACACCACCCGCGTTCCCGACCCCTCCCCGTCCGTGCCGACCGGTATCCGAGCCACGCAGTGGCCACCATGCGCGATCGCCCCGATCTCGGCCTCGACTCTCAGCCCGGCAACCGAGTCCCCTCGCCGCGCGCGAGCGCGCCTCCCGCTCACGGCTGCTGATCGCCCGGGACCCGGCCGCGCCGCACGTCACCGGCATGCGGGCGGGTCTCGTCACGCCACCCGCGCTCCAGTGCGGCGCGCGAGGAGCGCAGTTGGTAGGGCACCGAGATCAGCATCACGCCGGAGGCGAACAACAGCCGGGCCTTGAGCCGGAGCGCGGTCTGGTTGTGCAACAGTTGCTCCCACCAGCGGCCGACCACGTACTCCGGGACGTAGACCGCGACCACGCCGCGCGGATTCTCCCGTCGGATCCGCATGGTGTAGTCCACGATCGGCTTGATCACTTCGCGGTACGGCGAGTCGAGCACCTTGAGCGGCACGTCGACGTTGCGCTCGTCCCACTCGGTCAGCAACCGAGCGGTGGCCTCCTCGTCGGTGGCGACGTAGACCGCCTCCAACACGTTCGGCCGCGCGGCCTTGGCGAAGGCGAGCGCGCGCAGGGTCGGCTTGTGCAGCTTGGCCGCCAACACGATGGCGTGCACCCGAGTCGGCATGGCGCGGTCGGTCTCGTCGGCCTGCAGTTCGTCCTCCACCGCCGCGTAGTGCCGGGCTATGCCGCGCATGATCAGGAAGAACACCGCCATCGCCACGATCGTGATCCAGGCGCCGGCCAGGAACTTGGTGACCAGCACGATCACCAGGACCACCGCGGTCATGCACAGGCCGAAGGCGTTGATCGCGCGGGATCGGATCATCCGGCTCCGCTCGGCCGGGTCGGTCTCGATCGCCAGATGCCGGTTCCAGTGCCGGATCATGCCCAACTGGCTCATGTTGAACGAGACGAACACTCCGACGATGTAGAGCTGGATCAGCCGGGTGGGTTCGGCGTCGAAAGCCTGGATCAAGACGATCGACATCAGCGCCAGGAACACGATCCCGTTGCTGTAGGCGAGCCGGTCCCCCCTTGCCCCGAGCGCACGCGGGGCCAGGCCGTCCCGAGCCAGGATCGAGCCCAGGACCGGAAAGCCGTTGAACGCCGTGTTCGCCGCCAGCACCAGGATCAGGCCGGTCACCGTCACCACCAGGTAGAAGCCCGGCGGGAAGTTGTCGAAGACGCCGGCCGCGATCTGCGCGATCACGGCGTCCTGCCGTTCCGGGTGTGCGCCCGCGGCGTCGACCAGCCGGTCCAGGTCGTGCGGGTCGACGTACCTGATGGCCATCTGGTTGGCCAGCGCGATCACGCTGATCATCATGGCGATCGCGATCAATCCCAGCAGGAGGAGCGTCGTGGCGGCGTTCTTGCTCTTGGGCTTGCGGAACGCCGGGACGCCGTTGGAGATCGCCTCCACCCCGGTCAGCGCCGCGCAGCCCGAGGAGAACGCGCGGGCCAGCAGCACGACCAGGCCCAGCGTGGTCAACGGCTGATCCCAGCCCTCGGCCGGCAGGATCCGGTATCCCGCGCTCTCGGCCAGCGGCAGGTCGCCGGCCGCCAGCCGCACGAACCCCCAGCCGCACATGCCGAGGATGGCGAGCATGAACAGATAGGTGGGAACCGCGAAGGCCGTCCCGGACTCCCGCACGCCGCGCAGGTTCATCGCCGTCAGCACGATCACCATCACCGTGGCCGCCCCCGCTTCGTGCGGATGCAGGAAGGGCAGTGCCGAAGCGGCGTACTGCGCGCCGGCGGAGATCGACACGGCGACCGTCAGCACGTAGTCGACGATCAGCGCCGACGCCACGGTGATGCCGGCACTCCGCCCGAGATTGACGGTGGCGACCTCGTAGTCGCCTCCTCCGGAAGGGTAGGCATGAACCGTCTGCCGGTACGAGGCGATCACGGTCAACATCACCACCGCCACGGCCAGCGCGATCTTCCACGACCACACGTAGGCCGACACCCCGGCGACGCTGAGCATCAGGAACACCTCGTCGGGCGCGTATGCGACCGAGGAGAGCGCGTCACTGGCGAACACCGGCAGCGCGATCTTCTTGGGAAGCAGCGTCTCACCCAACTGGGAGCTGCTCAGCTTGCGGCCGAGCAGGATCCGCTTCGATACATCGCCGACGCCCACGACGGATAAGCCTAAGCCCGCACCGCGGAATCCGGACTAGTGCGACCACCTGATCCACCGGCTGGTGAGTCTGGGATAGCGTGCGGACGTGCATGTCGTGATCATGGGGTGCGGACGCGTCGGGTCGACACTGGCCCGCGATCTCGAACGGCGCAATCACACCGTCGCGATCATCGACAACGACCCGGCCGCGTTCCGCCGCCTCGGTCCCTGGTTCAACGGCGAGAAGATCACCGGCTACGGGTTCGACCGCACGGTGCTCGCGACGGCTGGGATCGAACGAGCCGGAGCCTTCGCGGCGGTGAGCAGTGGCGACAATTCCAACATCATCTCCGCGCGCGTGGCCCGGGAGACCTTCGGCATCCAGCAGGTCGTGGCCCGCATCTACGATCCCGGACGGGCCGAGGTCTATCAGCGGCTCGGGATCACCACCGTCGCCAGTGTGACCTGGACCGCAGACCAGGTTCTGCGCCGGTTGCTCCCGGCGGGAACCGAACCGGACTTCCGGGACCCGACCGGCACCATTCGGGTCGACCGGATGCGAGCCCCGGAATCGTGGATCGGTCACCTGGCCTCGGTCTTCCAGACCCAGACCCGCAGCCGGATCGCTTGGATCGACCGGCTCGGCCAAGGCACGCTGCCCACCAACGAGACCGTCATCCAGGAGGGCGACATGCTGCATGTGGTGATGCGCGAAGAGAACGCCCAGCACGCCTTCGTCGAGATCGCCAACGGTCCGGAAGGCGACTGACCCGACGATGAGAGTAGCCATTGCCGGAGCCGGTGCCGTCGGCCGTTCCATCGCCAGCGAGTTGATCGACAACGGCCATCACGTGTTGCTGATCGACAAGGACCCTGCCTCGATCCAGCCGGAACGCGTGACCGACGCCGATTGGCTGCTGGCGGACTCCTGCGAGCTGTCCTCGCTCGAGGAGGCGCGGGTCGACCAGTGTGACGTCGTCATCGCCGCTACCGGTGACGACAAGGCCAATCTGGTGACCTCGCTGCTGGCGAAGACCGAGTTCGGTGTCCCCCGGACCGTCGCCCGCGTCAACCACCCGAACAACGAGTGGATGTTCAACGAGGCCTGGGGTGTCGACGTGAACGTCTCCACTCCGCGCATCATGTCGGCACTGGTCGAGGAGGCCGTGACCGTCGGCGACCTCGTTCGCCTCTATACCCTCAGCAAGGGCAACGCGAACCTGGTGGAACTGACGCTGCCCGACGACTCACCATTCGTCGGCAAGCCGGTCGGCGACGTGCCGTTCCCGGCCGGCGTCGCGCTGGTGACGATCCTGCGCGACGGCCTGGTGTACGCGCCCGAGGCGCAGCAACCGCTGGAGCAGGGAGACGAACTGCTGTTCGTCTGTAGCGACGACGTCGAGGACGAACTCGAGCGCCTGCTCGCGCCCCTCGAGCACGGTGGCTGAGCGGCGCGAGCGGATCAGGCCCGGCCGGCGGCGCTGACCGGCGTACGGTTGCGCGACAACAACCACACCATCGTGCCGAGCGCCGCCAGCTGCAGTGGCCAGCCGAGCACCACCTTGAGTACGCCGAGCGCGGCGATCGCGGTGTCGGGATCGATCCTCGCCGCCGAGCCGGCGAGCCACACCGGCGCCTGGACCACCACCCGCAGTACGCAGGGCGCGACCAGCAGCCAGGTCAACCTCGAACACAGCCGGACCACCTGCTCGTCCCGGTGCCATGCGGTCGGATCACCGGTTACGCTGCCCACCATGAACCCGACCGCGGGCCACCCGATCACGATCGAGGAGCCCATCAACACCGAGTAGGCGGCGTTGTACAGGATGCCGGGCAGGAAGTAGGCGAGCGCCTGTTCGTCGGCATCGCCGCCCGACCGCGCCGAGAGCGTCACGAAGAGCCAACCGATGCCGATGCCGACCAGGGCGTTGATCGCGAACTGCGGAGTCGAGCGCTGAATCAGGCGCAGGATCAACGCCAGCAGCGCGGCGGCGACGCTGACGATCAAGGCCAGGCGCAGGTTCCGGGTGCCGAGCCAGGTCGCGGTGAACATGATGGTCGGCACCGCGGCCTCGACCATTCCCCGCCTCCCACCGAGGGCTTTCGCCAACGACTGGCGAACCGCCGCTTCGACCGTGTGGGCAGGGCCGGGGGTTTCCGGCCCGGGAAGCGTCACGGCCGCAACTCGTAGCGCGGGTTGTACATCACCGGCACGGCCCCTTGCCGACCGACCCGACCGCAGACCTCCAGAGACCGGCCGGGGCCGATGCCGACGATCCGGCGCCGCCCCAACCAGATCAAGGTCAGGACACCCGAGCCGTCGTCCAGCTCGGCCTCGAGCGCCGGGACACCACCGCGCGGTCGCAGGGTGATGGTCTTGATGGTCCCCCGGATCCGGACCGGCCGTCGCAACGGGGCATCGGTGATCGGGGTGCACGCGTGGTGGGCGTGTGCCTTGCGCAGGTCGGCCGCATGCTGGTGACTGGTGCTGGCCCATCGGCGCAGCGAACCGCCGACGCCGGCTATTCGGTTGAGTTGATCACCCACGACAACAGCCTAGAGCAGCCTACGAACTCCGCGGCATCACCAGCGGCAGCGCCTCGCCGGCCGGCATCGCCTGGTCGCCCCGCCGCACCCCGAGCGAAGCGAACACCTCGTCCCAGGCCGCGATGGCCTCCCCGTCGGTGGCCGCCGCTCCCAGGAACATGCCGCGTAGGAGCCAGCGGTCCCCGTTGACACCCACCAGCCGCGACGGTAGCCCGGTAGCGTCGCCCCGATCGCCGGCAACCGCCACGGTACCGATCAACTCGACGCCGAAACGGCCTTCCCGCACCTCGATCGAGGCACCCTGATGCCGTGCCTCGCCGGCGATCTGCTCGCGGACACTCGCCCAGAGATCGCCGTTGCGCGGGGCCGCGAATGCCCGCACCTCGACGCCGCCGGTGTCGTCGACGATCTGAACCGCGCGAATCTGTTCGGTGGCCTGATCCACCTGCAACCGGACCTCGCCCCGCTCCGGAGCCGGAATCAACAGCGACCCGAGATCGAGCCGCGTGATGCCGTCGTCGCGCAACTGTTCCACACTGAACGGTCCGGGGTCGGCGTCACCCGACTCTCCGGCATCGCCATGGTCAGGTGCCTGGGAGCCGGCCCGCGACCGGTCATCGGCTCGGGCCCGCTTGCGTCCAAACATCACGTTCTCTCGGCAGGTTCGGATTCGGGAGGGGGTGGGGGGCTCGGCCGGCGGCTCTGGCCGAAGCCTCCGGTGGAACCATAGCCCCCGCTGCCGCGCGCGGACTCCGGTAGCGAGGCAACCTCGCGGAAGACCGCCCGATCGAAGCGTTGGAACACCAGTTGCGCGATCCGGTCGCCGCGACGCAGGGTGAGGGGCGCATGGTCGTCGTGGTTGATCAGCAGCACCCTGATCTCGCCGCGGTACCCGGCGTCGACCGTGCCCGGCGAGTTGACGATCGACAACCCGTGTCGTGCCGCCAGCCCCGAGCGCGGATGGATCAGCGCGACCCATCCCTCGGGCACCGCGATCGCGATGCCGGTGGGCACCAACGCCCGCTCTCCCGGGCCGAGTGTGATGTCGATCGTGGACCTCAGATCCGCGCCGGCGTCCCCCGGGTGCGCGTAGCTCGGCAGCGGAAGATCGGGGTCAAGGCGGATCACCTGCACATCGAGTACGTCCAGTCCGCCGGGCACCCGGCCCAGTGTAGTGGCCTACGCTCGCCTCATGTCGGGTGCGTTGGGAGCGGTGACCTACCGCGAGAGATTGCACGTCCCGGTGCGGTGGTGGCTGCTCGGCGCCGCGCTGATCGCCACGTTCTGGCTCGCTCTGTCGCGCGCTGTTCCGGGCTGGCTGCCGTGGCTGATATCCGGCCTCGCGTTCGCGCTGCTGGGTCTCGGCTTCGCCGCGTACGCCGCCACCGTGACCGTCGGTGCCGAGGAGTTCCGGGCGGGTCCGGCACACATCGGATTGAACCACCTGGATGCGCTCTCGGTTCTCGATGCCGAGCAGACCAGGAGCCTCGTGGGAGTCGACGCGGATGCCAGGGCGTTCCTGGTGCTGCGGCCCTACCTGTCCGGAAGCGTCCGCGTCGACATCGGAGATCCCGCTGACGCGACGCCGTACTGGTTGGTGAGCAGTCGCCGCCCACACGACCTGGCCGAGGCACTCGACGTGGCAATCCGGGCCCGCGCCGCCCGATACGATGGCTGAGCGCGGAATCGCCATGAGGAAATCACGGGACTGGAAGGAAACACGGTGAGTGCTAGGTTCTGGTCGGCGTTCATGACCATCGTCGCGCTGGCCGCGGCGAGCGCGGCACGGAAAGGGTTGACGACCTCGTGGCGCGCGGCCACCGGGAAGAACCCGCCGGCCAATCCGGCCGATCCCGATGTGGACATCAAAGAAGCGGTGGCCTGGGCGGCGTTCAGCGGCACGTTCGTCGCGATCGTGCGGATGCTGGCCAGCCGCCGGGCGGCGAGCTACGTAGCTCGCTCCACCGGGAAGCCCTTCTCCCAGGCGACCGGGAAAGGGTCCCCGAGAGCCGAGCCATGAGCGGCCGCTAGGCGCAGTCCCGGCAGATCAGCGCCTTAGGATCGGCTAACTGGCTGCGATGATGCACCAGGAAGCAACTCATGCAGGTGAACTCGTCGTCCTGGCGCGGCCGGACCTCGACCGCGAGTTCCTCGTGCGAGAGGTCGGCGCCCGGAAGCTCGAACGACTCGGCGGCCTCCGCCTCGTCCTCGTCGACCTTCCCCGAGTTCTTGTCATGACGACGTGCCTTGAGTTCTTCGATGCTCTCCTCGTTTTGTTCTTCCTCGGTCTTGCGAGGTGCGTCGTAGTCAGTCGCCATCGTGCATCACTTCCCCGTGAATCCCTTCGCTCACTGGTGCGGATTTCTCGTCTCAGCCGGGCAGATTGTGCACGATCGCGGAGGCAATTGCACGTTCCTGCTGGTGGGTCCTACTTCGTGTCGCGTGAACACTGCCGATATGGCCGCTATTCCCGGTGTCTCCGGCGACTCCGAGGGCGCGTTGCGACGTACCGTCAGCCGTCGAGGAAGCCCGTTTCTCGCACCGCTTCGCGGAACTCGTCGAAAACGTCGATCGGAGCACACATCAACAACGTCAGACCGCCCGCTCCAGTTCCGATCTCGGTCCGCCCTCCGCACTCGCGCGCGATCAGACCGCCGGCGGCGTGGTCCCAAGGATTGACACCCTCCTCGACGTAGGCGTGCACCGCTCCGGTCGCCACGTGGCAGAGATCCAGCGCGCACGAGCCCGCACGCCGGATGTCGCCGATTCGCGGCAGCAGTCGCGCACAGGCCGCGGCCTGTATCGTCCGGACCCGCCGGTCGTAGCTGAACCCGGTCGCCACCAGCGCCTGATCCAGCGGCCGGGACGCCGGAACGCCGAGAGGCGCACCGTCCCGGGTGGCGCCGCCGCCCAGGGAGGCGGCGTACGTCGTCCCGGTCGGCACATGGCGCACCACTCCGGCGACGGCTTCCCCATCGATCTCCGCCGCGATCGACACGGCGTACTCCGGGAAGCCGGAAACAAAGTTGACCGTGCCGTCGATCGGATCCACCAGCCAGCGAACACCACCGGCGGTATCGCCCGAGTCTGCCGACGCGCCGCTCTCCTCCCCCAGGAAGCCGTCGTCCGGACGAGCCGCCAGCAGGCGGCTCCGGATCAACCGCTCGCAGGCGCGATCGACGTCGGTCACCACATCGGTCGCCGACGTCTTGGTTCCGGCCACCTGGAAGCCACGGGCCCGTCGCTCCCGGATCAGCTCGGCGGCTTCGCCGGAGACCCGGCGGGCCAGCTCGCGCAGCTCGGCATGGAAGGATCTCCGTCCGGATGCGGCGCTCACCCGGCCGCCGTCTCGTCACATCCCCCGAGCGCGGGCAACTCGGTTCGAGGATTGCGGCAGCATCCGCCCACGCACCGGTCCGGTTCCGGCGGCAAGGCCCCGTGGACGGCCCGGACCGGAGACTCGCCTCGCTCCGCGGCGGCCCGTTCGAGCACCAACTCCCGCACCATCCGGACGAATCGGGCGTCGGTTCCCGCGGTCGCCGCTCGCACCACGGCGACACCATGCCGCCGGCCGGTCGCGACGGCTTCGGTGTCGAGGTCGTGAACCACCTCCATGTGATCGGACACGAAGCCGATCGGCACCAGCACGACATCGGTGGTCCCGGCCTCGGCCAGGTCGGCGATCCGGTCGTTCACATCCGGCTCCAGCCACGGCACCGACGGGGCTCCGGAGCGCGAGCAATAGACCAACTCACCCGCCACCTGTCCGCTCGTCCGGAGGCGAACGGCGTTCATCACCTCGGCCATCACGCTCTCGTGCTGACGGGTATAGCCCCGGCCGCTTGACCCGCTGGCCTCGTTCATCGCCAGCGGAATCGAGTGCGTCACGAAGAGGATCGTCGCCGGTCGCCCGGCCGGAACCCGGTCCAGGGCGGACAGCGTCGCGTCGATCACGGAGTCCTGGAAACCCGGATGGTTGAAGTAGTGCCGGAGCCGGTCCAGCCTCGGCGCGTCCGGGACCTCGGCCACCGCCGCCGCGAGATTCTCCCGGTACTGTCGGCACCCGGAGTACGACGAGTAGGCCGAGGTGACGAAACAGATCGCCCGGGTAATCCCGTCTTCGCGCATCTGGCGCACCGTGTCGGTGAGGTACGGCGCCCAATTGCGGTTACCCCAGTAGACCGGCAGGTCGAGCCCGGCACCGGCGAAGTCGGCTCGGACGGCGGCCAGGAGTTCGCGGTTCAGGTCGTTGATCGGCGATCGCCCACCCCTGGCGAAGTAGTGCTCACCGACCTCCGCCAGGCGCTCCGCCGGAATGTCTCGTCCCCGGGTGACGTTCCGCAGAAACGGCACCACGTCCTCGGCTCGCTCCGGTCCTCCGAACGAGACCAGGAGCACCCCGTCGTACGGTGCCGGATCGGCGTCCTGTCGATGCTCACCGCTGCCGCCGTCGCCCCTGCTGTCCACACCCCGCATGCTGGCATCGTAGGCTCCCGCCGATGCTTGCCTCCTACCGACGGGTCCTCTCCGTTCCCGGAGCGCTGGCCTTCTCGCTCACCGGACTGCTGGCGCGAATGCCGCTGTCGATGGTCGGCCTGGGCATCGTGTTGCTGATCACGGAGGCATCCGGCTCGTACGGGCTGGCCGGCTCGGTCGCGGCGGTCTACATCCTCGCCAACGCGGCGATGTCGGTGCCGCACGGGCGCCTGGTCGATCAGTTCGGCCAGAGCTGGGTGCTTCCCGGCGCCGTCACCGGTTTCGGTATCGGGCTGGCAGGCCTCATCGCGTTGGTGCAGACGAACGCGACCCCGGCGCTGGTCTACCTCACCGCGGCCGTTGCCGGAGCCTTCTTTCCTCAGGTCGGCGCCTGTGTCCGAGCTCGGTGGTCCCACGTGCTGTCCGAGCCGAACGCGGTGCAGACGGCCTATGCCCTGGAGGGAGTGGCCGACGAGGTGGTCTTCATCGCGGGCCCGGTCCTGGTCACCACGATCTCGATCACCGTCCATCCCGCGGCCGGCCTGGTCGCGGCGCTCCTGGCGGGGCTCTGCGGGACCTATGCGTTCGCGGCGCTGCGTTCGACCGCGCCGCCCGGCCGACGCGCTCGGGTGGTCGCCGGCGGCGAACCGGTGTCCCGGATGCCGTGGCTGGTGGTCGCTGCCGTCAGCGCGGTGTTCTTCGCGCTCGGCTCGCTGTTCGGTTCCGCGGAAGTCGCCACGGTCGCGTTCGCGGACGAGAGGGACGACAAGGCGATCGCCGGCGTCCTGTTGGGGGTGTGGTCGTTCGGGAGCCTGCTCTCGGGGCTGGCGGTGGGGGCCGTTGCCTGGCGGACCGGCCCCGTCATGCGCGTGCGATGGGGTGCCCTGGCCATGGCGCTCACCTTGCTGCCGATGCCGTGGATCGACAGCGTGCCGGCGATGGCGGTCGTCCTGTTCGTCGCCGGATTCGCGGTCTCGCCCACCCTGATCGGTTGCGCGTCGGTAATCGAGCAAGCCGCTCCCGGCCCACGCCTGAGCGAAGCCCTGGCCTTCGTCCACACCGGAATCGCCGCGGGGCTGGCTCCGGGGGCCGCGCTCGCCGGCGCGCTGATCGACCGGTACGGCGCGGCGGAGGCGTTCGGGGTGTCCATCGGCTCCGGCCTCGTCGCGGTCCTGATCGCGTGGCTCACCCCGATCCACCGCCCCGCCCGATAATCCGCGGGCTATTCCGACAGGGCCCGGATCACCTCTTGAGCGGCCCGCTCGCCCGCGTCGACAGCGCCTTCCAGGTAGGCGCTCCAGTACGTCGCGGCGTCGGTGGAGGCCCAATGGATCGGACCGATCGGAGCGGCGAGCGCGCGACCGAAGTTGGTCCAGACCAGCGGGCCGAGGTTGGCGTTGTAGCAGCCCCGGGTCCACGGGCGCTCCGACCACTCGCCATCGAGGTAGTGCAGCGGATCGGCGGCGCGCGGCCCGAAGTGACGCACCAACAGGTCGGTCAGCGCGGCGCGGCGCTCCGTGACGGGCCAGCGACCGAAGGTGCGTGCCTGCTCGCCTTCGAGGAAGGCCAGGAGCACCCCTCGGCCGTCGCCCGGGATGCAGCTGTCGTTGGACATCCGGGCCGGCCCGAGATCGGAGATCAACTGCCCGTTCAAGCCGTCCGCGCGCCAGAACGGCTCGTCGTAGACGAAGAACGCCTTCATCGCCGACGCATGGGGCATCCGCTGGGTGAGCTGATCGCGCACTCCGGGGAGCGGCGGGTCGTACATGATCCGGCCGGCCAGGGCCGGCGCCACCGCGACGATGGCCCGGCGGCCGTGCGCGACCGCGCCGCCGCGACAACTGACCGTGACCGTGTCGGCGGTGTGTTCGATCAACTGCACCGGCGCCCGCACCACGATCTCGCGTTCCAGGAGTGCCGCGAGCCGCCGGACAATCTGATCGGTGCCACCGACGAATCTGGTGGTCTGCGCGCCGCCCTCGGACTCGGCGAAGATCTCGGCGCCGACACCGCAGGTCTGGATCGTGAAGAGCAGGTGAAGGAACGAGACCTCGACGGTCGGCACCGCGAGGATCCCCACACAACAGATCTCGAACAGCGTGCGCGCTGCCGGACCGAGCCCTTGCGCGTCGATCCATGCCCCGGCGGTGATCGCGTCCCATTCGGCGGCCCGCTCCGCCTGCCAGGGAGCCTCGACCGGAACCGTCGCCGCCAGGTCGTCGAGCGTCGCCAGTACGCCGGCGAGGCCGCCCAGCTCGTCGGCGAAGCGTCGGTGGAACTCGGCGCCACCGAGCACGCCGGCGCCGCCGATCTCGTAGGTCGTCTCACCGTCGTCGTACTGCGCGAACGTCTCGACGCCGAGTTCGCGGGCCAGTTCGGACATCCGGTGGTGGGTATCACCGATCCATTGCGCACCGAGCTCAAGCGGAATGCCGTCGACGATCTCGGTCAGGATACGCCCACCGACGCGGTCACCGGCCTCGAGGACCACCGGGGTCAGGCCGGCGCTCCGGACCACCCGCGCGGCGATCATCCCGGAGAGGCCGGCGCCCACGATGACGACATCGGCGTGGTGAACACTCGCGGCCAGCATGCCCGACACCTTCTCACGTCCATGAGTTCGCATGAGTTCTGGCGTAAGGTCGGCATCACCGGAGTCCCTCGGTATGAGCGGGTGGGCTGCAGCAGCGGTATCGAACGGGAACAGACAGCACCGAGCCGAAAGAGACAACACCACACCGGACAAACGCAAGACCGAACCGGAAGTGACTCACCGACCCGAAGTGACAGCACCAATCGGAAGCGACAGAGCCTTGAACTCGACGACATCGAGGGTGGTGAAGGGCGTGACTCCGCTCACCATCGCCGGCCTGAGCAGGAACGGTTCACGCTTGCTTCTCGTCGGCGACGACGGCACGGAGTACTCGGTCGTGGTCGACAGCAAGCTGCTCGCGGCCCTTCGGGGCGACAACCCACATATCGGCCAGTTGGAGATCCAGATGGAAAGCGCATTGCGTCCTCGTGACATCCAGGCCCGGATCCGGGCCGGCGAGAGCCCCGAGCAGGTGGCCAGTGCCGCACGCACCAGCGTCGAAGCGATCATGCGGTATGCCCGTCCGGTGCTGGCCGAGCGCGCTCACATCGCCGACCGGGCCCAGCGCGCCTCGCTACGGCGGACCAACGAGGGCCCCGGTGGCGTCGGCCGCACCCTCGGAGACGGTGTCTCGGCCCATCTGCGCCCGCTCCACGTCGATCCCGATACCGTCGCCTGGGACGCCTGGCGCCGCGAAGACGGCCGCTGGATCCTGACCGCGGGCTACGCCGCCGCCGGCGAGGCGGGGACCGCGCAGTTCGCCTTCGACGCACCCGGGAACTACGTAGTCACGATGAACGACGAGGCCCGGTGGCTCGTCGGCGAGCTGGGTACCGAGGCACCCGACGTCGTCGATGACTTGGATCAGGCTCGCCAACGCCGGTTGACCGCGGTCACGATTCCCCAGGATCGATCGGCCCAGGATCGATCGGCCCAGGATCGATCAACAGGGCGCGCGGAGCCCGTGGAATGGGGGGACGACGCCCTCGAATTGGTGGCCGAATCGCAGTCGGCGGACGTCGCCAATCTCGCCGAGGACGCCACCATCGATCTGACCGAGACCGCGCGCGAGGTACGGGCGAGCGAGCCCCCGTCGCGCCGGGAGGTCACCAAGACCCGGGGACGCGCCTCGGTTCCGAGCTGGGACGAGATCATGTTCGGCGGCGGTCGCGCGGACTAGGCCGAGACCGGGACCGGCTAGCCGAGCAACAGCGGGACCTGCATCTCGTCGGGAGTGAGTGAGCCATGCACTCCGACGAGCTTGGTCTCTCCGGCGAACGAGCGGGAGGAGAAAACGCCGAACCTTCCCCGACAGGCCACCACCAGATCCCCGATCCGGTCGCCGACCTGGTCGGCCACCGGGCCGAACCACCCGGCCCGGCGAACCTCCGAGCGCGTCAGGACCGCCGCCCGTTCGCCCAGGATCTCCCGCCAGTGTGCCGCCACGTCGTCGAGCGCGCCGCGGAGGCAGTACACGTGGCGCAAGCGTGCCTCGCCGCCGAGCAATCGCACGCCGGCCCGCAGGTCCGGTACCTCGTCGACGTCGATGCGCTCCCCGGGAGGGCAGTCGATCATCCCGTGGTCGGCGACCACCAGGAGCCGCACCGCCGGGGGCAGGGCATCCCGGAGCTGGGCCATGGCCGCGTCGATAGCGGTCAGTTGATGCCGCCATTGCGGAGAGTCGATGCCGTACCGATGGCCGATCCAGTCCAAGTCCCCTTCGTAGACGTAGGTCAGCGCCGGACGGCGAGCGCTCGCCGTCACGACCGCCTCGACCCGCTCGCCCCACCGATCCGCACCCACGAAGAGCGCTCCGCGCTGGGAGGCCACGGTGAGACCGCTGCCGTCGAACTCACGCTTGCTGACCGTGGTCGCGGCGATTCCGTCGGCGGCGAGCCGCTGGAAGATCGTGGCATGTGGCTGCCAGCGCAGCGGATCGACGGACTTGTCCCAGTTGAGCGCATGGAGCAATCGGTCCGTGCCCGGGATCCGCATGCTGTAGCCGACGATGCCATGTCCGCCGGCGGTCAGGCCGGTTCCGAGCGAGGTGAGGCTGGTCGCCGTGGTCGACGGCACCGCACACAGCGCATGCGGCGCGACGGACCGCATCGCGCTCAGGAACGGCGCGCAATCGGCGTTCGCGGCCAACAGCCGGCTGCCCAGCCCATCGACGAGGAGGACCACATAGGCCGGAGCCGTCGGCAGCTCCCAGCCGGGATCCGGCACCGCATCGCTGCCGAGCGCTCGCCCGACGGCGGGAAGTACGCCGGTCAGCGACGGCGCGTCGCCGTCGACCGAGACGAACTCGCTCACGCGCCGCGAGTGCGTGCCGACAGTTCCTCGGCAAAGCCCAACAAGCGCGCCACCGCGCCGTCGCCATCGGCGACCTCCGATGCCCGCAGCGAGAAATCCTCCGGCCCGAGCACACCGGTGTAGCCGTGGTCGGCTTCGCACGCCTGATCGCTGCACCCCGCGGGTTCGAGATCGATGCGGCTCAAGGCGCCCCACCCGATCGTGACCACCGCCTCGACCGGCGGCGCGGGACTGCCGGCTCCGGCGGCCTCCGTGGTCGCGATCCTGGTCACCACGACGGACTTCACCGAACTCAGCGCGATCGCCTCGGTAGAGGTCGAGGTGTAGGGCTGGGGCACGATGTCGTCACCCGGATGCTCGTCGGTGTGTCCCCGGATCAGCCGGGTCGGAGTGAGTACCACGACGGTGATGTGCCGTCGCACCTCGTCGCGATCGAAGCTCGTCTCGTGGTGCACGTAGTAGGAGATCACCGGTTCGCCCGCGACACCCGCCAGCACCGACTCGGCGACGACCTGGGGATGGTAGCCGGTGTGCTCGATGGCCGAGCGCAGTTCGCGGGTGCAGTCGGTGTGGCGCTGGTCGCCGACCGCCCGGCTGATTGCTGAGGTGGACCTCGATCGCGGCATAGAGAGCAGTCTGTCACGACTCCACCGATTGCCAACTCGGCAGCCGTTCGCTGTGCATACGGCGCGCCCAGGCGCACTCCTTCGGACAACCCGGGAGAATACCGGCATGGCCCGACGTCCCACCACATCATCGCCGGCCGAGGAGTTCGAGGAACACATCCTGGACATCGACGTCGGCGACGAGATGCGCTCCTCGTTCCTGGAATATGCCTACTCGGTCATCTATTCCCGTGCCCTTCCGGATGCGCGCGACGGCCTCAAACCGGTACAGCGGCGCATCCTGCACACGATGAACGACATGGGACTGCGCCCGGATCGCGGCCATGTCAAGAGCGCGAGAGTGGTCGGGGAGGTGATGGGCCGATTGCACCCGCACGGCGACAACGCGATCTACGACGCGTTGGTGCGGATGGCCCAGCCCTGGTCGCTGCGGCTGCCGGTGATCGACGGCCACGGCAACTTCGGCTCGCCGGACGCCGGCCCGGCGGCGATGCGGTACACCGAGTGCCGGATGGCGGCGCCCGCGGTCGCGATGACCGCGTCCATCGACGAGGACACCGTCGACTTCCGGGCCAACTACGACAGCCGTGAACTCGAACCGGTGGTGCTGCCGGCGGCCATTCCCCACCTGATCGTCAACGGAACCAGCGGCATCGCGGTGGGCATGGCCACCAACATCGCGCCGCACAATCTGGTCGAGGTGGTCCAGGCCCTGCAGCATCTGCTCCGCCATCCACAGGCGAGCCTGGACGACCTGATGCGCTACATCCCCGGGCCGGACCTGCCGACCGG
Organism: Nocardioides sp.; assembly: GCA_051657705.1. Lineage (GTDB taxonomy): Bacteria > Actinomycetota > Actinomycetes > Propionibacteriales > Nocardioidaceae > Nocardioides. Next base: position 4,686 of record JBOFLE010000234.1, on the reverse strand, counting down.
CGGGAAGATCGTCGGGCTGGACGGGGTCCGGGAGGCCTACGAGACCGGCCGCGGCGTATTCAAGATGCGAGCGACCCTCCGAGTGGAGGCGGTCACCGCGCGGCGCAAGGGGATCGTCATCACCGAGCTGCCGTACGGCGTGGGTACCGAGAAGGTGATCGAGCGGATCAAGACCTTGGTCCAGGCAAAGAAGCTCCAGGGGATCTCCGACATCAAGGATCTCACCGACCTCGCCAGCGGCCTCCGGCTGGTCATCGAGATCAAGAACGGATTTCATCCCGAGGCGATCGTGGAACAGCTCTACAAGCAGACTCCGCTGGAGGACTCCTTCGGGATCAACAACGTGGCCCTGGTCGACGGGCAACCGCGCCTCATGACGCTGCGCGAGATGCTCCAGGTGTTCTTGTCGCACCGCTTCGAGGTAGTACGCCGCCGTTCGGTGTTCCGCCGGCAGAAGGCCGCGGACCGGCTGCATCTGGTGGAGGGTCTGTTGATCGCCATCGTCGACATCGACGAGGCGATCCAACTGATCCGCTCCAGCGACAACGCCTCGATCGCCAGGGAGCGGTTGCGGGCGGTCTTCGACCTCACGGAGATCCAGGCCGACTACATCCTGGACATGCCGCTGCGCCGGCTGACCAAGTTCTCCCGAATCGAGTTGGAGAAGGAGCAGTCGGAGCTGCGGCGCGGCATCGAGGAACTCGACGCGATCCTGGCGGACGAGGCCCTGCTCCGCGCCGTGGTGTCCGATGAGCTCAAGGAGGTCGCCGCGACGTTCGGTACGCCGCGGCGCACGGTGCTGTTGGCGGCCGCCGGGGCTCCGGTAGCCGCCGCGGTTCCGCTCGAAGTCGCCGACGATCCGTGCTACGTCTACTTGTCCGCCAGCGGACTGCTCGCACGGAGCAGCGGAATCGACCCGCCCGGCACCGGCGATACCCGGGCGCGGCACGACGTGATCACCTCGGTGGCCCGGGCCACCGCCCGCGGCACGGTGGGCGCGCTCACCACCACCGGCCGGGTGATCCGATTGTCGGTGCTGGACCTGCCCTCGCTCCCGGCCACGGCCAACGACCCGCAGTTGCAGGGCGGCGCTCCGGTCGCCGAGTTCGTATCGCTCGATCCCGCCGAGCGGGTCCTCGGTCTGGCTTCGTTGAACCCGGCCGGACCGGGATTCGCCGTGGGAACCCGTCAGGGTGTGGTCAAACGCGTGGTCCCGGACTACCCGAGCAAGGACACCTGGGAGTTCATCCGGCTCATGGATGGAGACGAGGTCGTCGGCGCCGTCGAGCTCACCCGGGAAGCGGGCCAGCTGTGCTTCATCACCTCGGACGCCCAACTCCTGCACTTCCCGGTGACTTCGGTTCGCCCGCAAGGCCGCGCCGGCGGCGGAATGGCCGGCGTCCGGCTGGCCGGTGGCGCACGCGTGCTGTGGTTCGGCCTGGTGGCCGACGATGCCACCGGACCCGAGGTAGTCACGATCTCGGGCTCGGCGACGGCTCTACCCGGTACCGAGCCGGGTTCCGTCAAGGTGACTCCGTTCTCCGAGTACCCCCAGAAGGGCCGAGGCACCGGAGGGGTTCGATGCCATCGTTTCCGCGGCGGCGAGGACACCTTGCTTCTCGGCTGGGCCGGAGACGGGCCCGCGCGCGCTGCCGCCGCCAGCGGGGCGGCGGTCGACCTGCCGGCTGCGGGCAGGCGGGACGCGTCGGGTACGCCGGCCGGCCAGCCCATCGCCTCTGTCGCCGGCCCGGCCTCGAAACAGGCGACCGGCCTTGTGACAGGCTGACCCCATGATCCGTGGCTATCTCGCCGTCCCGTCCCGCGCCCTCCTGGTCGGCACAGTGCTGGTCGGCGCGGTGCTCGCCGGTTGCAGCGGGGACGCGGAGCGGGAGCCCGACGCGTCTCCCGCCGACACGATGGCCGACGCCAAGAAGATTCTGGACCGGACCTCCGGCGTTCGGATCGACCTGGAGACCGAGGAGTTGCCTGAGGGCGTCAACGGGGTGCTCGCCGCAACGGGCATCGGAGCCCGGGAACCCGACGAGGCGTTCGACGGCACCCTGAAGGTCTCGTTCCTGGGCTCGACCTTCGACGTCCCGGTGATCTCGGTGGCGGACACGGTCTACGCCCAGGTCCCACTGACGGTCGGCTGGTCCGACATCGATCCCGCCGACTACGGCGCCCCGGATCCGGCGACGCTGATCTCCCCCGACGCCGGCTTCTCGTCCCTGCTGACCGGCACCGATGGCCTCAAGAGAGGCGAGACGGTGCGCGGAGGGACGGACAACGACGAGATTCTCACCGAGTACACCGGACGGGTGGACGGCGACCTGGTGCAGAACATCATCCCCAGCGCCAGCGGGAGCTTCGATGTCGCCTACCGCGTCACCGAGTCCTCCGAGCTCCGTTCGATGACCTTGGACGGGGTGTTCTATCCGGACTCGGACTCGACCAGCTACACCGTCGAGTTCACCGACTACGGCACCGAGAAGGAGATCGTCGCGCCATGAGACCTCACCGGTGAGCTTCGCCGTCGGGAGGGCCGGCCGGCCCGCTGCCCGGCAGCTCCTTACCCTGGCCTCGATCGCCGTCGCCTTCGCGGCCGCCGACACCTACGTGGTGGTGCTGGCCCTGCCCGAGATGATGACCAGCGCCGGCATCTCGTTGGACCAGTTGCAACGCGCGGCTCCGATTGTCTCCGGTTTCCTGCTCGGATATGTGGCGATGCTGCCGCTGATCGGCCGGCTCTCGGATCTTCGCGGCCGGACTCCGGTGCTGATCGCCGCGCTGGTGACCTTCGCCGCCGGTTCGGTGATCACGGCGGCCGCCTACGATCTCACCAGCATGGTCGGCGGTCGATTCCTCCAGGGCATCGGCGCGGGCGGACTGGTGCCGGCCACCCTCGCGCTGGTCGCCGACCTCTATCCGGTCGATCGACGCGGACTTCCACTGGGAGTGATCTCCGGAGTACAGGAGCTGGGGAGTGTGCTGGGCCCGTTGTTCGGCGCCGCGGTCCTGTCGGTCGCCAGCTGGCGGGGAATCTTCGCGATCAATGTGGCGGTGGCGCTGATCCTCGCCGCGGCGATCCGCGGGCGACCGGGTGACGGTTCGCCGGCCAGATCGATCGACGCGGTCGGGTTGGCGCTGCTGCTGGTCACCGTCGCGCTCGGGTCCCTGGTCTTCCTCCAGCCGCCGAGCCTGCTGCGCGACCTGACCTGGGGAGCGTGGTTCGTGCCATACGCCGGATCGGGCCGTTGGTTCACCCCGATCGGGCTGCTGACCTGCCTGGCACTGGCGGCCACCGCGCTCTGGTGCTGGTGGGCCCGACGGCCGTTCCTCGACCTCAGGTCATGGTGCCGGGACGCCGTGCGGGCAGACCTGACCGGCGGGACGTTGCTAGCTCTCGCGCTCGCCGGAGTCATCCTCGCCTTCGCCGGGTCCGACCCCCGGGTCCAGCTCATGTCGCCGGCCGGCGGCTGGTACCTGACGGGCTCCGTGATTGCCACCGCGGCGCTCTGGTGGCACCTGCGCCGGGCCCGGGAACCGCTGTTGCCGCGCGGTACGCTGACCGACACCGTCGCCTGGGCCTGCTTGGCGGCCAGCTTCTTCGTCGGCGCTGCCCTGATCGCGGCACTGATCGACATCCCGATCTTCGCCCGAACCACGGCCTACCCGGACTCGCAACTCTCCGCGGCCCTGGTGCTGGTGCGCTTCCTGGTCGCGCTGCCCGTCGGGGCCCTCGCCGGCGGCTGGCTGATCCGGCGCCTGGATCCCGGCGTGGTGGCGGCGGCCGGGATGGCCTGCGCAGCGGCCGCCTTCGTGTCCATGAGCCGCTGGGATCTCGGCAGCCTCGAGGCCGGCGGCGGCACCGGTCCGCTCCTCCTGGGCGGCTTCGGCTTCGGCTTGGCCCTGGCTCCGTTGAGTTCCGCGCTGTTGGCCGTTACCCCGCCGGGAGCACACGGCGTCGCCAGCGGGCTGTTGGTGGTCGCTCGCATGGTCGGCATGTTGGTGGGGATCTCGGCGCTGACAGCCGTCGGTCTGCGCCGCTACTACGCCGAGCAGCGCGACCTGCCAGCGGTCCGTGAGGTCTGCGACGGCGCCAGCCGTTGCGCGGAGTTCGATCGCCTGCTCCAGACCGCGGGGATCGCCCAGGAGCAGGCCGTCTTCGCCGGCGCGGCGGTGTGCGCCGCGCTCGCCGGGTTGCTTTCGGTGGCCTTGGTGCGCAACCGCTACGGTGTGGGCCATGAGTCCTGAACCGTCTCCCGATCCGTCCGTGCCGGCCCCCCAGCGGGCGGGCTTCGACGACCTGCTGGCCGCGAACGCCGAGTACGCCGACAGCTTCAGCGGCGGCAACTACGACGGCGTCGCCCACGCCGGAGTGGCGATCGTGACGTGCATGGATTCGCGGATCGATCCGTTGCGGATGCTCGGCCTGTCGCACGGCGACGCCAAAATCTTCCGCAATCCCGGCGGCCGCGTCACCGACGCTGCTCTGGAAGCCTTGGTCCTGGGGAGTCACCTGCTCGGGGTCGAGCGCATCCTGGTCGTCCCGCACACCCGGTGCGCGATGGCCTCGTTCACCTCCCGGCAGCTCCAGGAGCGGGTGGGGGCCTCCGCGGGCCTCGACGCCACCTGGCATACCTTCCACGTGGTGGAAGACCAACTGGCCGCTCTCGCCACCGATGT
>JBOFLE010000233.1:0-1412 GCA_051657705.1 Nocardioides sp. | reverse complement strand
GGCTCTTCCGACCTGAGTGTGGGGTGAGCACGACTCGCGGGGGCCTGGGGTTGAGGGGGTTTGGGGTCGAGGTCCCTGAGGATCAGAGGACTTCTACTCCCTCTGGTGTCAAGGACCTCGACGATGACCGAGCCTATGTTGTGCTGCCCGTGCTCGGGCGGCTACTGCGACCGTTGCGACCTTCTGGTGGGCCTGCCTGGCCTGCGGGTGGTCGCCGTGGAGCGTGATGAGGGTGAGGAGTCGTTGCTGGTCACGGTGGAGTCCGAACCGGGTGTGATGGGGTGCCCGACCTGCGGGGTTGTCGCGCACGGCCATGGCCGGGTCGAGGTGACCCTGGTCGACGCGCCGTGGGCGGGTCGACCGGTGCGGGTGGTGTGGCGCAAGCGGCGGTGGGTGTGCCCGGTCCCGGTCTGTGCGAGACGTTCGTTCGTGGAGCAGGACGAGGCCATCGCCCGCCCGCGGGCGCTGCTCACGGTGCGGGCGTGCCGGTGGGCGATCGCCCAGCTGCGCCGCGAGCACGCCTCGGTCCTTGGCCTCGCTCGGCAGCTCGGCACGACGTGGGACACGGTGTGGACCAGTATCAAGCCCGTCCTTAAGGAGGCTGCCGCGGACCCGGCACGCTTCGAGGGGGTGAGCACGTTGGGCGTTGATGAGCATGTGTGGCACCACGTGTCGACCAAGCCGATCGAGGACGGCGGGCGCGGCCCGAAGGAGTTGACCGGGATGGTGGACCTGACCCGAGATGCGCACGGCCGCACCCGTGCTCGGCTGCTGGACCTGGTCCCAGGCCGCACGGGTGCGGCGTACTCGACCTGGTTGACCGAGCGCGGGCAGGCGTTCCGGTCCGGGGTGAGGGTGGCGACGTTGGACACCTTCCGCGGGTACCGCAACACCATCGATGACGACTTGAGTGACGCCGTCGCCGTTCTCGACGCGTTCCACGTCGTCAAACTCGCCACACAGGTGGTCGACGAGGTGCGGCGCCGGGTCCAACTGGACACCTGCGGGCACCGCGGCCGCCGAGATGACCCGCTGTACCGGATCCGCAACATCCTGCGCGCCGGCGACGAACGCCTCACCGACCGCCAACGCGCCCGGCTCAAGGACGCGTTCACCGCCCGAGACGAGCACGTCGAGGTCGAGGTCGCCTGGCTGTGCGCCCAACAGGTCCGCTCGGTGTACCACCAAGACACCCACGCCGCCGGCAAGGTCATCGCCGAGAAGATCCTCGCCTCGTTCACCACCTGCCCGATCCCCGAGATCGCCCGCCTCGGACCCGACTTGGCTCATCCTGGTGGGGTTCTCGTGAGCGCAGGCTCTTGACCTGTGGGTTTGCCGAGATTGGGCGCCGTTCTGGGGCACTAATCTAGGGTTGGTTTGTGGCGTACATCCGGACTGTGCGAACCGGGTCG
>JBOFLE010000232.1:0-1690 GCA_051657705.1 Nocardioides sp. | reverse complement strand
ACCCGGCCGACCGCGGTGATCCTCAACGGGATCCTGGGCCACATCACCGACCTCGACCATGCTCAGGCGACCGTCCGCACCCTGATGGCCGCGGTTCCCTCGGGGAGCTTCCTGGTGGTCAACGACGGGGTCCGGGGTGAGGATCCCGCCCGCGACGAGGCCCAGGACGCCTACAACGACTCGGGCGCGGCGCCCTATCTCCTACGAACTCCCGAGGAGATCACCGGGTACTTCGACGACCTGGAGCTCGTCGAGCCGGGAGTCGTGCCGACCTCGACATGGCGATCAGAGGGGCGACCGGACGACACCGGCGCCCAGCGCGTGCTCGGCGTCTGGTCCGGGGTCGCGCGCAAACCCTGACGTACGCCGTCGTTCTCCGCGACCGCCGGCGCCCACCGAGTGGGTGAATCGGCCGATTTCCCGAAGCCGATGCGGTTCGTATCCTTGCTCGCATGGACGACCCTCCCAGTACCGGCCATTCACCCGCGAGCCCCGGATCGGGGGTGAATGGACCCGATGGACGGTGAGACCCTGCTCAACGGCGGCCTGGTTCTGGTGTTTGTCTTGGTCGGCGGCATCTTCGCGGCCACCGAGATCGCCCTGGTCTCGCTCCGCGAGAGCCAATTGACCCAGCTCGGGCGTCAGGGTTCGCGGGGCGCGCGGGTCGCGGAGGTGGCGCGAGATCCCAACCGCTTCCTGGCGGCGGTTCAGATCGGCGTGACCGTGGCCGGATTCTTCTCGGCCGCCTACGGCGGGTCCACCCTGGCACCGGACCTGGCGCCGCACCTGGAGATCTTCGGCATCGGCGCGGAGTCGGCCGAGACCCTCGCGCTGGTGCTGATGACGTTGGTGATCGCCTACCTGTCCCTGGTGCTCGGTGAGCTGGCGCCCAAGCGGTTGGCCCTGCAGAAGTCGGCCGGGCTCTCGCTGGCGGTGGCGCCCGTGCTGGACCGCTTCGCGGTGCTGATGCGTCCCGTGATCTGGTTCCTCTCGATCTCGACCAACGCGGTGGTGCGCCTGCTGGGTGGCGATCCTCATGCCACGACCGAGCAACTGTCGGAGGACGAGCTGCGGGAGCTCGTCTCTCATCACGAGGCGCTGGACGAGCAGGAACGTCGCATCCTGCAGGACGTGCTGCGGGCCACGGAGACGACCGTGAAGGAGGCCATGCGACCGCGCGGTGACGTGGAGTTCCTCAGCGCGAAGACGCCGCTGGTCGAGGCCGCGGACCGAATCCGCGACCTCCCCTACTCGCGCTACCCGATCACGGGCGGCGGGTTCGACGACATCGTCGGTTTCCTGCACGCGCGCGATCTGCTCGGGATCGCCGCCGATGACCGGCGTCGAGTCGGGGACGTACGCCGGCCGGTGCTGATGCTGCCGGCGACCAACCTGGTCCTGCCCTCGGTGGCCACCATGCGCCGGCAGGGCACCCACCTCGCCATCGTCGTCGACGAGTACGGCGGCACCGACGGCATCGTGACGCTGGAGGATCTGGTCGAGGAGATCGTCGGGGACATTCGCGACGAGTACGACGCGCCGGCGGCCGTGGGTGCCGGCGGCGACCCCGGTCGCCTCGACGGCGGCTTGAGCCTGCAGGACTTCGCCGACCTCACCGGCATCCCGCTCGAGGACGGCGGCTACGAGACGGTGGCCGGGTTCCTCGTCGCCCGGCTCGGACGCATGCCGG
>JBOFLE010000231.1:0-1490 GCA_051657705.1 Nocardioides sp. | reverse complement strand
CTGTGGTTTAGACTAAATATAATCATTAGAAAATAACTCAGCCTGTTAAAAACAACTGAATCATGAAACTAAGTTCCGAAAATAAAGTTAAACAGCCTCTGTTTTCGTTTTTTTAGTGCGAGAATAACTCTTCTTGGCTATTGGATAAGTCTTTTTGATTCCCCTTTTGTGACCAGTTTTCCACCCAGGAGACTTTCCACGGGTTTTGGGAGGAGTAGTAGGTGTTCCAATCTCGATTAAAAGTGCAAATATAGACTGAGCTACTCTTCCAGGAGTTAATTTTTTCTCAGAGGACTGCCAAGGTAAATGATTTTCTTCGACTAAATCTTTGGCTAACCAAAGTTGCCAAGTCATTAAAGGCATTAAATCACTCCATCGCTCACATTGCTTGGCAGTACTCAGATTGGGCAAAGTCCAGTGTAATCTTTGCTTGGCAAAGCGATACCAGTGGTCAACTCCAAAACGGCGAGCATATTGTTGCCAAATATTTTTTAACTCTAAAAACTGTTCCCCAACCCAAACTAACCACAAGGGGCGACGCTTTTTGACCGAACCTTTGTCATCAAGCCTTTGCACTTGAATTAGATTCATATCGTGAGATGCAGCAGTACGGAAATGTAGCTGGTTCCATTTACTGATTCTTAGTTTACCTAACTTAGAGTCTTCTATTTCCACTGTTTCATCTGCTGACCACCATGTAGTCTGGTCATTAACTTTGAATTTTTTGTTGTGTTTTCTGGGTCTTCCGATTCCCGAATAGCTATCTGATTTCGACCAGAGGCAACAATTAGAGCGAATTCTCATCAATTTACTAACGGGGATTTCTCCTGTTTGATTTACCCATGAACCATTGCCATATTCACTATCCAAGACGACTAAAATTTTTGAGTGGAGATGTTTAGATACTTGTTTTAGTTGCCAAGCTGCTTTGGATATCGGTTTTTCATAGGACGTAATTCTTTCATGTCTGAGTGGCAATGCCCAACTCCCTTGGTTTTCTGGTAGCCAAGTAATAGTGCTATATCCCTGTCCGACTGTGACTGAGTTATTTGAAGATGCTTGGTGTTCGTAGGTTCTATCTTTAAGTGTTTTCGCCCCTTTTCGCCCCCATGCCGTATGGTCAATCGCCAGCAATAGATATTCTGATGATGGCATTTCTTTGACGTACCTTTTCATCAATTTATTTCTGTTTGGACGACTATCTTCTAGAGCTTCGTAGGTACTTGACCATTTTCTCCTGAACAGAGGTGAAAGAGAAAACTCTGCTAAACAACTCACATTTCTGGTTGTTATTACACTATCCATCAATTCAAATGTCGCATCCTTTGCATTTCCTAGCATTTGATATGTTTCTTGACGGAATTTTTGATATCGGTCATATTCCATAGTAGGGAGAGTTTGAATTTTGTTGCTATTTTCATTTTCTCCCTACTTGCCCTGCATTCTCTTTGTCTTTTCTGTTCTGACTTTTCGGTTAGTCTAAACTAGAG
>JBOFLE010000230.1:0-2131 GCA_051657705.1 Nocardioides sp. | reverse complement strand
CCGAGGGCCGGTACGTCCGGCAGGTCAAGGCCCGCGAGCTGTACGCCAAGATGATGCGCACGCTGGCGCAGACCGGCAACGGCTGGATGGCGTTCAAGGACGCGGCCAACCGGACCTGCAACCAGACCGGCGACCCCGCGGCTGGATCGCGCGGCGGTCCGGTCGTCCACCTCTCCAATCTGTGCACCGAGATCGTCGAGGTGTCCTCGGACGCCGAGACCGCCGTGTGCAATCTGGGCTCGATCAACCTGGCCCGGCACCTCACCCACGATCGCGACGGCGAGCGCCTCGACTGGGACAGGCTGCGGCAGACCGTGCGGACCGCGGTCCCGTTGCTCGACCGGGTCATCGACATCAACTACTACCCATCCGCGGAGGCCGCTCGGTCCAATCCCCGCTGGCGTCCGGTCGGGCTCGGCCTGATGGGCCTGCAGGACGTGTTCTTCGCGCTGCGACTGCCCTTCGACTCCGCCGAGGCGGCCGAGCTGTCGACCCGGATCTCCGAGGAGGTGTACCTCACCGCGCTGGAGGTCTCCGCGGAGCTGGCCCAGCGGCACGGCCCGCACCCGGCGTACGCCGAGACCCGCGCCGCGAGCGGCGTCCTGCAGCCCGACCACTGGCCGGCCGAGCCGACCCAGGTCGAGCGGTGGGCCTCGCTCCGGGCCCGGATAGCCGAGCACGGGCTGCGCAATTCACTGCTGATCGCGATCGCGCCGACGGCGACCATCGCCTCGATCGCCGGCTGCTACGAGTGCATCGAGCCGCAGGTGTCGAATCTGTTCAAGCGGGAGACGCTCTCCGGGGAGTTCCTGCAGGTCAACGGCGCGCTGGTACGCGAGCTCAAGGCCCGCGAGCTGTGGACCCCCGAGGTGCGCGAGGAGATCAAGCGCGCCGAGGGCTCGGTGCAGGGCATCGCCGCGTTGCCCGAGGAGGTGCGGCTGCTGTTCCGCACCGCGTGGGAGCTGCCGCAGCGCGCGCTCATCGACCTGGCGGCGGGCCGGGCGGCGTACATCGACCAGAGCCAGTCGCTCAATCTGTTCATCGCCGGCCCGTCGATCACGAAGCTCTCCTCGATGTACCTGCACGCATGGAAGACGGGCCTGAAGACGACGTACTACCTGCGCTCGCGGCCGGCCACTCGCATCCAGCAGACGACCGTTCCCACCGCCACCCCGGCCAAGGACGTCGCGGCGCTCGCCTGCTCCCTGGAGAACCCGGAGAGCTGCGAGTCGTGCCAGTAGCCGCATCGTCGAAGGCTCCCGACCGATCCCGTCACCCGAACCGAAGGACACCATCATGAGCACTACCGACCAGCTGCCGACTACCCGACCCGACGCCACCGCCGGCGTGCCGCGGATGCTGTTGGACCCCGGGATGAACCTCACCCTGCGGCCGATGCGCTACCCGCACTTCTACGAGCGGTACCGCGACGCCATCAAGAACACCTGGACCGTCGAGGAGATCGACCTGCACTCCGACCTGGCCGACCTCCAGCGGCTCACCGACGCGGAGCGGCACCTGGTGTCGCGGCTGGTGGCGTTCTTCGCCACCGGCGACACGATCGTGGCGAACAACCTGGTCCTGAACCTCTACCAGCACGTGAACTCACCCGAAGGCCGGCTCTACCTGTCCCGGCAGCTCTTCGAGGAAGCCGTCCACGTGCAGTTCTATCTGACCCTGCTGGACACCTACGTGCCGGACGAGACCGAGCGGCACGAGGCATTCGCCGCGATCGACAACATCGATTCGATCCGGCACAAGGCCGAGTTCTGCTTCCGCTGGATCGACTCGGTCTTCGAACTGCGCGAGCTGCGGGACCGGGCCGATCGCCGGGCGTTCCTGCTGAACCTGATCTGCTTCGCCGCCGTCATCGAGGGGCTCTTCTTCTACGGCGCCTTCGCCTATGTCTACTTCCTTCGTTCGCGAGGGCTGCTCAACGGGTTGGCCTCCGGCACCAACTGGGTCTTCCGGGACGAGTCGATGCACATGGCGTTCGCGTTCGACGTGGTGGACACGGTCCGGGCCGAGGAGCCGGAGCTGTTCGACGACGACCTCGTCGCCCAGATCAGGCAGATGCTGGTCGAGGGAGTCGATGCCGAGGCGCAGTTCGCCGAGGACCTGCTCGGCGGCG
>JBOFLE010000229.1:0-3131 GCA_051657705.1 Nocardioides sp. | reverse complement strand
TCCCGGTGTACGCCGGGTGGCTCCGTGCCATCCGCAACGGGCATGCTCGCTTCCACCGGGGCATCGGGTTGCGCCAGCCCGCCCTGGTGCTGTCCTCCCATCACTCGATGCCCGAGCCCGACGAGGTCACCCCCGACGTACACGTTCGCGATGTGGTGCTCGACGTCACCCAGATCCGTCGGTGGGCGCCCGCGGTCGGCCGCCACGTCACCAGCATCGCCATCGACGACGCCAAGCACGACGTATTCCTGTCCCGCCCGGACGCCCGGGCTCGGGCCTACGATGTCGTGGAACGCTGGCTCGGCGCCTACCTGGCGTAGCGGCGACGGTGATGTCTGCTGGAGTGGAAAGCGTGGCTCAATAGTTATCCGGAGCCGCTTGTCACCTCGGGAGCCCTGATGAACACTAAGGCGGTCCTGTTGTACCCCCCGACGACAGATGGAGTCTCGACCGATGAACCCGAAGAAGCTCGCCCTTTGGCTTTCCCTGCTTTTCGTCCTGTTCTGGGTGTACCGCGATCCGGTCGGTCTCGCCGATCGCCTCGAGGCGGGCGTCACCTCCGTGTGGGGAATGGTGCAACTGCTCTTCACGGGCCTGATCAGGTTCGCCGATACGCTCTGAAACCGCTCGCCGATCCCGGCGGATCCGACCCGCGATAGTCCCGATCGACGCTCCTGGGGTACCGCTCGCTCCATGCGCACGGTCAATACAGGACAGAGGCGAGGTCCCGGCGCGCTCGCTGTACTCGTGCGTCGTGTTCCCCGGCCGCGCGGAAGAGCTCGATCAGGTGTTCGCGAGCCCGGTCTCGTTCCGCTCCGTGCAGCCGGGCGACAGCTCGCACTAGAACGTCGAAGGCCTCGTTGAGGTTACCGGCCACGAATTCCAGGTCGGCGGCCAGTGTCTGTGCGCCGATATCCCTCGGTTCGGCCGCGGCCCGCTGCGCCGCTTCGACGTTAACCCCACGAACGCGCAACTGAACCCGACTCATCGCGAGTTCCGAACTCACGCGTTCGTCTGAGGGTTTCGCCTCAACCAACTCCTGGTACATGGTCACCGCCGTGTCGAGGTCGCCCGCGGCGAAAGCTTGTTGAGCCCCGACCAATCGCGAGTCGGCGAAACCCAGCGCGACCTCATGAGCCCATTCGATGGCGGCGCGCCGTTCCGGAAAGAGATCGACGAGGAGGTCGAACGTAGCGCGGAATTCCGGGTCGTCGACCAGGCGGTACAGCGCGGCTGCCATTGCGACGATGCCGACATGCTCGTGGTGATCGGGATCGAGTGACTCGAAGTAGCTGTCGACCGACGGCGAAGAACGATGCGGTTCCACCAGGGCGGCCAGCAGCGCTACGGTGCGGACATGCTCGTCGTGGAGTAGTTGGCTCGCCCACGACGGCAGTTCCTGTCCATCCGTCACGCTCGTGCCTACGAGTTCTCGAAGGCTTCGCCGGGCCCGGCCGAGCGGGACGGGCGGCTGTCTGGGCGGATGACTGCTCTCCGTTCCGTCCTCCGAATTCCGATAGCCGGATGGCTCCTCGGTCGAAGAATCGACTTCGACAAGGGCTGCGGTGAACTCGCGTCGAGCGCCGACGGCGTCTCCGGTTCGCCACAGCCAGGCGGCGTACTTCGCGCGTACCTCGGCTCGGGTGGAGGACCGCGACATCGCGATGATTGCGGACTCCCAGACCCCCGGCAGGCTGTTGCTGGCGGCAGCCTCGGTCGGCAGCAGCGATATCAAGGCCATGGCATCGGCCAAGCCGTCGATCAGTTCACACTCGTACTCCGGCGAGCGCTCGGCCGGCACGTCGGTCCAGAAGTCCGCGCCGACGCCAGGGGCGCCCGCCGCTCGGTCGGAGTGGTCTGTGGTGTCGAAGGCCGACAAGGCGAGCTGCATCGTGTCGAGCCGGGGCTGGTGCGCCGGCGGATCTCGCCGGGCCAGCTCTACTTGCGACCTGATCGCTTCCAGTAGGACGGCCTCGGCACGATCCTGCGCATCCAGTCTGAGGTCGACATATACCAGCTTGATGAGTGCCACGACCAGGGCCGCGATGTCCCTGCCGTGCCCCGAGGCCGCAACCCGGCGCCGCACCTCGACGGTCTCTGCTACTGAGGGCCGAGCGCCCTCCCAGTCGCCGACGGCTACATAGGCCTCTCCGAGCCGGGAAAGAGCGGCCGCGTGACGGGCGAGGAGATAGTCGTACGGCGCTATCGTGAGCAGGTCTCGACTGATCCCGACGCTGTGCTCCGCCGATTCGACCGCTGCTCGGGAATCGCTGGCGACGTCCTGGACCAGTGAAACAGCGAGTAGCTCGTCGACCAGCGTAGGCAGGTGCTCTTCGGGATCGTCTCGGAACTCCGCGAACTCAATGCTCTGGTCGACTACCTCGGACATGAGCTCCGGCAGGGTCTCGTACTCGCGGGAGTCGTAGTCGACGTAGTCGTAGAAGTGGAATGTCCTCAGCACATGGGTGAGTTCATCGAATCTGTCGAGCCAACACACCCCGTGCCGGTTGGTCCAGTCCATCAGCATGCTGAGGAGTCTCGGCGAGGATCGAATCAGGCTGGCAGAGGAATTCTGCCCACAGAAGAACGGGCGTTGCGAGCTGCTATCCGGTAACAGCGACGCCGTCACCAACTCTCCGCGGTTCCCGTCGACCCGGCACTTGTCCGGCGACACGCCGGCAATCTGGCCAGATAACTGCCGGGTCAGCGGAGGAATGCGATCAGGGCGGTGATGCCGACGACGACGATCACGGCCCGCAACGCCCGGTCCGGCAGTCGGCGTCCGTAACGCGCTCCGACCTGGGCGCCGGCCACCGAGGACACCGCGATCAGCCCCGCCAGTCGCCAGTCGACCTCAGCGACGGCGACGAAGACCAGCGCGGCGACTCCGTTGGCCGCCGAGGCCAGCACGTTCTTGACTCCGTTGAGCCGTTGCAGCGTCTCCGAGATACCCAGCCCCATGACCGCCATCAGGAGCACTCCCTGCGCCGCACCGAAGTAGCCGCCATAGATCCCACAGACGAACACCGCGGGCCAGACCCACCAGAGCCCGGCGTCCGGCAGTCCGCCGTCCGCCTCGTGCCGGCGCGCGACCGCCCGGGACAAGGGCCCGCCGAAGACGACCAACAGGA
>JBOFLE010000228.1:0-1150 GCA_051657705.1 Nocardioides sp. | reverse complement strand
GTCCGGATGGATGTCCGGAGCGCCGAGGAGATCCACGCCGGGTTCGTGGCCGCCGCGCTGGCTTTCGGCGGCGTCGACCTCGTCGTCAACAACGCGGGGCTGTCGATCAGCAAGCCGCTCGCGGAGACCTCCGAGGACGACTGGGACATCCAGCACGACGTGATGGCCAAGGGGTCGTTCCTGGTCTCCCGGGAGGCGGCACGGGTCATGGCCGAGCAGCGTCTGGGCGGCGACATCGTCTACATCTGCTCCAAGAACGCGTTCTTCGCGGGGCCGAGCAATCTGGCCTACGGATCGGCCAAGGCCGACCAGGCACATCAGGTCCGGTTGTTGGCGGCCGAGCTGGGGGAGTCCGGCATCCGGGTCAACGGCATCAACCCGGACGGCGTGGTCCGCGGGTCAGGAATCTTCGCCAAGGGCTGGGGCGCGCAGCGCGCGGCGGCGTACGGCGTGCCCGAGGACGAGCTCGGCCAGTTCTATGCGCAGCGCACGCTGCTGCGCCGGGAGGTGCTGCCCGAGCACGTGGCGAACGCGGTGTTCGCGCTGGTCGGCGGCGATCTCGCGCACACCACCGGGACGCACATTCCGGTGGATGCCGGGGTGGCGGCCGCATTCCTGAGGTGAGCGGCCCGATGAAACACCGTCCGACGAATCACCGGCCGATGAGACGGGACGTGGCGAGGAACGACTCGGCCGGGGTGACCGTGGCCGCCGTCGATCTCGGAGCCAGTAGCGGACGGGTCATCCTGGCGCGGGTCGGCCCCGATCGGCTGGAACTGCACGAGGCGCACCGCTTCGGGCACGCCCCGGTGAAGCTGATCGAGGGGGAGCGGTCGGGCCTGCACTGGGACATCAGCTGCCTGTACGCGGAGGTGACGCGCGGTCTGCGGGCCGCGGTCAAGGCGCTACGGCCGGGGGAGCGGCTGGACGGCATCGGTATCGACACCTGGGGTGTCGACTACGGTCTCCTGGACGGTGCCGGGATGCTGACCGTGCCGCCGTACTGCTATCGCGACGAGCGCACCGACGTCGGTGTCGCCCGGGTGCACGCGCAGGTGATGCCGGAGGAGCTCTACGCGCGGTGCGGGGTGCAATTCCAGCCGTTCAACACGCTGTACCAACTGGCGTCCGAGCCGGCGGAATCGCTGAG
>JBOFLE010000227.1:0-9145 GCA_051657705.1 Nocardioides sp. | reverse complement strand
CACCAGGGCCTGCGACCGACGACCAAAGGCGGCCACTACGCCGTCGAGCGGGCTACCCGGGCGCAGTTCGGCCAGGGATTCCGGCAGTTCGGTGCGCTGCGTCGTCGCCGCAACGAGTTGGAGTACCCCGAGCGGCCCGGCGACGAGTCCACGGTCGACGAAGCGGCCGACGCCGTCGACAACGCCGGGAAGATCTTCGGCGCAGCCCGAGGGTTGCTGGATCAACTCGGCCTGTTCTGAACCTCGGACGGTGACCTGCGACACCGTCGTGGCAAACGGCATTTCTCGCCCTCAGACCCAGCTATGGGCTCATGCTCTCGGTCACGGCGATCGACCGGCGACTCGGGCGAGCGTCCGGGTGGCGTCTTGTGCGACCTTGAGCAACCCCGCGATGTTGGCGGCCAGCACCGCGTAGGCACGCCAGTCGTCGGCATGGACCATCTCCGGAACCTCCCCCGGGAAGACCATGGGGGGACGCAACTCGATCCGGCCGCCGGGACGTACCACCAGCGACTGCACGACCTGGTCGGCGAACCTCGGGCTGGGCCGGCGGGCCCAGTCCACGCCGACCGTGCCGTCCTCGGCCACGGCCCGGCGGACGCTCTCCACCCACTCCGGCGCCGACGGCTCGGCGTCGAGCACGACGGGGATGACATGCCGGGACTCGAACCCGGGATTCATGACACCGCCACTGCCACTGCCATCGAGACGACTCACCCGAGCTCCTACTGTATAAATAGTACTTACTGTATTGACAGTATGGTGTGCGAGACGCCGAGGTCAAGGAGTACTGTTCAGACCGTTCCGGACAAGACCGAAGGATGCGTTCGATGACCGCGCCCAAGTGGCAGCAGATCGCCGACGAGTTGCGCGCGCGCATCGCGGACGGCACCCGGGCGCCGGGCGCCAAGCTCTCGACCGAAACCGAGCTTGCCGCACAATTTTCCGTTTCCCGGCCGACCGCCCGCCAGGCCCTGACCGCGCTGGCCAACGAGGGACTTCTCACCTCGCAAGCCCCGCGTGGGTGGTTCGTGCGGGAGCGCCGACCGGTCCAGTATCAAGTCCACTATCGACCCCAAGCAGAGGGACATTCCGCAGGACCGTCGCCCGAAATGGACGCCTTCATGACCGAGTATTCGGCTGAAGGCCGCGAACCACGGCAGGACATCGAGGTGGCCATCGTGGCACCGCCCGCGCCGATCGCGCAGCGCCTTCGGCTCGAACCGGGCGAGGCGGCCGTGGTCCGGCGCCGCATGCGCTACCTGGACGGCGAGCCGTTCAACCTCAACGACAGCTACTTCCCGCGCGACCTGGTCGCCGGGAGCGAGATCATGGACCCCGCCGTCATCGCCCGCGGCGCCAACCGCGTCCTGGCCGAGCTCGGCTTCGCCCAGGAGCGGGTGCTCGACGAGTTCCACGTCCGGATGCCGACGCCGCCCGAGCTCACCCGGCTCGCGCTCGGCCCCGGCACCCCGGTCGCGGCGCACGTCGCGACCGGGGTCACCGCCGACGGCACCCCGGTGCGAGTCGTGCACAACGTGTTGGCCGGCGACCGGCACGTCATCGTCTACGAGCGCCCGATGCTCCTCGTCGACGACCCCGACGCGCGGGACGGAATGTAAGCCTTCCGACCCGCAGACAGCCGAACCGCCCGACCTCGACCGGCTGCTCGACCTCCTGGTCGATGCCGTCACCTGGCTGGCGCCGCGATCCGACCAGTGGCACGACGCGCTCGACGACGGGCGGCCCGCCGAACGCATCCGACATCGCTACGCCGACGCCATTACCGCCGGCACCTGCCAGGTGATCCGGCTCGACGGCGAGATCGTCGCCACGATGATCCTGGACACCGAGGCGGACCCGGATTTCTGGCCACCGCCGTCGGCGCCCGAGGACGCCCTCTACGTCCACCAGATGATCGTCAGCCGGAAGGCCGCCGGCCGGGGCATCGGCGGACAGCTCCTGGCATGGGCACGCACCGAGGCGCTCCGCCAGGGCAAGCCGTACGTGCGCCTCGATGCCTGGCGAACCAACGAACGCCTCCAGCGCTGCTACCGGGACCAGGGCTTCGAACAGGTCGCGACCCTGCGGCTGGCACACCGCAAGAGCGGCGCCCTCTTCCAGGCCGACGCGCTCGTCCCATGAGTATCGCTCGACGATCCCGGTGCTCCTGACGCGCCTGGTACGTCACGCCCGCCGGATTGTCCTAACGTCCTGGCCCGCTGTCGAGCAGGTCGACGAAACCGGCCTCGTCCAGCATCCGCACGCCGAGTTGTTCGGCCTTGTCCGCCTTGGAGCCCGCGTTGGCACCCACGACCACGTAGTCGGTCTTCTTCGACACCGAGCCGGCCGCCTTGCCACCCCGGCTCAGGATCGCCTCCTTGACCGAGTCCCGGGTGAAGCCCTCCAACGAGCCGGTGACCACGATCGTCAGTCCCTCCAGCGTGCGCGGCGCCGACTCCTCGCGCTCGTCGGCCAGGCGGACGCCGGCGGCATCCCACTTCTCGATTATCTCCCGGTGCCAGTCCACCGCGAACCATTCGATGATCGCGTCGGCGATGGTCGGGCCGACGCCGTCGGCGGACGCCAGCCGGTCGCGATCCGCCGTCCTGATCGCCGCCATCGAACCGAACTCCATCGCCAACGCCCGGGCCGCGCTGGGGCCGACGTGCCGGATCGACAACGCCACCAGGACCCGCCACAACGGCACCCGCTTGGCCCAATCGAGGTGGGCCAGCATCCGCTCGCCATTGGCCGACAGCACCCGCCCGTCCACCGCCGTGTCCGTCTCGGTCTTCTTCGCGGCCCGGGTGAAGAGCTCGGTCCGCAGCAATGCCGCCTGATCGAGATCGAACACGTCGCCCTCGTCGGCGATCACCCCGGCATCCAACAAGGCCACCGCGGCCTCGTAGCCGAGCCCCTCGATGTCGAAGGCGCCACGACCGGACACGTGGAACACCCGCTCCCGGACCTGGGCCGGGCAGTGCCGGTGATTCGGACAACGCAGGTCCTTGTCGCCCTCCTTCTGCTGCGCGAGCGTCGTGCCGCACGCCGGGCACTCGGTGGGCATCTCCCACTCGGGCAGCCCCTCGGGACGCAGCGCCAGCACCGGCCCGAGGATCTCCGGGATGACGTCCCCGGCCTTGCGCAGGATCACGGTGTCTCCGGGGCGCACGTCCTTGCGCCGTACCTCGTGAGCGTTGTGCAAGGTCGCCATCTCCACGGTCGAGCCGGCGACCTTGACCGGTGCCATCCGGCCGAACGGGGTCACCCGGCCGGTGCGTCCGGTATTGACCTCGATCGCCAGCAGGGTCGCGTTGACCTCCTCCGGCGGGTACTTGAACGCGATCGCCCACCGCGGCGCGCGGGAGGTCGAACCGAGCTGCCTCTGGAGAGCCATGTCGTCGACCTTGATCACGACCCCGTCGATCTCGTGCTCGACGTCGTGCCGATGCTCGGCGTAGAAGTCGACGTACTCCCGGGCCGCATCGAGGTCCGGGAGCACTCGCACCCGGTCGGAGGTCGGCAGGCCCCACGCCTTCAATGTCGCGTACGCCGCGGACTGAGCGAGCGGATCGAAGCCGGTGCGGGCGCCGATGCCGTGGCAGACCATGCCGAGCGCGCGAGTCGCCGTCACCCGAGGGTCCTTCTGCCGCAGGGATCCGGCGGCCGCGTTGCGCGGATTCGCGAACATCGGCTTGCCGGCCTCGGTCATCTGCTCGTTGAGCGTGGCGAACGCCGCGGCGGGAAGGAATACCTCACCGCGGACCTCCACGAGCTCGGGGACGCCGAAGTCGGTGCCGGACGTCAGCCGGTGCGGCACCGAGGCGATGGTCTTGACGTTCGGTGTGACGTCTTCGCCCGTGCGCCCGTCGCCTCTGGTCAGCGCCCGCGTCAGCCGGCCGTTCTCGTAGCGGAGATTGATCGCCAGCCCGTCGACCTTGAGCTCGCACAACAGCGCGGGATTCTCGACCCCGGCGCGACCGAGCCGGGCGTGCCACGCCGCCAGCTCCTCGGCGCTGAACGCGTTGTCCAACGACTCCATCCGTCGCAGGTGGTCGACCGGCGTGAAGTCCGTCGAGACCGCGCCCCCCACCCGCTGCGTCGGTGAGTCCGGCGTACGCAACTCCGGATACCGCTCCTCGATCGCCTCCAGCTCCCGCAACCGCGCGTCGAAGTCGGCGTCGGAGAGCGTCGGATCGTCGAGCACGTAGTACCGCCAGCGGGCGTCCTCCACCTGATCGACCAGTTCGGCGTGACGACTCTTCGCCTCGATCGGATCCATGCGCACATCTTGCCTCAGGACTCGTGTCGCCGGGCCGACCCGGCTCGACCTGCCGGGCCGGGCGCGTGGCGCTGGCACCGGCGAGACCGGGTCCGTACTCTCGGGTAGCGAAGACGATGTCGAGAGAGGGGGCACTGTGGCGGGAACAGGACGCCAGGGACTGCCACGCCTGGCCCTGGTGAGTTCGCTGCAACCGGCCGACCCCGCCACGATCGGCCCGTACCGCCTGACCGGACGTCTCGGCGTCGGAGGCATGGGCACCGTGTACGCCGGTCACGCGCGCGACGGCGACCCGTGGGTCGCGATCAAGGTCGTGCATCCGGCGCTCGCGGTGAACCCGGAGTTCCGTGCCAGGTTCGCGAGCGAGGTCGCCGCCGCGCAACGGGTGGCACCGTTCTGCACGGCGCGAGTGCTGGCCGCCGATGCCGCCGCGCGGCCGCCGTATCTGGTGACGGAGCTGGTGGACGGCATCCCGCTCGGGGCAGCGGTCGCCGACGAGGGGCCGCTCGACCCGTCGACCCTGCACGGGGTCGCCCTCGGCGTCGCGGTAGCGCTGGCGGCTATCCATGCGGCCGGCGTGGTCCACCGCGACCTCAAACCGAACAACGTGCTGCTCACGCTGTCCGGACCACGGGTGATCGACTTCGGCATTGCCCGCGCGCTCGACGTGGCACACGGACACACGGTGGCGGGAACCATCATCGGAACACCTGGCTGGATGGCGCCCGAACAGTTCAGCCCGGCCGGGGAGTTCCAGCCGGCCGGAACCGCCGCCGACGTCTTCAGCTGGGGCAGCCTGGTGGCGTTCGCCGCGACCGGTCGCAACCCGTGGGGAGCCGAGTCGGCGGTCGGCGGTTCGGCTCCGCCGCTCGAGATCGCGCAGCGTATCCTTCGCGGCGTCCCCGACCTGACCGGCGTACCTCCGCCGTTGCGGGGAGCGGTGGGGGCCGCGCTGGCGAAGGATCCACGACTCCGACCCACGGCCCGACAGCTTGTGGACACGGTCCTCGGCGTGCCGTCGGCGGCCGACGACGCCGCCACCGCCGTCGCGCGGCAGTTCGTCGAGAGTACCCACGCGCTACCGCCACCCACGCGGATTCTCACCCACGCCTCGCCGGCCGGGCACGGCCGCCGCCCGTGGTGGCGGAAGAAGCGCTTCCTGCTCCCACTCGCCGTCGCGGCGCTGCTGCTGATCGCCGGCCAGGTCGGCGAGAACGGCACCGGCGACGGCGACGACACCGGTTCCGACCAGCGAGCCGCCGAGCCGAGGAAGATCGGCCGGACCGCCTCGCCGACGCCGAGGATCGCTCGGCCGCGGTCCGACCTGCGGAGCCCTGTCCGAGACGACGACCTTCAGTTCGTGGTCGGCAGCTTCCGCTGCGGCCGCGAGAAGCTGGACGGTGTTCTCGACCGCGAGGCCGACGGTCGCTATTGCCTGGCGCGGACGAGCGTCACCAACGCCGGCGCCGACCCGCACACGCTGTTCGAGTCGTTCCAGACGCTGCGCGACACCGAGGGAACCGAGTACGAAGCGGACTTCGGGGCCCGCTTCTATCTCGAGCAGGACCTGTGGGACCGGATCGACCCTGGTGAGACGGTCACCGGCGTTCTCGTCTTCGATGTGGCGAACGGCCGGACCCCTGACTTCCTGGAACTGCACGAGGAGTGGTACTCCGACGGCGCGATCGTACGGTTGCCTCCGGCCCGCCGCTGAGAATCACCAGGTCGCCGGCGCCGGTGCTGGCTTCCTGGTCGGCACCAGGTGGGACCGCGAACAGTGGGTGTGTCATCGTTGAACCGGACCTGTCCCGCTGAAAGAAGGAAGCCCGGTGCCGAAGCCGACGATCACCAGGCACGACGTGCCCGGCGATCCGCGCGCCCTGATCTTGATGCTGCACGGCGGGAAGGCGCGCTCGACCCGTGAGGTCGGCGGCCGGAGCCTGTCGTGGCGGCGTTCTCTGGTGATGCAACGAGCCATCGCGCCGGCCGCGGCCGAGGCCGGTGTCGCCGTGTGGCTGGGACGCTACTCGGTGGTCGGCTGGAATGCCGATGCCCCGGGCGGCCCCTCGCCGATCCCCGACGCCAGGTGGGCGCTGGACCGGGTGCGTGCTCGGTTCGGACAGCTACCGATCGTGCTGCTCGGGCACTCGATGGGGGCCCGCACGGCGGTGGCCGTCGCCGACGATCCTGACGTGCTGGGCGTCGTCGCGCTCGCCCCGTGGCTGCCGCCGGACGAGCCGGTCGCCGCGCTGGCCGGCAAGCACCTGGTCGCGGCACACGGTCACCGCGACCGGATCACGTCGTACGCGCATACGAAGGCGTTCGTGACCCGGGCCGCCACCGTCGCCGCCAGCGCCACGATGCTCGAGATGGGCGACCTGGGCCACTACATGCTGGTCGGGAGCGCGCGGTGGACCGAGGAGGCCGGCACGCAGTGCCTGGGGATGATCGAGATGGCCCTGTCTCGGCGCTAACAGAGTCTCCGCGCTAACCGGCGCGAACGCCTGATACTGTTCTCGCCGGAACGAAACCGTTTCGTTCCATTTATCCGTAGGGTCGTACGGCCTCCTCAGAAGGATGATGCGCATGATGGTGCCGGCAACCATCAGGCCACGCATCGAGGGCGACCGCGAGCACGAGATCTTCCAGGCCACCCTGAAGGTGCTCGCCGATGTCGGCTACGACCGGCTGACCATGGACGCCGTCGCCGCGGCGGCGCACGCCTCGAAGGCCACCCTCTATCGCCGTTGGAAGAACAAGCTCTCGCTCGTGATCGACGCCTTGCAGACCACCAAGGCGACCACGATTCCGGACACCGGCGACCTCCGCGACGACCTGATCGGGCACTTCTGCGGCCACGGCGGTGTCACCGACCGGAGCGCGGTCACCATCCTCGCGAGCGTGCTGACCGCCATCACCCGCGACGCCGAGTTCGCCGATGCCTTCCGCCGTGAGGTCATCGGCCCCAAGATCACCGGCGCGAAGCTGATCTTCGAGCGCGCCTCAGCCCGCGGCGAGGTACGGGCCGGCGTCGATATTGAGTTGATCGGACCGGCGATCGCTGGAATCGTCTTGCACCGGCACTTCATCCTCGGGGAATCCCCCGACACCGCGATCGTTGCTCGGGTGATCGACGAAATCGTCCTGCCCGCCGTACGACCCGTTCCCGCAACGACTCATTCAGGAGGAAACCCGTGACCGACTCGGCCACCGTCCCCGCGGAGCCCACCAAGCAGACGAATCTGGGACTCGCGCTGGTGCTGATCTCGATAGCCCAGTTGATGATCGTGCTGGACGCGACCATCAGCAACATCGCACTGCCCTACATCAAGGCCGATCTCGGTTTCACCGACTCCGGCCTCACCTGGGTGGTCACCATCTACGCCCTCACCTTCGGCGGCCTGCTGCTTCTCGGCGGACGGCTCGGTGACCTCTACGGCCGGCGAAAGATCTTCATCGTCGGACTCATCGTCTTCGCGATCGCCTCGCTGCTCGGCGGGATCGCCCAGGACCCGGCCTCGATCCTGGCCGGCCGCGCCCTGCAAGGCGTGGGCGGCGCGCTCGCCTCGCCCGCCGCGCTGGCGTTGATCACGACGACCTTCCCGGCCGGTCCGCCACGCAACCGGGCCATGGCCGTCTACGCGGCCATGTCCGGCGCCGGCGCGGCCGTCGGCCTGATCCTCGGCGGCTACCTGACCGGCGCCGACCTGTTCGGCCTGGAAGGCTGGCGGATGACCTTCCTGATCAACGTGCCCATCGGCATCATCGCCGCCGCGATGGCGCCGCGCGTGCTCCGGGAATCGGCATCCGGCGAGGGCACCCTCGACGTTCCGGGCGCGATCTCGGGTACCGCCGGGCTGTTGTCGCTGGTCTACGGCCTGTCCCTGGCCGGGAACCAGGACTACGGCTGGGACAGCACCAGGACGATCGCCTTCCTGGTCACCGGCGTCGTCCTGCTGGCGGCGTTCGTCGTCATCGAGATGCGCGCGACCCATCCCCTGCTGCCGTTCCGGATCTTCGCGAGTCAGACCCGAGCGGCCAGTTTTGCCGCGATGTTCCTCCTGCCCGCGGCAATGTTCTCGATGTTCTTCTACCTAAGCCTCTATATCCAGAACGTCATGGGCTACACCCCGCTCAAGGCCGGCTTCGCGTTCCTACCGTTCTCGGCCGGCATCATCGTCGCGGCCGGCCTGGCGTCCAACTTGATCAACCGGGTCGACCCGCGCTACCTGGCCGGCGTCGGCACTCTGATGGCGGCCGTGGCACTCTACGGATTCTCGCGGCTGCCCTATGACACCGAGTTCCCGGTCTCCGAGGTCAAGGGCGACTATGTCACCGATATCCTGCCGTTCATCGTGGTGATGTCGCTCGGCATGGGTTTCGTGTTCGTACCGCTCACCCTGACCGCCGTGCACGGAGTCTCGTCCGAGGACTCGGGGATCGGCTCGGGCGTGCTGAACACGATGCAACAGGTCGGCGGAGCGTTGGGCCTGGCCACCCTGGCCACGGTGGCCTCGAACGTCTTCAATGATCGCGGGGCGGAACTGCAGAAGGCCGGCGAGGCCGCAGCCCAACAGGCCGCTCAGGCTGGCCAGCCGGCACCGACGCCGGATCAGCTCGACGCCATGCAACGGATCGCCGAGCTCCAGGTGTTCACCGAAGGCGCGACCTCGTCCTTCGTGGTCGGGGCGGCGATGATGCTCGCCGGCTCGGTGATCACGTGGATCTTCCTCAACGTCAAGCACAAGGAACTGGGGGCCGACGGTGCCGCCGACGGGGTACACGTCGGCTGACCGTTCCCGCTGACCCGTCCTTTAATAGCGGTCGACCCGTCTCAAAGTAGCTACTTTGAGACGGGTC
>JBOFLE010000226.1:0-17820 GCA_051657705.1 Nocardioides sp. | reverse complement strand
AGCGTCGATCCAGGTCTTCTCCGGGTGCAGTCAGCGATGGCGTCTTCTCAGCCCCGGCACTCGCACTGACGCGTCGCCGACGGACTCAGCCAGGAAAAAGTCCCGAGCGGCCCTCCTGGCAGGAGTCACTCGGCAAGCCTTCTAGATGAGGCCTGGGTCCGGGCCGAAGGCGGATACCCGGTCAGACCCTCCGATCACCGCTTAGGCGGCGAGAGCGAAGTCGTTGCGCTGATTAGAGTTGGCAACTATAGGTTTCCAGCGGTCGTTTACGAGATGTCGCTGGCTCCTCGACCCGCTTCCCCTGGAACTAACGTCCCAAGTCGAAACCGATCAGCCCCTCTTGAGTTGTGTGACCAAGACTACCGCTCATTCAATCCACCGACGACCGAGAATCGTCACCAGCGTCGGCCGGCCCGGCGAAACCACTGTTTCCAGCGGCCGACGACCGCAGCACCCGGCCGCTGGTGACCGCGACACCGGCGGCCGTCGCCAGCGCCGCGGCGATCAGCAGTCGATCGAGATCGCCCGGCCCGGCGAAGGGCAGAACCGCGTGCCCGAAGGACGGAACGTCGGGAAGGACGACGAAGGCGGTCAGCACGGCGCCCGCGGTCGCCGCCAGTACGCCGAGCGACTCCCCCAGCCGAACCCCCACCACGCCGACGGCGATCAGCGGCCAGGCCAGCAGCCCGACGCCACTGGCTTCCGCGAGCGTCCACATCAGGTTCCGGTCCTGCACTGCCAGTGAGGCCCCGACGACATGCCCGGCACCCGCGACACCGGCCAGTACCGCCGCGGCGGCGAGCCCGACCGCCGGGCGACGCTGACGCCGGAGGATCAGCACCGTGGCGGCAGTGAGTCCCGCGAACAACGCCCACCACGGCGCCGCGGAACCCGGCCGCTGCCAGGTCAACCTGCCTCGCACGGCGACCGGCCGCGTGCCGACGACGAGCCGGCTCGTCCACTCCCGCGGTGCCCGTAGCTGGTTCGTCCGCCCGAGTGAGGTCGCGCTGGAGTCGCGCCATACCGCCGTCTCACCGGGGAGAACGCGGCGCGCGCCGCCGTTGACGACGACCGCGTCGGTCGTCCGGTTGACGAGCCGGAGCCGGGCGCCGCCCTCGACGGTCTCGATGTCCAATCCGGGTACCGGCGGGTCGACGGCCACGACCTCGCTGCGCACGTTGCCGGAGGTCAGTCCGCCGGCATGAGCGGACGCCGGAACCGTTCCCACACAGAGAAATCCGGCCAGCAGCGCGACCACGGCGACAATCCGCCGCTCGACCCCCCATGCACTCACGGTCGTGTCACAGCCCGTCACCGCGCTGGTGGCAGCAGCCGCCGCACGATCGCCACCGTGAGCGCCCCGAGAATGGCGGTCATCGACAGCAGACCGGTCGTGATGTGCACGTTCCAGGCGTAGGGGACGGCCTCGCTCATCCCGTTGGCGTTCTCGCCGCTGACCACGGTCGACGCGAGGGCGAACACCGTCCCCCACACCACCATCGGCGTCAGGGCACCGAGGATCAGCCACCGAGACCCGTCCGACATCGGCGGCAGGAGTCGCGCCCCCGACCTGACGATGACCTCGGCCAACGCGGCGCCGAGCGCGACCGCCGCCACGTACCAGAGCCAGGGTGAGAACAGCCCGCCCGACGCCCACATCACCGCGTTGGGTACGGCGACCAGCACGAGCCCGACACCCCGCGGCAGCCGCCAGCGGTGCCCGAGCGCGGCGACGGCCGCCATCAACAGGATGGTGCTCAACGCGTACCCGTGAACGGCGGATGCACCCGACAGGTAGCCCACATCGGTGGTCTCCAGCTCAGAGGTGCCGAGCTGTGGCGAACCCAGCACGGACGCGTGCTGGACATAGGTGAGCAGCGGCAACCCGCTGAGCACCGTCGACACGAGTACCAGGGCCGTGTCGGCGCGGTTCGGACGACCGTCGTCGGGTTCGGCCCACCTCATCAACATCGGCGCCGCGGCCACCAGCACCATGCCCGCGATCAACATATGATGGCTGGGGCTGACGAATATCTCCAGGCCTTGTTCGATGCCGAACAGGTTGTGCCACAGCGTATCGATGCCACCGCCGACGAGCAGGAGGGCCATGCCGGCGACGGCCACCTTCAGCGCGGTCGGCAGCGCGAGCAGATCCGGATAGGTGAAGCCGCGAAATGGCAACTGCCGGCTCAGCACCCAGGCCAGCGACGCACCGGTCGCCGCGATGCCCGAGTACATCACCGCGTGCCACGGAGTCCAGAACGTCTCCAGATCCGGGACCGTACCGTGCGCGAAGGCGTCGAGCTGCAGCCCGACGATCATCCATGCGGCAGCGGCGAGCAGCAGCCACCTCTGCCACGGGGTCACCGCTCGGGCCCGGAAAGCGGCGCCGCTTGTCGTGGGTAGCTGTTCTCTCGTCGTCATGGAGCGCTCCTCAAGTCCTTCTCTGGGCCGGGGGCCAGGTGACAGGAGACCCCCGTGTGTACCTCTGCCGGATCTAGCTCAACAGAACAACAATCAGACGGGCCCGCGCATCATCCCCAGGGTTGATCCGCAGCAGGACGGTCCTCAGTACATCGGTTTCGGATCGAACGGAGACGTCGATCGCGCAACGACTCGGGCCGGTACATCGCGTCCGGGTTGCAGGGTCAGGAGAGGCTGAGGCCGCAGTTGCAGCTCGGGGTCGATATCGATCCGGAAGCGCCGTGCGATCGTGGCGAGGATAAGCACGGCCTCGACCAGGGCGAATCTGTAGCCGAGGCACACGTGCGGGCCGCCGCCGAACGGGAACCAGGCATAGTTCGGGATGTCGGCGGCGGCCTCGCCGACCCACCGCTGGGGCAGGAACTGATCAGCCTCGGGGAACCACCGCGGATCCTGCTGGGTGGCCCACTGACTCATCCACACCGTGGAGCCCTTCTCCACGTGATATCCGCCGACCTCCACGTCGTCGACAGCGGTGGTGTTCAGCAACCAGGCCGTCGGATACAGCCGCAGGGTCTCCTTGACCACGGCCTCGGTGTAGGTCAGCAGCGGGTAGTCGTCGATCCTCGGCAGTCGATCGCCGACGACCTCGTCGATCTCGGCGGCCATCCGCTCGAAGATCTCCCGGTGCCGGGAGAGCAGGTAGTACGCCCACACCAAGGTGTTCCCGGTGGTCTCGTGACCGGCGATGTACAGAGTCATGGTCTCGTCGCGCAACTGCCGAGCACTCATCGGCTCACCTGCCTCGTCGCGGGCGTCCATCAAGAGTTGCAACATGTCATCGGGGCGATCGCCGTCGAGATGGTCACAGCCATCGGTTCGGTGTTCGGTGCGTTCGCGGATGATGCGGTAGATCACCTGTTCGATGTCCGCGATCGCGGCCTTCAGGCGGGAGCGGCCCGGCGTCGGTAGCCATCCGGGCAGGAACATCGTGACGCCGCGAAACTCGGCGCCGATCTCCCGGGAGGCGATATCCAGGGCGCGGCCCACCGCGACCGCGTCGTTGGTGACGTCGGCGCCGAACAGGGTCTTCGCCGCGATTCTCTGGGTCAGGGCCACCATGTCGGCCCGCACGTCACGCGGCTGACCCGAAGCGCAGGACTCGGCCAACTCCTCAGTCAGTTCGCCGGCCAGTTCGACCATGGTGGCGGCGTAGCCGGAGACTCTGCCCGCACGCATCCCCGGTTGCATCATCGTGCGCTGTCGCCGCCAGCGGGGGCCTCCGGTCGTGATGATCCCGTTGCCGGCGAACAGCCCGAAGGCGTAGCCCGAGTCGCCTCCCATCGTGAAGTCCTTTTCGACGCTCAGCAACACTCGCCGAACGTCCTCGGGACGATGCACGAACACGCCGTTGCTTGGCCCGAGCCGCCACGACGTCACGTCGCCATGGTCTCGGAGCTGGACGAAGAAGGCGAGCGGGTCGCGAGCGAACTGAAGCAGATGCCCGAGGCCCGGATACGCACCGGGCATCGCCGGAGGACGGCGGGACGGACCGGTCGAGTTCATGACTCCCGCCTTTCGTCTCGGGCGGGTTCCAGCGACGTGGCATCGTGGTCGTCCACTCCCCTACCGGACGGCAGCACGAGGAAGGCGGCGATCGCGGCGACAGTCATCACCGCGCTGGCGATCCCGATGGTCAGGTCGAAGCCTGCGACGAACGCACTGGTCGCGGCGTCGTACAGTCGCGCCCCGGTCGCCCCGCCGATCTCGTCGGCGACCACCGCCGCGCCGGCCAACGACTCCCGTGCCGCGGCCATGGCACTCGGCGATACGTCCGGAACGGACTCGAGTTCGGCCGTGTAGACAGCGGCCATCGCACTGCCCAGTACGGCGACGCCGAGCGCGCCGCCCAGCTCGTATCCGGTCTCCTGAATGGCGGCCGCGCCACCGGCACGTTCGGCCGGCGCCGTACTCATGATCGTCTGGGAGGCCGCCGTCATGGCGAGCGTGGCGCCCAGTCCGACGAGAACCAGAGCGGCGGCGGCCTGAGGGTACGGACTGTCGGCACGCACCCCGGCAAGCAGGCCGAAGCCCGCGGCGATTGCCGCGAACCCGGACCCGACCACGAGCCTCGAGCCGTACCGAGCCACGAGGGCCCCGGCAGCGAGAGAGACAAGCAGGCTGGCGACGGTCGCCGGCGACAGGAGCAGGCCAGCCTTGATCGGCGAGTACTCGAGCACCAACTGGAAGTGCTGAGTCAGGAAGAACATCATCGCGAACAGTCCGAACAACGCGAACACGACGCACCCGACCGCCGCCGCGAACCCGTGGTCCCGGAACAGGGTCAGATCCAGCAGCGGCTCTGCCAGGCGAGATTGGCGCCTGACGAACGCGGTGAGCAGGGCAACGGCAAACGCGGCGACCGCGATGCTGTCCGCGGTGAACCCGTGAGTCGCGGCGGTCTTGATCGCGTAGAACAGCGCGACCATCCCGGCCATCGACAGCACGGCGCTGGTCAGGTCCCACCTCCTGGCCCGGCGAGATCGGGACTCCGGAAGCAGCCACGCCCCGAGTCCGATCGCGACCGCCATGATCGGGACATTGATCAGGAACACCGACCCCCACCAGAAGTGCTGCAGCAGCACGCCGCCGAGCACCGGGCCCACGGCGGCGCCTCCCGCGCCGACCGCACCCCACACCCCGATCGCCAGCGAGAACTCCCGGCGATCGGTGAAAACCGTCCGGATGACGGACAGGGTCGACGGCATGATCAGTGCGCCACCGACACCGAGAGCGGCCCTGGCGGCAATCAGCGCCCCGGTGCTCGTGGCGAAGGCGGCAGCTACCGAAGCGGCCGCGAACACCACGAAACCCGCCAGCAGCAGACGCTTACGACCGAACCGATCGCCCAGGGTCCCGGCGGTGACCAGCAGCCCGGCCAACACCAGCGAGTACACGTCGACGATCCACAACAGTCCGGCCGCGGACGGCGCTAGATCCGCTGCTAGCGATGGCAGGGCGACGTTGAGGATGGTGGCATCCAACGCGACCACCAGGAGGCTCCCGCAAAGAACCGCGAGCACCAGCCACCGATGAGTGCCACGTGGTGCCGCCACTTCGGACATCTCTTCCGGCGCCGTCGCGACCGGCGAATCGCCTGGTGAGCTCCAGGTGCTCATGGTCGACTGATGCCATTCAGCGTGGAGTCGATCACGACATCCACCGCGTCCCGTGGGGCCAGGATCCCGTCGGTGACGGCCTCGTGAGCGGTGACCATGGACAACCCGAAGAAGTACGCCATCCACCGAGCCGGCAGATCGTGGCGTAGTGTCCCCTCGCGCTGCCCCTTCCGCATCATCTCCACCAGGCGGTTCTCCAGCTCGCTCGCGTTCTTGGCCAACCGCGGCACGGTGTCGATCATCGGCTCGTTGACCGCGATCACCCAGAAGTGGGCTATCGGGACGACGCCCTCCGCCAACCGTCGCAGGGCCTCCGGGAGCGGATCGTCGTCCATCCGGGCCGCGTCGAAGATGTCCAGCGCCTGTTCGCACGCCCGCTCGACGATCGCCTCGACCAACACGTCCCGGCTCGAGAACGCCCGGTGCAATGTGGCCCGACTGATACCGGCCGCTGCCGCCACGTCACCCATCGACGCCGATCGATCTCTAGAAAACAGCCGCGCGCCCGCCTCGATAACTGCGTCATTGGTGGATCTCATAAATTATTGACCTCTCGTTTGAGACACAACTGTATCACATGCAGCATCTAGGTCACGATCGGAGATTCACTGGAGTCCGGACCGAAGAAGTCGAGGCGGGCTACGGCCCGGGGCGGATCAGGCCGCTCTCGTAGGCCACGATCACTGCCTGGGCACGAGTGTCCGACTTCGTCTTGAGGAAGATGTTGCGGATGTGACTCTTGACCGTCGCCATGCTGATCACCAGATCGTCGGCGATCTGGTCGTTCGTGGCGCCGCACGCCAGCCGGCGTAGCACGTCACGTTCCCGCTCGGTGAGCGCGGCCAGCGCCGAGGCGGCGGCCGGATCCACGGCCGGACGGGCAAACGCGCGGATCATTCGACGGGTCACCGCCGGGGACACCATCGCGTCGCCGCGGGCCACCGTGCGGACGGCGCCCGCGAGGTTGTCCGCCGCGTGGTCTTTCAGCAGGAAACCCGCCGCGGACTCCCGGAGCGCGCCGAAGACGTACTCGTCCAACTCGAACGTGGTCACCACCAGTACCGCCGGGGGAGCCGGGGCCAGCCTGGCGTTGATCTCGCGCAGTGCGCTGATCCCGTCCAACTCCGGCATCCGGATGTCCATCAGGACGACGTCCGGGCACGCCTGGACGACGAGGTCGACCGCGGACCGTCCGTCGCTCGCCTGTCCGACCACATCGATGTCCGGCTCGGCCGACAGCAGAGCGGCGAAGTCCTCCCGGACCCACGGATGATCGTCGGCGACCACCACCCGTAACGGTCGGACGTTCATCCGGACTCCACCGGCAGGTCTGCCCGCACCAGCCAGCCGCCCAGCGCACTGCCCAGGACACTCAGCGTCCCGCCGACCGAAGCGGCCCGTTCCCGCATGCCGACCATCCCCCGACCACTCGAGGTCGCTGCCGAGGACGCCGGCGGTGTGCCGGACCTGCCGTCGTCGGCGACCTCGATCCGGACGCTCAGCGGACCACCGTGCACCGTCACCAGCACCCGCGTCGCGCCCGCATGGTGCAGC
Source organism: Nocardioides sp. (assembly GCA_051657705.1). GTDB lineage: Bacteria > Actinomycetota > Actinomycetes > Propionibacteriales > Nocardioidaceae > Nocardioides. The sequence continues at coordinate 10,663 of JBOFLE010000226.1, read as the reverse complement.
ACGTTGGCGAGCGCCTCTTGCACGATCCGGTACGCCGTCCGATCGCTCTCCGCGCCGAGTGACGCCGTGGTACCCGTCGCCTCCAGATCGACCCGTAGTCCGGTCGACCGGATGCCGTCCAGCAACTCGGGCAACTGCGCGAGCCCCGGACGCGGTGACCACGGGGCCGGCTGGTCGCGGTCGTGCAACAGTGAGACGACGCCGCGCATGGAGGTCAACGCTTGCGCAGCCGTGTCCGCGACCGACCGCAGCGCCGCGCGCGCCGCCGCATCACCGCTCTCCGCGCGCCCGATCCTGCGTGCTCGGACCGCGATCGCCACCAGGTGATGCCCGACCTCGTCGTGGACGTCATCCGCGATCCGTCGCCGCTCCTCGGCAACCACGGCCCGCAACTCGACCGCGCGCAGCCGCTCCAGTTCCTCGTTGCGCAGCCGCAACTGCCGGCTGGCAGCGCCCCAACCGACGCCGAGCAGCGGGATCGCGACCACGTAGACCAAGGTAGACGGATCGTTCCAGTCGTCGCCGTGCCGCCAGGCCGCGATCAGGATCGTCGACATGACTATCCCAGCTCCCGCCAGGCCGATCAGCCAGACGAAAATTCTGCCACCATAGGCCGTTACCTGGTAGAGCACGGCCGCTGTCGTGACCCAGGTCGCCGCGTAATCCGGCACGGCGACGACGTAGGACGTGGCGACCACGACCCAGCACGCCAGCACGAGCACAGTTCGCTGCGGCGGGATCAGAACCGCGGCCCCGGCGAGGATCGCCGGCATCCAGAACCATGGTTCGAGCTCAACCTCGGGCGGGGCGAGCAGCGCCACCAACAGCAGGAAGCCGGTGATCAGGAGGGCCAGCAGGCCCGATCGCGCAAGGGCCGGCGACGCGTGCCACCGCTGCGCGCACGCCTCGTACGCCTGACGAAGCGTGCTCACCGCTGGTGCGGCCATGGTGCCTCCCGCTCAGAGGGTCAGTGCGCGCCGTCAGTGTGTCACTCTGGGTGCCACTCTGGGACGCCGTAGTCCGTGGTAGGTCAGGTGCCGCAGCACGACCTCGGCCGGGCCACGCCGGCCGGCGCGTTCCAGGAGAACCGCGAACGCCACCGTCGCCAGCCAGGTCATCGCGGCAATCAGGTACGCCGCCGGCGTACCGATCCTGCCTCCCAGACCGAGGCCCCAAGCCGACAACACGGGAGCGAGGATCACCGATTGCATTAGATAGCACGAGAGCGATCGTTTGCCGGTCGCGGCCAGCGCGGAGACGGCGAACCCACGGTGATCCGCGCCGCGGCGGCGCGCCGACCACAGGCCGAAGAGTGCCAGGTAACCGACCCCGCAAGCCGTCCCCGACACCAGGTGAAGCGCGTGCAGAAGAGCCTGGACCGCACCGGAGGGAGCCCACCAGCCGGCTGCGGTCAATGCGGTCGGCAGGCCCCCGGCCAGGCCGGCAAGGACGCACGAGAGCGCAAGCCTGCGAAGCAACGGCCGGTGATCCCACGGCCTTTCCAAGAGTCCTCCCTCGGCCATCGCGGCACCGATCAGGAACGGCGCGAGGAAGACCGGCAGCACCGCGATCAAGGCGAGTCCGATCCCCGCTCCGACGGTACGAGAGAGCATCTCGCGCAGATAGTCGTCACCGGCGGTCACCACATCGTCCCCAGGGGCAAAGAAGAGGAAGGCAATTACCACGGCGGCGGCCACGCCGGCGAAAAGGCCCAACGAGCCGGCGACGATCTTGGTACGCCGAGTGCGGTTCCACACCAGCAGCGCCACCAGGCCGCTCACCCCGTACACCCCCAGGATGTCGCCCTCGAACAGCAACGCCGCGTGGACCACACCGAACACGATCAACCAGCCGTTGCGGCGGATCACCAGGCGACGCGCCCGCTGTGGGCTCGCGCCCGCCTCTCGCTGTCGCCGCAGCATGTGCCACGTGCCGTACCCGAACAAGGTGGCGAACATCGGTCGCGAGCGATCATCGACCACCAGCGACACCACGAAGTCCACGACGTTGGCCAATCCGGTGCCGTCGGTCGGCCGGTATGCCCCGTTGACCTGGTGGCCGTAGAGGTACCCCCACACATTCGCCAGCGCGATGAACAGCAGTACGCTGCCGCGGGCCAGGTCCGGCGCCAGCGACCGATCGCGGTCCGCCGTGGGACCTACCGGCGCCCGGCTCGGAGGATCAGCAGGGTTGTCCGGAGCCGACGGTCGAGTCATTGCTGGCGATTCGCTCATGTCGACAACGCTGTCCGATCTCGGACGATCACGAATCAACCCAGGGGCTGATTTACCGGTCGCGGATCAACCGACGCCGACGGGCGGCCGGACGGAGACTCGTGCCAGTCGTCCTCGGACGCAAAGAGAGTGTCCGGTTCCGCCGGGGACGAGACGGAGAAGACCGCGAGTACTGTCGTGATCGGCACGGCGAGCACCAAACCGACACCCGAGGCCATGGTGCGGACTACCTCCTCCGCGATCCCCTCGTCCAGCAGGAGGTCGAGCAGCGGCCGGTCGAACAGCGAGACCAGCGTCAACAGGGTGAGTGACGTTCCGGCATAGGCGAAGGCGATCGTGTAAATCGTCGAGGCGATATGGTCACGGCCGATGCGCATCCCGGACCGGAAGAGCCGACGACGGCTCAGGTGCGGGCCGGCCGCGCGGAGTTCGTAGACGGCCGAAGCCTGGGTGATCGTCACATCGTTGAGCACGCCGAGGCCGGCGATGATGACCGCGCAGAGGACCAGGTCCTGGAAGTTCAGATCGGATGCTCGCGAGTACAGCGCCTCGCCGGACTCCGAGCCGAATCCGGACACGCTCGCCCCATCGATCCCCCACAGGCCGACAACAGCCGTGACGCCGACCCCCAGCAGGGTGCCGAGCAGCGCCACGGTGGTTCGCACACTCAGCCCGTGGGCCAGATAGAGCACCACGTACATGATCAGCGACGACCCGCAGATCGCCACCATCCACCCCGGCGACCCGTCGAGCAGGGCCGGCAGCATGAACTTCCACAACACCAAGCCGGCGAACACCAGGCCCACCACCGCCAGCAGTCCGCGGAGCCGAGCGACCGCCACCACCACCACGAAGAACAGCCCGGTGAACCACACCAGATGGGAGCCGCGCTCGATCCCGACGTAGCCGTAGACGATGGTGCCCGAGTCGTCCGGGCTCGGGATCCGGGCCACCTGGATCCGGTCGCCCACCACCAGTCCGGACTTGGTCGAGGCCGGGGTGGCCTCGACCACGATCTCCGTGCCTCGATCCGGACCGCCCTCGACCTCCGCGGTGATCTCGTTGCAGTCCTCGGGAAACTCCTCCCCGCTTTGGCGTTGCTCGTCCGAGAACACCACCGGGCAGGTTTCCGAGACGCCGACCACAGTCGCGGCGTGCTGGGTGACGCCCGGGCCGTAGTAGTCGACCGAGCCGGTGCGGTCCTGCTCCGGCCATAACCAGAAGGTTCCGGCAGCCGTGGCGACGGCAAGCAGAACGGTGACGGACAACAGCGCCCAGCGCGCGGTCGCACCCGTGACATCGTGATCGATTTCCCGATGGCTGTGTGATCCGCCCATGAACGAGAAACCTAGACCATCGAAGGGTCGAGCTACCGGTCGAGCTTGCCCTTCAACCGGCGGCCGACCGCCTGCTCGGTCTCCCGTCTCGCCTGGCGTTCGGCGATCGCGTGTCTCTTGTCGTAGGCCTTCTTGCCGCGCGCGAGCGCGATCTCGACCTTTGCGCGGCCGTCGCTGAAGTACATCGACAGCGGCACCAGCGTGTAGCCCTTGTCCGTGACCTTGCGCTCGATCTTGTCGATCTCGGTCCGGTTGAGCAGCAGTTTCCGTTTGCGCCGCGCCGAGTGATTGGTCCAGGTGCCCTGGGCGTATTCCGGGATGTGAACCGCGTGCAACCACACCTCGTGGTCGTCGAGGTCCGCGAAGCCGTCGACCAGGGATGCCCGGCCCGCACGCAGCGACTTCACCTCGGTGCCCATGAGCACCAGCCCGGCCTCCCAGGTGTCCTCGATGTGATAGTCGTGCCGCGCCTTGCGGTTCTGGGCGATCATCTTCCGCCCCTTCTCCTTGGCCATGGGGGCAAGTCTGTCAGCTATAGCCACGTCATCGGGTCGACGGGTTTGCCGTCGGCCGTCACGGTGAAGTGCAGGTGGCAGCCCGTCGACCACCCGGTATTGCCCAGGTACCCGATTAGTTGTCCCTTCCCGACCCAGGAGCCGGGGCTCACCACATACGATGTCGCGTGGTTGTAGATGGTGGCCAGACCCACGCCCCGGATCGCTCCGTGATCGATGAGCAGTCGGTTGCCGTAGGCGGATTGGAAGTACGACGAGAGCACGCGTCCCGGCGCGACGGCGTACAACGGCGTACCGCAGCTGGAGGCGAAGTCGATGCCGTCATGCAATCCCCAGTAGCCGTAGATCGGGTGCCGCCGGTAGCCGAAGGGCGAGGTCACCCGCCCGGAGACCGGATAGCCGAGCGCCCCGCCGGAGCCGGCCACCCGTCCGGACTGCCCGGCTCGGGCTCTCGCGAGCTCCGCGCGCCGCCGCAGGAGCGCCTGGACTCTGGCATCCTCCGCCTGGAACTCGGCGAGCCGCTGCCGATCGGCACGCACCACACGTGCCGCCGAGATCCGGGCCCGCCGGCGCTCCCTGAACAGCTCGACGACCTTCGCCGCCGCGTTCTCGGCCTCGGCCTCCATCGCAGTGATCCGGGCCAGGTTCTCCGCCGCCTCCCGACGGCGAGCGGCCACGTCGAGGGCCGCGGCCCGGACTTCGTCGCGCTGGCGCTGCATGGCGGCCTCAGCCGCCGCGAGTTCGTCGTAGACGTCGACCTGTGAACTCACGAAGATCTGGTTCGCCTTGGCTTGCCATGTGAGGTCGGCCACGCTCTTCGAGCGCAACAGGGCGGAGAACGCCAGGAGCCGCGGATCGCCGTCGGTATAGAGATCGGTGACCAGGCCGCGCACCTCGTCGCGTTGCGCCTGCACGGCGGCTCGAGCCTGCTGGAGGTCGGCGCGTGCGATCGCCAGCCGCCGCTCCGCCCGTTCGAGCCTGGCCTGCATGACGGCGTCGCGCTGCTGCGCGGCCACCAGTTCCTGGCGAGCGAGGATCAACGCCCGGCGCGCGTCGACCAGTGCCTGCCTGGCCGTGCGTAACGCCAGAACCGCGTCGCGTGCTTCCCGGCTGGCTCCATCGAGTTCGTCGCTGGCGGTCTCGATGGATGCGGCCAACTCGTCGCGGCGGTCCGCGAGGTCGTCGTCGCTCACCGCCGCCGAGTCGGATGACGGCGGGATGCCGAGAGTCAATACAAATGCCGTCGCCACCGCGATTGCGCGCCGGTGACGGGCACGGGGGAAGTAGTGCACCGCAAAGCCTTCGAGTGTTCGGGGAAGAGAACAATCCGAAGGTAGCGGAGCGAGGTCACACTCTGAGGTATTTGAGGCTCAGTAGGAGTGTCGGAATCATCGTGAGGACCAGTCCCAGGATGCCCACGACGGCCATCGCGTAGAGATACTCGTCGGCCCCGATCCAGGAGATGAACCGCAACTTCTCGGCAAGCAGGTTGCGGACACCCAACTGCATGCCCAGGGCCAGCGCGCCGGCCGCCAAGGAGATGCCGATCAACGCGGTGACGACGGCTTCCATCAAGAAGGGCAGGGCGATGTAGAGGGTGGACGCGCCCACCAGTCGCATGATGCCGATCTCCTTGCGCCGGGCGAACGCGGCGAGCCGCACCGTGTTCGCGACCAGGAGGAGGGCCGCGACCACCAGGAATCCGGCGAAAACCAGCGATCCGATCCGCATGAAGAAGATCGCTCCGTAGATCGGTTCCAACAGGCTGCGTTGGTCCCCGATCTCGGAGACGCCGTCGAGACCGCTCACGGCGCTGGTGATCCCCTCGAACTCCTCCGGTTCCTTGAGTTCGATCCAGTACGACGCCGGCACCGCCTCGGCGGTCGCCACCGGGTTCGGGCCTTCGAAGTTCTCCTCGCCGTACAGCTCCTTGACCCTCTCGAAGGCACGCTCCTTCGACTCGTATCGGTAGTCCGCGACCTCGGGATTGTCTTCGATCACCGTGACGATGGCGGCCTTCTGGGCGTCGCTCACTTCCCCGGTGCATGCCGGGTTGTCGTCGTCGTCGCGACAGAGCCACACCGTGATCTCCAGCTCACTGCCCCACTGCTCGGCCGCGCGGCCGGCCTGCTTGGCGAGCAGCACGCCGACGCCGACCAGGGTCAACGAGACGAAGAGGGTCAAGATCACCGCGATGTGCATCGACAGGTTGCGGCGCAACCCTTGCCGCAACTCGGAGAAGACGTAGCGTAACTGCATCGGTAAAGCTGCTCCTGTCGTCGGTGAGCTGATCAGGTGGTGGGCAACCCGTAGGCGCCGCGGGCCTGATCGCGGACCAGTCTGCCGGCTTGGAGTTCGATCACTCGCTTGCCCATCTGATCCACGATGCCGGCGTCGTGAGTGGCCATCAGCACGGTGGTTCCGGTGCCGTTGATGGTCTCCATCAGCCGCATGATCTCCAGCGACGTGGCAGGGTCCAGGTTTCCGGTCGGTTCGTCGGCGATGATGATCATCGGCCGGTTGACGAAGGCGCGGGCGATCGCTACCCGCTGCTGTTCGCCACCGGAGAGTTCGGTGGGCATCCGCTCGCCCTTGTCGGCCAGTCCCACCAACTCGAGCGTCTCCGGAACGACCTGCTCGATGTGCGAGCGCGACTTCCCGATCACCTGGAGGGCGAAGGCGACGTTCTCGGAGACCGATTTGTTCTGGAGCAGTCGGAAATCCTGGAACACCGTGCCGATCTGCCGCCGGAGCCTGGGGACCTTCCACCCGGCGAGCCGGTTGATCTCCTTGCCCGCGACGTAGACCCGGCCTTCGGTGGGACGAGTCTCGCGGAGCACCAGGCGCAGGAACGTGGACTTGCCCGAGCCGGAGGTGCCCACCAGGAAGGCGAACTCGCCCTTCTCCAGCTCCACGGTCACGCCGTCGAGTGCCGAGTGGTCCTGGCCCGGATAGGTCATGGTGACCTTCTCGAAGCGAATCACCCGATCGACGGTACGCGATCCGGTCAGCCAACCGTGAATCCCCCGCCGGAGGCCGGCTCCACAACTCCGCTACCCTGTCCCATGCGCAGGCGCCGGACCTTCGCCCACCTGGTGGCCACCGGGGCGATCGCGGTGCTCGCCGCGCTCTCCGGCTGCTCCGGGTCGGATCGCCTGCCCGGCGCGAAGCGGGTGGCCGGCCCGACGCCGCTCGCGGAGTTCGTGACCGACGGCCTCGAGGTACATCGCGGAGACTTCTGCGGTCGGATACCGATGACCGCGATCCGCCGCGCCCTGAGCGCCGACGATGCCCCCAGCGAGGTCCGGACCTACGGCAGCGGCGATCCGGTACTCACCGGCGAGGAATCCGCGGGACCCGACGGCGACCTCGCCGCGGAGTACGGCTGCGAGTACGGTCATGCCGGTCGGGCGGCCGAGGCCTGGGTCTTCGCACCGCCGATCAGAGCGAACCGGGCCGCTCGCCTGGTCCGGCAGATCGCGGGCCGGGACGGCTGTACGCCGCTGGCCGGCGCGCCGCGATTCGGCAGTCCCACCACCGCGCTGACCTGCCCCGGCCCGAACGGGCTACCCGTAGCGTCGTTCCACGGGCTGTTCGGCGATGCCTGGCTGAGTTGCTCGCTGACCACGACCGCCGGCGAACCGGAAGCCGGGGTCATCGAGCGGGCCGGCAGTTGGTGTGTCGCCGTGGCGAACGCGGCCCACGAAGCGGCCCTCCAGGACCCAGAGGCTAGCGGCGACCCGAGCTGAAGGACGCGGCGCTATGCGATCCTCGTGCCGATCCGGCACGGCTCGCCGGCCTGGTCCGGGTACCCGAAGCGGTACTCGACCGCCTCGCCGGACGCGCGGCCGGCTGCCCGCTCCCAGCGGAAACGGCCGCCCTCCCGCGCTTGCGGCGCCCGGACTTCTTCTTGCCGGCGGCCGACCCGGTCGAGGTAGCCCCACCCCGCGGTCCGGCACCTCGCGCGGTCTCGTTGACGAGCGTGAGGCCGCCGGTGCGCGCACGGTCGCCGGGCGCCAGTTCCCGGAGCATCGGGTGACTTCCGCCGTCCACCCGGGTGATCCGGGGGCTGATGCCGGCCGCCTTGGTGAGGGCGCGCACCGCCTGCCGCTGGTCGTCGGTCATCAGCGTGATCACGGTGCCCTCGGCGCCCGCTCGTGCGGTGCGCCCTGATCGATGGAGGTAGGACTTGTGCTCCACCGGAGGGTCGGCATGAACCACGAGCGCGACGTCGTCCACGTGGATGCCGCGGGCGGCGACATCGGTGGCGACCAACGTCGTGGCCTGCCCCGAGTGGAAGGCCGCCAGATTCCGGGTGCGGGCACCCTGACCGAGGTTGCCGTGCAGGTCCACGGTCGGCACCCCTTCGCGATTGAGCTGCCGGGCCAGGGCCTTGGCGCCGTGCTTGGTCCGGGTGAAGACGACGGTGCGGCCCGGCGCGCTGGTCAGGTCGACCAGGACCGGCAGTCGCTGGGCCCGATCGAGGTGCAAGACGTGGTGGCTCATCGACGAGACCGGCGACTGGACCGAGTCGGCCTGGTGGACGGCCGGGTTCACCAGGTATCGCTTGACCAGCACATCGATGGCCTTGTCGAGGGTCGCCGAGAACAGCATCCGCTGACCGGCCCGCGGGGTCTGGTCGAGGATCCGCCGAACTGCCGGCAGGAATCCCAAGTCGGCCATGTGGTCGGCCTCGTCCAGCACGGTGATCTGCACGTCCGCGAGCGACGCGTGTCCCTGCCCGATGAGATCCTCCAGCCGTCCCGGCGTGGCGACCACGATGTCGGTGCCACGACGGAGCCCGGCGACCTGTGGGTTCTGGCCGACGCCACCGAAGATGGTCATCGTCGTCAGTTTGGTGGCCTCCGCGAGCGGGGCCAGCGCCGCATGGATCTGGCTGACGAGTTCCCGGGTCGGAGCCAATACCAGTGCGCGAGGATGGCCCTTGCGCGTCGTACGACGCGCGGTCGCGGTGCGCGCGACGAGCGGCAACAGGAAGGCGTACGACTTGCCGGACCCGGTCCGGCCGCGGCCGAGGATGTCGCGGCCGCTGAGGGAGTCCGGCAGCGTCGCCGCCTGGATCGGGGTCGGGACGGTGATGTCGAAACCAGCGAGGACTGCCGTCAGGGTCGAGGGCACGCCCAGCGCGGAAAACTGTGGAGATGACACGTCAATGAGTTCGCTATCGGTCGGGTGTCTCACCCCCTGGGTATCCCAGGTGCCGTCTCCGCCGGCGGCGGATGGGGTCAGCGTGTGTCTTGCCCGAGGGCAAACGGGAACGATGTTCCGCGTAGGGGCCCGAGGTAAGACTGAGCGGACCGCTTACCGTCAAGCCTAGCCGTCGGGTGCCTGATCAGTGGCATCGCGAGCCGCCATCGCTAGTCGCCCGCGCGCTCGGCGGCCCGGCGCCAGCGAATGCCCGCCTCCATGAAACCGTCGAGGTCCCCGTCGAAGACCGCGGTCGGGTTGCCCACTTCATGGTTGGTCCGCAGATCCTTGACGATCTGATAGGGGTTCAGCACGTAGTTGCGCATCTGATCGCCCCAGGACGCCTGCACGTCGCCGCGCAGGCCGTCGAGATGTGCCTTCTCCTCGGCCTTCTTGAGCGCCAACAGCTTGGCCTTGAGCACGACCATCGCGCTGGCCTTGTTCTGCAACTGGCTCTTCTCGTTCTGGCAACTGACCACGGTGCCGGTCGGGAGGTGCGTCAGGCGGACCGCGGAGTCCGTCGTGTTCACCGACTGGCCCCCGGGTCCTCCGGACCGGTATACGTCGACCCGGATGTCCTCGTCCGGCACGTCGATCTCGTCGGTCTGCTCCAACTGCGGGACGACCTCGACGGCCGCGAAACTGGTCTGTCGCCGGCCTTGATTGTCGAACGGGCTGATGCGCACCAGACGATGAGTGCCCGATTCGACCGACAGGGTCCCGTAGGCATACGGCGCATGCACGGCGAAGGTGGCGGACTTCAAGCCGGCCTCCTCGGCGTAGGAGGTGTCGAATACCTCGACCGCGTACTTCTTCTGCTCGGCCCACCGGAGGTACATCCGCATCAGCATCTCGGCGAAGTCGGCCGCGTCAACCCCGCCGGCGCCGGAGCGAATGGTCACGATCGCGTCCCGCTGGTCGTACTCGCCGGAGAGCAGGGTCCGCACTTCCAGGCTCTCGACGGCCTTCTTGAGCCGCTCCAGCTCGGCTTCCGACTCCGCCAGCGTGTCCGCGTCGTTCTCCTCGCGAGCCAGCTCGACCAGCAGGCCGAGATCCTCGACACGCGAATCGAGTTCGGTGAACCGGGCGATCTCGCCGCTCAGCGCCGACAACCTGCCGGTGAGCTTCTGGGCGTGCGCCTGGTCGTCCCAGAGGTCGGGCGCGGCCACTTGCAACTCGAGTCCGGCAACCTCGGCCCGCATCGTGGACAGGTCGAGCACCTGCTCGATGGTGCTCATCGTCGCTTGAAGCTGCTTGATCTCCGCATCGAAGTCCGGACCGGCCACAGGGCCCTACGCTACGCCGCCCCGCACACGAACCCCGAAACGCTGCGCCGACCCGGCAGTTATCTGGCCAGATTCGCGGCGTG
>JBOFLE010000225.1:0-15400 GCA_051657705.1 Nocardioides sp. | reverse complement strand
TGGCGGATCGGGTGGGCACGTTCCTCGGCGGTGAGGTCGCCGGCCGGATCGCGGCGGCGCTCGACGGCGTCCGGGGAGCCGATGCCACGGTCCGGGCGCAGAGCACGGGCCGGGCGCTGGCTCGGCCGGAGCAGATCTTCGCGGCCGCCTCCGGTGGCAGCCTGCGGGCGCTGCGCCTGCTGCTGGTCGGCGTACGCTCCTGGTTCGACATGACGTCCGAGGCGGACAAGCTGGCGGACCAGGCCGCGGTCGACGGCCGGACGGCGACCGCGCTCGCGTGGCACCTGTTCGGGACCGAGTCGGTCACCGACCGGCGCGACGAGCGCGCCCGGGCACGGTTCGGGTCGCTCGATGCCCTGTTGCGAGAGGTCGCCGACATGGTGGCCGCCGGTGCCACCGACGAGGCGATCGGCGAGCGGACCCTGTTGGGTGAGGAGGCGGTCACGCTCTTGCCCCGGGTGCCGGTGGCGTGGCTCCCGGTCTTCGCCCTCGGCTGGACCGCCGTCCAGAGCGATGCCATCGGCGGCAATCTGTTGTCGATGCGGGTTCTCGCCACGATCGCCCTGCACTTGCGGGCCGCGCCGACCGAGACCCCGGTCGCCTGGCGCGACATCGCCCGTGCCACCGGCCTCTCGACCACCGAGATACGGAACGTCGGGCAGGGCTTCTTCAACGGCGATCGGCTGGGCGCCGCGGCGGCGGGCCGCTATGCCGCCTCGGCCGAGGACCTGCTCGACGGCATTCAGCGGATGCTCCTGGAGGAAGGCGCATCGCCGACCCAGGTCCGGATGGACGCCGGGATCAAGGACACGGTGGCAGCGGCCATCGGCGACCTCCTCAGGCGCCGGCGCGAGTCGGGGGACACCGTCGATCTGAAGGAGCTGCTCCTGCTTGGTCCGCTCGCCGTCCAGCCGCTGGCGAGGCCCGACGCCACACGGGTGGCGAGCGAGTCGGCGTTGCCGCGGCTGAGACCCAAGATTGTGCGGGACGCGGCACTCGGCAAGAACGCGGAGCTGGCTCACGCGGCATTGGCCTTCTGGCTCGACGTGGTCCAAGCCAAGCTCTCGGGTCTCGACGTCGAGGCCATCGCGGCGTCGAGTGGCATGAGCAGCCAGGAGACCTTCGAGCTGTTCCGGGCCTTCATGGACCCGACCAAGACGAAGCAGTGGGAGGCGAGAAGCGACTCCCGGACTTCCGTGGACCGACTGCTCGACCGGGTCGGCGAGATGAAGTCGATGAGCACCACGCGCGCCGACATCATGAAGGAGACCGGGCTCCGCGCGCCGGTGGTGACCATGCTCACCCAGCGCTATTGGACGCGTGACGGCAGCCTGAGTCGCAACCTGCGTGAGGCGTTGCCGGCCCGGATCGACGGCCGGCGGCTGAGTGCCCTGCTCGCCTCGGCCGGGCAATCGCCGACGGCCGGATCGACGGCGCTGGACGAGTCGTGGATCGACATCGTCCGGACGCATCTGGCCCTGCCCGAACCGGCGGGCGACGGGTCGACGCTCGGCTCCCCGATGCGCCGGCTCTCCGCACTCCTGGCCACGGTGATCGACGCCCCGGCCGATTTCCTGAAGTCGGAGGCACTGGCGCGCTTCGGTGTGGGCCTGGATTCCAGCACCCGGAAAGCGCTCGGGCTGGACCAGGCGGGCGGGCCCCAGTTCGAGGCGGCGCACGTCGTACGGCTGGTCCTGTCGGCCCTCGATGCGGGTGACAGTGCGCGAACCCGGGTCGAGGATGCCCTGAAGGCATGGAGCGCTCGCGGCCGGCGCGACATCCCGACCGCGGGAAGTCTGACCAGGCGGATCTCGTTCTGGAAGGCGCACGAGGCACTCGCGGCGGCCCGACAGGGTCACCTGCCCGCGCTCCGAGAGGTACTCGGGGCGGTGCGGTGGATCGTCACCTCCGGCATGAGTGCCGACGCGATGCGGTTCGGGGCGAGCGACGCCATCGCGCAGTCGCGGCAGATGGCCTGGCATTTCTTCGGGGTGAACGACGCCGCGGACGCCGCGGAGTGGGAGCGCCGGGCGAGGGACCGCTTCGGGTCCTTCGGCTCCTTCGTCGAGACCCTCGGCACCCTTCTGTCCACGGGTGCCGGCGACGAGGAGATCCGGGACCGCCTCCTGCTCTCCGCGGAGGCCGTCGAGACGCTGCGGACGGTGAACCCGAGCTGGCTCCCGGTGATCGCCCACGGCCTGGATGGCGACGATGCGACCCCGGCCAAGCTGGCCGAGCTCGCCCTGGGTGGCGAGCGCGTCGCGGCACTCGCGGTGGTGAACGCGGCCATGGCACTGGCCTACTCGAACTCGGTCATCGAGACGAAGTCCGGTGAGATTCCCCGGGAATGGTGGGAGGTCGCCACGGCCGGCGGACTGTCGCTCGGCAAGCAGACCGAGTACTCCGTGCTGTTCTTCCGGGAGCCCGGCCTGGGCATTGCCAAGGTGCGCGGATCCGAGAGCTCGCCGGAGAAGCTGCTGAGGAAGGTCGGAGCGATGTTCGCGGGGGATACCGACTCGGACTCCATCGCGAAGGTCACTCATCTGAGCGGTGAGGTGATCGCGATCCTGCGGAGGCAATGGGACCTGTTGAAGGAGGCCGGTGGCGACGAGCGGAATCTGGGCAAGGCCCTCCTGCTGGGTCCGGTGCTGGTCTCGTCGGCACCCGGATGGCTCGCCGGTCCGGAGGACTCCGGAGTTTCGGCCCCGACCCTGGGCGAGGTGACCCGGGAGACCACCGCCGACCTGGTGCGGACGGCGGCTCTCGCCGGAGACGACGAGGCGCTCACTCGGTGGTTACGGGTCGTCGAGGCCAGCCTGAGCGGGGTCAATCGCCGGACGCAGCTGTTGTTCAGCGGGATGAAGGCCGGCGAGACGGACAAACTGGTGGACTACTTCTTCGCCCGTGGCGGACTCGGCCTGATCAAGAGGTCGTCCGGCGGCTCGCTCGCTCGCGCGCTGGTCGCGGTCGGGCGGCTCTTCGACCGCGGGGTGCCGGCCGCGAGCATCGTCCGCGCGGTCGGGATCGACTCGCTGGTGCTGTCGATGCTGCTCAAGCGCCATCAGCCCGGCGTCGACCTGAGCGGCATTCTCAAGAAGCTTCCGCTGCTCGGCGGCTCGTCCGCTCCGGGCTCCGCCGCCACCTCGGTCCCGTCGTCCGATACTGCCTCCGGCGCGTCGTCGGACACCGAGTGGACGGACGCCCGCGCGCTGTCGTGGCTCGACTTCGTGCGGACCTCGCTCCCGGAGGGCGTGCCCGCCCACTGGCCGGCGACGCTCCGGGCGCCGTCGGAGCGACTGGCGGCGCTGCTGGGCTGGATGGCGAACGACCCGGCCGGTTTCTTCGGCAGTCGGGCACTCGCGCGCTACGGCCTCGGGCTCGACCTCGCCACCCGGGCCGACCTGGGCTTGGACCGGTTGGCGGCTCCGAGCCGAGAGGCCGGCCGGCTGCTGCAACTGCTGGTCGACGCCCTCGCCGAGGACGACCAGGAGCGGATCGTCCGAATCGCGCAGGCGGAGGCGGAACGCGTCGCTCAGGCGCCCAGCCTCTTGGCTCGGCCCGCGCTGGCTCGCGCCGAGGAGGTCATGTCGGCCCTTCGAGGCGGCGACGTCCGGGCGCTCCAGCTCGTACTCGGGGCCGTGGCCGCGGTGGGCTTCGGCGACGCGAAACGCGGGGCGGCAGCTCGGTCCTTGGCCGATCTCGACCTCGCGGAGCTGAGGCGACTGGGCACGTTGGTGCTCGGCGGCCCCTCCGATGGGCAGCGGGCCGTGGAGCGCCGGGCGTTCTTCTCGCTCGAGGCGGCCCCGCTCGGCAGCTTCGCCGAGTTCGTCGACGCGCTCGAGCGGGCCGCAGCCGGGGAGCCGACCGATGCCGGGCCGGCATGGGACGACCTGCTCATTATTCCCGAGGCCGCCCAGGCGTTGGCGCGATTCAACCCGGCGTGGATCCGAGTGGCCGCCTACCTGAAGGACCAGGGCAACCTGGAAGAGAACAAACCCACTCTCATGGCCGGCGGTTTCGTCACCGAAGTCTTCCTCAACGCCGGCCTGGCCCTGTTGGAGAACGGTGCGGCCGAGTCGCCGCTCGCCGACAACCTGTCGGTCGTCACCGGCGTGAAGCCGGGGCAGATCACCCGGCTGGGCTACAAAATGTTCCTGGCCCAGGGACGGGCCTGGACCGATCCTGCCAAGAACCGGACGCGGGAGAAGGCCGAGGCCGCCTTCCGGACCTACCGGTCCCCGGCCGGCTTCCTGGCCGCCGTCGACGCGAAGCTGAGCATGATCGACACCGCCGGCACCGCCGCGGTCGGCATGATCGTCGGCGCCTTCAAGGTGAGCTCGGAGGCGGCGACTGTTCTGATACGGGCCTATCGTGAGGAGCGGGAGAGCGGAGGCGAGCGCTCGCTGGCCGAGCTGGTCTGGTGGGGCTTCCCGCTCAAGGACGGCGCCACGGACGCAATGAACCCCTCCACGGAGCCGGCCCCGCCCCAGCCGGGCGCGATCCCGGCCGGCGAACCCGCTGATCAGGTCGCGGATACCGACCCGGAACCCGAGCCCTCCATCGCGCTGACCAACCAGGCCGGTTGGGAGGACTTCGTCGCCTCCCAGCCGGGTGGGCGGCAGACCCTGGTCGACGCACTCGGCGAACAGGTCGTCAGAGCGGCCGAACTGCTTGTACTCGGGGTCGAGGCGCTCAACCGTGAGCTGAGCGAGCGGGCACAGCAAGGAGAGAGTCCCGCGCGCGCCGACCTTAGCCCAACCGACGTGTCGTTGCTCGCGGCCTGGGCCGACGCACGATCGGTCGAAGTCAACGAGCGTCAGCGCTCCTTCCCGAGGCTGACGGACCTCCTGGACGCGGATCAGCCGCGACTGAGATTTGCCTACGGCTGGCTCGATGCCGGCAAGGTCCGGGCCGTCGACGTACCCGCCGTGGTGACATTGATCCATCAGGACGCGACCAACGGCCAGGTCCAGAACGTGTTCGAGACCAACCTGAGCGCGGCGATCTGGAAGCTCGACCAGGTGGCGCATCCCGAGCTGGCCGCGAACCGGCAGAACTCCCGACGCCGGGTCCTGCCCTTCGTCAAGGTCCTGATCGAGGAGGGCCGGGAGGCCGGCGACCAGATGTTGCGGGAGCTGGCCGCGACCGTGAACGAAATCGTCGACCCGCAGGCGGCGAGCCAGATGCTGGAGCTGTTGCGGCAGGGGATGCCGGGCGAGGCGCCGGTCGAGCAGATCGAGGTGCCGTGGAGCGGGTCGAGCACGGCGCCTCGCGCGCCGCGCTGGGGCCGACCCCCGTGGCCGGTGGACATCAGCGGCTATCCGGTGCGCCGTCGCGCTCGTGCCGTCAGCGACCTGCCCGCGCGTACCCGCGGTCTGCTGGAGAGCCTGGCGAAGGCGACACCGCCGGCCCAGGTTGCCAACCAGCGGAGCTTCTCGCGAGCGGTCGCCCTCCGGTTGCTCCACGAGCAGAACGCCGACCTGGTGGCCGGGGTGCTCACCAGGTGGTGGGACGAGGTCGTCCTACCCTGGGCGACGGGTGCTGAGGGTGCCGCCTTGTCCTGGCGGGCCGCGCTTGCCAAGCACCGGGCCGCGGTCACGGCCTGGATCAAGGCCGGGTCGGCCGGCGAACGCCCCGCCAAGCCGAAGCTGACCACCCCGGCCCGCCCGACAATCGAGGCGTTGCGAGAGGAACTGATAGGGCTCGCCGAGTTCGAGCCCGGCTCGCTCGGCGACCTGGCGCTGAGTCAGTTCGTCGCCGAGGTGCGGGCCGCGCTCGAACTCCTCGCCACGTTCGCGGTGTTGCGCAACTCGGAGGAGATCGACCTCACGCCCGCCCAGGCGATCGCGGCCACCCGGGTCGGCGTGCGCCGCCGCACGCTGGCGGACGCGCGCGCGAAGCTTGTCCGGCAGGACGAGCCCAAGGGCATCCTGGTGTCACTTCCGCATGCGGTCGACAATCGCAAGGCGGCCTGGGCCGCGCTGGCGATCCGGCCGCGGGGGGCAATGGTGTGGCTGACCACCCCCTTCATGGCACATGAGACGGTGGTCGCGGAGGCGACGGCGTTCATGCCCGCGGGCATGAACGTGGTGACATCGGTCGAGAAGCTCATCGATGCCTTGCGAGTCGGGCGAGGTTCGAAGCCGTTCGTGGCGGTGCTGCCGCACGACACTCTGGCGGACATCCGGCGTACCAGCCCAGCCGACTTCGCCGGCCTCCTGGACGCGCTGCGCGCTTGGTCCGGAGAATCGACGATCGTCGTGGACCAGGCCGTCGGTGCTCCGGGGTCGGATCGCAGTGACATGCTCGCCGACGTCGCACCGCTGGTCACCACCGTGATCGCCCTGAACGACGTGCCGTTGAGCCGGGATCCGGACGCGCCGTTCGCGTTGGCCAGGCTGATCGGCATGGGCGAGGTCGGCAGCGAGGCCCGGGAGGTGTACGCCGACTTGGTGCCGGACACCGTGATGTACGGCGGTCGCGGCCGGGTGGTCAAGCCTCAGTTCGTGGCGATGCCGGCCGCCGGTGCGGCTGGCGTGGCGCTCGACTCGCTGGTGGATAGCGGCCGCGTCGACGTGCACGCTCCGCGGCACCTGGCCGCGGAGGCCAAGTTGCCGGCGATCGCCGCCAGCGTGCTCGATCAGGTACGCGCGGGCGGCCGGGCGGTCGTCCTCAGCAAGTACGACGAGGAGGGCGCGGTCAAGGCGGCGCGGTACCTGCGGGATTCGTTCGCGCGCGAGTCGGCCGACGGACGGGCCGGGACGGTGCCGACGGTCGAGTACATCACCGGCAAGACGGGCTTCAAGGAGCGCGCGAACCTGTTGGGCCGTTTCGCTCGGGGTGAGATCGACGTACTGGTCACCACCTATACGGCGTTCCCGGGGGCGGTCGTGGTGGACAGCGCGACCCTGCCCGAGGGGGGCTTCTTGGTGGAGGCGTTGAACCCGCCGACCACGCCGGTGGAGTATCAGGCGTTGACCAGCATGTTGTATTTGCCCGCGCTTCCGCTGTCGGTGCCAGTGGAGGTGGTGATCCGGTATCAGCAGCGGGTGGTGACGGTCCAGGGTGGGAAGCAGTATCAGGAGTTGTCTCAGGATCAGCAGGATCTGGACCGGTTGGAGGCGTTGCTGGGGGTCGCGGCGCAGTATCAGGATCACAGCGCTTCGTACGTCCCGACTCAGGCGCAGGCCGAGCGGTACGCCGTGGGCGACTACTACGGCCTGGGTGGGGGGGATTCGTTCCGTTTTGGTGAGGATCCGACGGCCCTGCCGCGGTTCGTGGAGTTGTTTACTTCGAACGAGGGTCCGCCGGCGTGGCAGCAGTCCACCCGGTATCTGACCGAGCAGGTGCGGGCCCTGGTGGCGGAGGCTCGGCGTGCCCGCCGGAAGACCGGTGACCGTGGCGGGGTGGTGGGGCCGATCGGGTTCGTGGATTTCGGGTCGGGTCTGGGGCAGTTGGTGATGGACATGCTCGCCGCGGAGGAGAGTGGCGATCCTTCGGCGTATGTGGATCAGGCGTGGGGAATCGATCGGTTCCCGGCGTGGGTGTTGGCCGAGTTGGAGACCGCCGAGGGTTTGGGTACCCGGCTGCCGAGTGGTCCGCTGCGCACCGGGACGCATGAGCATCATTTGCAGGGTCGGGTGCAGGACGCGGCGCGATTGCTGGGCGAACGGTCCACTTCGCGGGTGGATTTCGTGACGGCGAGTTTCGCGATGTTGAGTCAGGATCCGCAGGAGGTATTCAGTTTCGTCGCGGCTGCGGCGCAGGTGTTGAATGTCGGTGGGCGGTTCTTGATCGTGCAGCCGTTGTCGACGTTCGATGCCGATCGGGTGGGCGTGTTGTATGCCGGGTTGGGCAGGCTGGGTTTCGAGGTCACCCGGGACGAGCGTCTGAATACTGCTGGTGCTCCGATCCGGTTCCTGGATCTGACCAAGATCGCCGAGCCCACTGTGACCGAGCTCGACGACTTGGCGCGGGATCAGTTCACCCTGCGTGGTGAGACCCGGCCCGCCAAGAACGGCCTCACCGCACGCGCCATCCCGGACCACGGCAACTCGGACCAAGGCGCCGCTCACCCCACTCCGATCGAGGCCCAGCCTGAGTCTGCCTTGAGTCGATTCGTGGTCGAGCAACTGGCGGCCGCGCGGAGATCGGGCCTGGCGCGGGTTCAGGTGAGGGTGTTGGGGTGGGCCCAGGTCGAGGTCAGGCTGGGCCTGGACCATGGCCACAGCGTGGTCGCGTTGGCCAGGTGGCTCTCCACGCTGCCGGACCAGAACGCGCTGGTTCGGATGTATTCGGTCAACGAGCTCAGCGATGACATACACCTGATCCTGGGCGCCAGTAGCGCGCCGACAACGGTGTCCGTCGCCGCTTGCCAGCCCATCGCGGACTTTCAGTACCTTCCGGAACTCGAACTCGCGGTCTCGCCCGAGGGCGTGATCTATCTGACCAGGTCGGCTTCGGACGTTTCCTCCGCACCTCAGTCGCGGATCGCGGAGGGCTACGTGGAGGTCCGTCCGAGCGTCTGGGCACGGCCCTATCGGCCCGCCCTCTTGACAGCGGATAACGGGCACCCGCTGGCGGAGCTGCTCCATCCTATGAATCGGATCGGCGACTTGGCTCCGCGAGCGATCGGAGGGACCGCGGATGCTTTGGAGATAGCGGTAGGCCCGTGGACGATCGTGCTCTCCCCCGGCACTGGCCAGCGTCTGCTTGCGGTCAGCATTCGCGGCACCGAACTGCCGACGTACGCCGAACTGGGGTTGGTGCCCAACGACGGCACCCCATTGGATCCAGCCCGCTATCACGAATATCAGGCGCTGATGCAACAGGACTCGGATCGTGTTCGTTGGTGGTTGGCGCCCGGAGAGGACCTGGCCGATGTCCTCGCGGAGGCATCGATCGTTGCTGATCGTCGCGGCGTACCGCACCAGACATTGGCAGGTTTGTTGCAGCTCTTCATGCGGATCGCCGACCTGATGGCGCTGACCAGCGAGGAGCACGGGCGGTCGCCGATGAGGTCGGGAGAGCCGAGAAGGTTCGAATTCAATGGCCAGTGGTTCCGGGTGCATCCCCGTTTCCGTACGCCGAACGGACCGTTGTCGTCCCCGACGAGTGCCGGTGGTTGGTGGACCGAAGACAGCTATGTGATCCAGAACCTCGATACCGGCGAGTCCGTTCAGTTCAACGAGGCGATGCCCCAGTGGATTGCGCGCGGGTTCTACGGAGGGAAAGTCGCGAACGGACTCGACTATGAGGCGCTCGTGCGGCTGTTCGCCGGTGACGGGTCGGTGGCGGACCTCCTCATCGCCGCCCACGAGCTCGGAGTGCCGACTCGGCCGGTGCCGAGGTTCCTGCCGCCGCCGGCCGATGCCGGGAGCTTGTCGCAGTTCCTTTCGACCGATGTCCGCGGTAAGTCCACGCTCGATCTGCGGACCATCGATACGCACGCTCTGCCCGATCGGGTGCGGTTCGGCCGGAACCTCACCGCGCTCCAGCAGCACCACCTCGGCCGCTTGCACGTGCTCTGGCCCGAGGGAGGGCTCGACCTGAGCCACCTGGACCTGACCGGGCTCGATCTGCGCGGACACCACCTCGACGGATGGAATTTTGCTGGCGCCAATCTCTCCCACGCGCGACTAGGCGATGCCGAGGGAGCCAACTTCAATGGGGCGAACCTCTCCGGTGCGCGGCTCTACAGTGCTCGTGGAGCCAGTTTCGTCGACGCGAACCTCTCCGGTGTCGATCTGACCTCGGTGGAGTTGAATGGTGCGGATCTTCGAGGTGCGAACCTGGAACGGGCAACCCTGCTGCACACCACGCTCACTTCGGCCGATCTTCGAAATGCGACTCTGCGGGGTGCGAATCTGTCCGGTGCGGTTCTATGGTTCGCGGATCTCCGGGGCGCGCTCCTGGGCGAACGCGAGTGGAGTCGTGAGCAGCAAGGCCAGGTGGCGTTCCGGCCCAAGGATCGGCTCTGGGGTATTCCGCTTGAGTCGACATCCACGGTGCCGCTGCTGCGGCTGCGGCAGGCGTTGGAACGAGCCGTGGCCCGGGTCGAGAACGCGACGATCCCATCGAAGTTGTGGCGGACTCTTGGTGAGGTGTTGGGGGACCCGACCGTCACAGCGGTGGAGTTCACGGTGGAGGTCGCGGTCAAGCAGCGCGGCCGTGCCTTTGGCAGCTATCAGTTCCAGCTTGTTCTGAGCGATCCCTATACGGCCCGCTTCATGGGGCACCAGGAGCCGCTTGAAGACTTTTTCTTGTCGAGCGCCCAGCCGTCGTCTCTGCAGGAACCGCGGAACTTACGTGGGCCGATCCGGATCGGCCCACCCTTCCGCACGATCGTCGGCGCCGCGGGCGTCCTGGTCGTTACCGACCTCGAAGACGACACGCACCACAGTCGTGCGCCGAGCATGGATGGTGACGACCACGGCGGATCCCTGAGTGCCCGCTCGGCGTCGGTGCCCGAGCGTCGCCGATCGGTTCGGCCGTCGTACGTGATCGTCCCAGAGAGCTCGGCGCCGGCCTCGCGAGCGCAGATCGAGGCTCTCGTCGCCAGCATCGTCGCCTCGGCGGAACAGGGGAGTTCCTGGGTGGTGTCCGTCGGGACTCCCGCGCCCAACGACGGAGGCCCGTTCGAGTGGGGGAAGACCGATCGCGCGGTGATCCGGATCGATGCCGAGGAGTCGCGCGAGGCCACCGGGCGCTTCGTGGGCCTGGTCGATCGCGCGCTCGATGAGTTCGGCGCCGACCACGTCGTGATCGAGGTGATCGCGCCGGATTCGGACGAGGTGGTGGCGGCACACGTGCCGCCACCCATGCGATATCGGCCCTCTTTCGTCGTCGACGAGCGGGTGCGACCGCACCGACTGGTCGAGGGCGCACCGGCCGTGTGGGAGGGGGCGTTCTTCCGGGGCGACGGCCGGCCGATCATCGGTGACGTGGTCTGGGGCCTCCAGGGCAGTGTGACCGGGGATCCGATCCATGACCAGCTCCGGTCGGTATTGCCGGGGGCAATCGTGGACTACGACCCGGATCTCCACCGTGACGCCTCGGCGATCGTGAGTCTGGCCGGCGATCCGCGGACCGCGCTTCGGTTCGGGTCGACGGCGCGGCTGATCGTCGGTGCGCCGACGGTGATCGATGCGGGGCAGAGCACCGAACTCGCCTTGGCGGGGGAGGTGTCCGTCGACGAGGACTTGCTCGGAGTGGTGAACCCCTACGCCCTGGGAGCCGTCTCGGCCGAGTACATCGCGGGCTGGTTGGAGAGGCCGGATCCGCGGGACCGGTCCCACGTCTTCTATGCGAACCCGAACTTCGGGTACGGCCTGGAACCGGCCACCCGGGCCCGGCTCGATGGTCTGGTGGCCGAAGGACTGGCTGCGGTGGGTACGCCGGTGCGCATCTCGTACGCCTACGGCAACACCGATCTGTCCAGCGGGCTCTCAGCCAGATCCCTCGGCGACTGGCCCGCGTTCGGCGAGACGCTCGGAACTCCTGGGGACTCGTCCACCGACCGCGAATGGCCCGGGCCGGGCTGGCGGCTGGGGCCGGAGCTGGCGGTGTTGCGAGCCTATGTCGAGTGGATGGCTCCGGTCGACGATCGCGACGAGGGCGCGGGTGCCGCTGTCGCCGCGGCGGTACGGGCGTCCGAGCTGCCACCAGCCGGGGTGCGCAAGCTCGTCGAGGATGCCTTCGGGCGGCGTACACCGGAAGGAGTGCGGCAGCACACCGGGGTAACCAACTTCGCTGAGCTGCTGGCGCGGATCGGACCGCTCCTGGACGACGAGACCCTCGGTGACGCCGACGTCAAGGCGAGCATCCCGATCGGCATCAACGGGATCAGGTTGTTGCGGAGTCTGCGCCGGCCGGATCCCGGCCGATCCGTCCTGCCCGTTTCGCGGCCTGATGAGACGCCGGAGCCCAAGGATGTCCGCGCCGCGCTCGCGGCGTTCGTGGCCGGCATCGAGACCACCTCTCCGCCGACTCCGAAAGGCTGGATCGTCGCGGTCGGTACCCCAGGGCGCGAGCCCTACTTCGCTGGTGGCCGGCCGGTCCGGACCACAGAGCAGTTCGACCTCGGCGGCGGCCGGCTCGATTCGGAGCGACAACGCTTCCATGACTACGCCGAGCGGCAAGCGGCCGGATCGGACGCGGCGTTGGTGAGTGTCGTGGTGACCGACGCGGCCACTGGACTCGTGCTCGCGGCGCACGTGCCGCCACCGGCAGTGCACCCGATCCCGTTCACGCTGAATCCCCTGGTCCGGCCCCGTGACCGGGACTGGTGCGTGCGCGGCGACGCGCGCCGCCCGGAGAACTGCTTCGTGGACGGCCAGGAAGGCAACCTGGACACGAACATCGTCAGGGACCGGGGCGACGGTCGCTGCTCGTGGATGCCGGCGGCCGTCCTCGATTACGACGAGCAAGCCCACGCGGCCGTCGCGAACGTGTTGCTCCAGGTGACGACGCACTTCGGCGTCGCGGAGAGCTACAACCGGCCGTACCTGTTCGTCGGCTCGCCGACGCTGGTGAACTGGTACCGGGCGAGCAGCCTCGCAGGCAACGGCGAGGTGGACGAGAAGTACGACCGGATCTTCGGCCATGCGGGGAGCCATTTCATCCTCGGCGGGGCGAACGCCACGGATATCGCGGGCTACTTCGATCGGGTGCAACTCGACGGCGTCGAACGGCTGGTGCTCTACCTGAACCCGAACCGAGGCTACGGTCTCGATCCGGCGGCGCAAGCCGGCATGGAGGAACAGATCGCCGTCGCGATCGACTCGATCGCGAGAGAGACCGGGGTGAGAGTCGTCGTCTCGCACGCCTACGAGACAACCGAACTCCCTCGTGAGTCGGGTGCGGGGCTGGCCGCCTCGGCTGTACCCGAGTATGCGAGTCCCTCGCCGGAACCGACCACTCGGGATCTCCACGCAGAGATCGACTCCTTCATTGCGCGCGTGACCGCCGAGGCGACCGAGGGTGGACGCCGGATGCGGGTGGTCGTGGGTGCGCCGGCACCCGCTACTTACCGTGACGCCACCTGGCCGACCATTACGCAGTTCTCCTTCTTCCTCGGCGGGTCCGACCCGGAGGAATCCGGTGAGTTCGCCGATCTCGTGCGCGAGCAGTCGGCCCGGCACGGTCCCGAGCTGATGGTGCTGGTCGCCCACGACCGTGATCGCCCCGGGCATATCGTTGCGGCGTACGTCCCGCCACCGGTGCCCTACCGACCCTCGTTCACGATCGATCCCAGGGCCCGCCTCGGCGGCGCCGAGCAGGTGGCCGATCAATGGTTCCTGCGCGGCGATCACCGGTGGGCCGGCGTCCAATGCGTCCTCGGGATGGAGGGCAGCCTGTGGCGAGACGAACTCCAGCGAGCCTGGAAGGCCTGGGCGCCCGGAGCCATGGTGGACTACGACCCAGCCCTGCATGCTGAGGCGCATCGTGTCCTGCATGTCACCAAGAAGTACGGGGTGGCCGAGGGACACGGCACGGTGCAGTTGATCGTCGGCGCCCCCACGATCGTCAGTCCGTTCCGGGGCTCGGACCTCACCTATACGGGAACCCTGCGAGCCGATCGGCTCTACCGCGGCGAGGAGGTGTGGGCCGGACTGGGCGCTATCGCACCCCACTACCTAGCCGGTTGGTTCGAGAGTCGCCCTCAAGTCGATAGTGACGAGCGGGAGTGGGCGTTCTACGCCAACCCCAACTTCGGCTACGGCTTGGACGACGATACCCGCACCCGGATGAACGACGCCGCCCGGACAGCCATCGCTGAAGTCGAGAGCCAACTGGGCAGGCCAGTAACCATCTCTCGCGAATATCGTGGCACGGACGTGGCCACACTGGTCCGCGACGCGGTTCGCGACCTCGTGGAGGCGCCCGAATCGGATGCGGAGCTAGCGGGCGCCGAGGTCGTGCGAGTCCGGCTGATCCAATTGGCGCACGATCTGGAGCGCATCGGCGTCAGGCCGGTCGACCAGGCACGCGCGGTGGTCGAGGCCCGTGATCTCCTCATGCGCGAGCGCCCGTCGTTGCTGTCAGAGACTGCGGCGCGAGGGCTTTTCCGGCCGGTCGATCAGTTCCTGCGCTATCACGACCGCCTGGCCGCGATCGTCGAACGAGCCAGAGGTCGCCTCGACGAGTGGGAGCGAATGCTCCGCGACGGGCACCACCCGCTGGTCGTCGTCGACATCGACGAGACCGTGGCCGGGATCGCTACCTGGCACTACTACTCGGTCGCCGACCTCCTCTGCCCGGCCGCCGACGAGGATGAGGTCGACAGCCGGGCGTACGAGGCCGCTCGGTCGGCGCTCGCCACCGGCGCGCTCCGGCCGATCGAGCCGATGATCGAACTCGTCGCGGAGATGGGACGGCGGGGCATACCGAAGGTGTTCATCTCGGCTACCGGTTCCGCGCGGCCCGACAACGAGGAAGCGCGAGCGGGGCAGGAAGCCAAGACGAGGTGGCTGCGCGACCGGGGGCTGATCGCCGAGATCGATCCGGAGCCGATCTACGCCCATCCCAAGCACGGCGAGTACGAGCGACTCGAGCAGGACGGCCATCGGATCGTCGCGGTCTTCGACGACTACTCGCAGAACATGCCGAGCGAGGACCCGGATGATCCACGTAGCTTCCGCGTCCCGTCGCTCTACCTGACCACGAGTTCGGACGGCGGGCTCACGGCGCGCTCCGCCCCCGATCCAGCGGCCCGTCATCGCGATGGGACCGCCTCCGCCCCGATCCCGGGGGAGTACCTAGAGGACGGCGCGTCGTCCTCCGAGTCCGATCTCGCGCGGTGGGCCGAAGGCCACGGCCTCACCGAGCGGCAGGTGGACGCGCTCCGCCTGCTGGCCCCCTTCCGCCGGGCCTGGCGCGAGCTGATGGCCGGGTCGTTCGCGAGCAAGGAGCACGCGGCTCGCGCGGTCTTCGGGTTGATGGAGGAGATCTATCGGCAGGTCCCGAGGCTGCGTGGGCTCCTGGAGATCGGCGGCTATCTGGAGAAGGCCGAGGACGGCACGGTGCGAGTCGGCGTCCCGGTTCTGGGAGGCCCGAGCGCTCTCGAACTGCCGACCCCGCCGGATCGGGCCGGACAGGTCCGCGCGCGCTATTCCTGGCACACGCACAACCGGGAGCAGGCGGCCGGGTTCTCCAGCGGCGACGTGTCCTGGGTGGCACGAAGCGGGATTGGCAGCTTCGTCGACGACGACGGCTGGGTGTTCTGGATGGAGCCCACCGCGCATGCCCTGTCGCTGGAAGGCGAGGCGCGAGAGCGGGCGCTCGCCGGGATCGACTCCGGGCTGCGGACGCTGATGGATCCCTTCCTGGACGAGGTCGAACAGGAGCGCGTCGTCGGCGACCTGCGGAAACGGGTCGAGGCACTTGTCCGGGTCCGAAG
>JBOFLE010000224.1:0-9683 GCA_051657705.1 Nocardioides sp. | reverse complement strand
GGCGAGGATGCCTTCGACGGGCTGGTGATCGCGTCCGGACTGCGGTCGGCGCGACTGGGCGTGCCCGGCCCGGCGGCGGGACGCTTCGCGATCCGCACCATCGAGGACGTCGTCGCGCTCCGGGCCGCCCTGGCCGATCGTGGATCGGGCCCCGCGGTGGTGGTCGGTGCGGGGTTCATCGGCACCGAGGTGGCTTGCACGCTGACCTCGATGGGCGTCGCCGTGACCGTCGTGGAACCGGCCGGCGCACCGATGCAGCGGGTGCTCGGGCGGGAGGTCGCCGGCGCCGTCCAGCGTCATCTCGAAGCGGGCAGAATCCGGTTCGTGATCGGTGCCGGCGTGTCGGCGTACGCCGGATCCGCGGCGGTCGGCGGCGTCGTCCTGGACACCGGCGAGACCCTATCCTCATCGGTGGTCGTCGAGGCCGTGGGCTCGCGCTGCAATGTCGAGTGGCTGGCCGGCAACGGTCTCGACCTCGGCGACGGCGTCCTGACCGACAACGACCTGCGCGTGCTCGATGCCCATACCGTGGTCGCGGTCGGCGACATCGCGCGGTTCCCCAACCCGCTGTTCGACGACGTTCCGCGGCGGGTCGAGCATTGGTCGATGCCGACCGATACGGCCCGGCGGGCGGCGCGCACGCTGCTGACCGATCTCGGTGGGTTCGCCCCACACGAGATCGAAGCAGGCGGAATCGAACCGGCCGAGACCGGAGCCGCGGCCGGCCCGTTCACGCCGATCCCGTCGTTCTGGAGCGATCAACTGGACCTCAGACTCCAGAGCTACGGCCTGCCCGGACTCGGCGACCGGGTCGAGATCGCCGGAGATCTCGACGACCTGCCATCGGGCATCGTGGCGACCTACCACCGGCCGGCTCCCGCCACCTCATCCGGCGAGACCCAGCATGTCGGCACAGTCGCGATCAACGTCCCCGGCGCGGAACTGCGCCCCCTCGCCGACGCCTTCGGTCGATAGTCCGCCACCTTCGGCACCATTTCCACCCGAGTTTGGTGCTGAAGGTGGCGGATTACCTCAGATCGGGGTGCGGTAGAAGTTCTGGAACGACTTCGAGGGGGTGGGTCCGCGCTGGCCCTGATAGCGCGAACCGTACTTCGCCGAGCCATAGGGATGCTCCGAGGGAGAGGACAACCGGAAGAAGCAGAACTGCCCGATCTTCATCCCCGGATAGAGCTTGATCGGCAGCGTCGCGACGTTGGCCAACTCCAGCGTGACGTGCCCGGAGAAGCCCGGATCGACGAATCCGGCGGTCGCGTGGGTCAGCAGGCCCAGCCGGCCCAGCGACGACTTGCCCTCGACGCGAGCGGCGATGTCGTCTGGCAGCGAGACGGCCTCGTAGGTCGACCCCAGCACGAACTCTCCGGGGTGCAGGATGAACGGCTCGTCGCCGATCGGCTCGACCTCGCGGGTCAGATCCGACTGGTCGGCGGCCGGATCGATGTGGGGATAGCGATGGTTCTCGAACACCCGAAAGAAGCGGTCCAGCCGCACGTCGATCGAGGACGGTTGCAACATGGACGTTTCCCACGGCGTCATCACGATGCGCTCGGCGGCGATCTCGGCCACGATGTCACGGTCGCTCAACAGCACGGGTCGTAACCTACCTGGCATGGGGTTCACCAGGTACGTCGCGCTCGGCGACTCCTTCACCGAAGGCGTCGGCGACGCCGATCCGACCCGGCCCAACGGCGTGCGCGGTTGGGCGGACCGCGTGGCCGAGGTACTCGCGGCGACCGCTCCGGGCGGCGACTTCGGATATTCCAATCTCGCGATCCGCGGCCGCAAGCTCGACGGCGTACTGACCGGACAACTCGAGCCGGCCCTCGCCATGAATCCGGACCTGGTCACCGTCTATGCCGGCGCGAACGACATCCTGCGGCCCAAGGTCGACATCGACGGGCTGGTGGAGCGCTACGACGCGGCGATCGGGCGACTGTGCGACACGGGTGCGGACGTGGTGGTCTTCACGGCATTCGACCCCGGCGGGTCGGCCACGTTCCGGCCCACCCGGGGACGATTCGCGGTCTACACCGAACTGGTGCGCTGGGCGGCGGAACGGCGTGGCCTGCGGGTCGTGGACTTCTGGCGGATGCGCGAGTACCGCGACTGGCGCTATTGGGATCCCGATCGGATGCACATGAGTTCGGCCGGCCACCAGCTCATGGCGATGAAGGTCCTCGACGTACTCGGCATATCCCACGAGCTGCCGAAGCCCGCGTTGAACGGCGATCCCGACCGGCCGGCCACGACCAACCGGGACTGGACCGTGCGGCATCTCGGCCCCTGGCTGCTCCGCCGGGTCAGGGGCGAGTCGAGCGGTGACGAGCTGGCGGCTCGCTACCCCGATCTGGGCCCCGTTTCCGTCGGGCGCCGCGATTGGTAGCATCACATGGTCGTCGCGGACACCGTGCGGCGCGTTGCGGATGTAGCTCAGTTGGTAGAGCGCAACCTTCCCAAGGTTGATGTCGCGAGTTCGAATCTCGTCATCCGCTCCACCCCCCTCGCCGACCCGTCACAAAAGCTGGCCGACCCGTCACAAATACACGGCGAGACGTCACAAAAGTCACCTCAAGTCCCCGGCTTCCCGGCGGGTCGACGGCTACTTCCCGGCGGGTCGATGTTATTAGTGAGACTGTTGGGGCGAAAGAGGATTCGAGTTACAATCGAACGCCCAGCAGGCCGACAAGCCAACATCCCATTGGATTTGTGGTGACCAGACAGATGTATTCCGGACCAGCCAAGAGCCGATTGCCCTCCGCATTCGCCATCACGCTTCTCCTTGCCACCGGGTTGGCGGCAACGCCCGCCACGGGACTCGCTACCGCGCCCGCCAGCGGTTCCGTCGCCGGGTCGCTCGCCATCGCGTCGGCCAGCGGTACAACTGCCGCATCGCGGTTGTCGAGCGCTCCTTCGAGCCCGCTCGCGATGCTCGACGCGACCGCCGGCGAGAGTCCGATCACCGCCCGAGCCACCGCAGAGATACGCCGCGTGCTCGACTCGGACCGCAACCTCTGGGCCACCACCAGGTCGGCCCGCAGAGCGCAGGCGGCCGACGCCGTGCGGTGCGCGGACTTCGAAGGCCAGCGCTACTGTCTCGGCATCGGCTGGACCACCGATCGCGAGGCCCGGGTCCGGCACCGGATCGCGGAGGCGGCCACGGCCGTCGGCGGCGTCGGGAGCCGGCTCGGCGCGCGAGCCCAACCGGACGACCGTCAGACGGCAGCCCCGAGTCCGGCTGAGACGACCGGCGATCGCGATGCGCTCGCGATCCTGGCCCATCGCGCCGGCCTCGCACCGGAAGAACGTCGGAAGGTCGAGCGTCGCGAACTGAGGCAGGCGGCTCGTTCGGTCGCCAAGATCTGGCTGCTGCGACACCAGATCCAGGGAGTCCCCTTGCCCGCCGGCTTCGCGACCGATCATCGGGAGGTCAGACTCCGGACCGATCGGCAGGACACCGGCCAAGCCGGCCTTTCCAGGCGCACCGCCGCCCTCGCCCGGACGAGTGCCTATCCGGAGCGCTCCTGGCTGCTCGACCCCACTCACGTCAACGATCAACGGCGCACCTACTGGTGCGGGCCGACTACGATCCAGATGATCGCCTGGACCAAGTCCGTCCCGCCGCGTCGGCAGCGGGTCTGGGCCCAGCGGCTGGGCACCACGGCCAGCGGCACCGAGATCACCGAGATGGTGCGCGTGATCAACAGGTACACCACCTGGGACAGCGCGGACCGAGCCGGGCCGTACGTCGTACTCGACGTGGGTGATTTCACCTTCCGGCAGTGGATCACGCTGGTCCGCCGGCACGTCTCGACGCTGCGCGCTCCGATGGTCATGCATCCGGTGTTGCGCAAGGAGTACTTCCCCTATCTCGATGACAACGGCTCCGGGCACTTCCAGGTCGGTCGCGGCTACAACAACAACGGCGACAAGCAGACCTTGATCGGCTTCTTCGAGCCGTGGAACCAGCAGCGTTTCGACCCCTCCGAGCCGTACATCGACCGAGTGCAATGGCGCAGCGCCTACAAGAGCTATCGCGCCAACCAGGAGCACTTCCTGCACAATATCGGCGTATGAAGCCGATACCCCGGTACGCCGTCCCGGCAGCGCTGCTGGTGACGCTCTGCGCCCTGGCCGCGTGCGCGGGCGAGCCGTTGGAGCCGTCGGAGCCTCGGAGTCCGGCGGCTTCGGCGAAGCCCTCGGGCCCGACCGGAAAGGCCGAGCCGACAACCGACTCAGACCCCCGCGAGACCCCGCTCGAATGGGAACCGGTCACGAGCAACGGCGATCTCGTGGCCGGAGAGTCGGGCACGCTGTCGCAATCCGGCGGGACCGACGTCGTGCTGAGCTGGGCCGGCACCCAGCGGCGTTGGAGCTCCTCCGGCGGGCAACGGATATCGGTGTTGCTGATGGACGAGAAGTACGCCGCCGCGGTGGCCCAGGACCCACAAGAGGAGCGGTCCGGCAGCGCGCACGTGTTCGCGCTCTCCGGTGACGCTCCCGAGCTCACGGTGGACGAGAAGTCGGACCTCCCCACCACCAACGGAGGCACCTGGACCCTAGGGGAGGGTTCGTTGTTCCACGCGACGTACCAGAAGCGGCGCTACTGCCTGGTCGAGGTGGATCTCGCCGCCGGAGAGTCGGCGATCACCTGGTGCGCGCCGGCGAACAGCGGTTTCAACGACGCCCGGATCACGCCGGCCGGACTGACCGTGTTGAGTTTCGAGCTCGGCAAGGACGGCTGTCGGACCCCCGTCGTCATCGAAGACGGGCAGGCAACGCCCCTCGACGGCCCGACCGCCTGCATCGGCTGGGATTCGCTGCAGACCCCCGACGGAGCGATCTGGTCCGAGATCGGAGATCCCAACCGGATCGAGGAGGCCACCTTCTACGCCGCGGCGCCACGGCCCCGCACGAAGCTGGCGGTCGGCGACTCCGGCAGCCTGGTGTGGTGCGGCGGCGCGGCGTACTTCACCCAGCAGACCGACACCGACGGCGATCCGGCTCGGCTGATGCGCTGGCGGGCGAGCGACGGGCTGACCACGGTCTACGAGACCCCGGGGTCGCCCGGCTTCATCTCGCGGCCGCGATGCGGCGGGTCGAAGATCACCATCACCGCCAAGTCCGAGGGCGGCGACGAGCAGGTGTCCGCCGCGGTGTCGGGATAGCGGTCCGGAGTCAGCCGAACTCAGTCCTTGGCTATCTCCGCACAGTTCTCCACGATCGGTTCCGGATTGGGGCCCGTGGAGGCGCAGATGCCGATGCGCTGCCGGCTGGAAGCCTGGTACTCCCGGCCGCGGTAGGTGTAGGTCATCTCGAACCCGTCCGCGTAGGCGCCAACCAGGCCGTCTCGATCAAGGATGAACGCGATCTCCACGCTCATCTGGCCACCATCCTGCGGACTCTCGCACGGCCGGATCTCGCCCTCCGCGTCCTCTGGGTCGACGAAGTTCGGCGTCAGCCTGCTGACCCGAGCGGCGCCCCATGATCCTTCACCGGGGCCGTCGAAGTTGACCATGAACCGCGGCTCGGCACCCTCGGGTTTCGCGGTGAAGCTCAGCTCGCTGATCGACACCGGTTCGTCGGAGTCGACACACACCGGCACCGATACGAAGCCATCCTCCTTGAAGGGAGCGAAAGTGAATCCGCCGTCTCCCTCGAAGGTCACCGGCCCATTCCGTTTGCCCTCCAGCCGAGGACGATCGTCGTCCCGCGCACACCCGGCGACGGCCATCATCAACACGAGCACCGGCAGCGCCCGTAGCGCGCTAAGATCTGCGAATCGTCCCACTGGGCGGCTCAGCCCCGTTTCCTCTTCTTGCCCATGACCAGTTGAGCTTCAGAAGGCCCCGTGTTGTTGCCGCACAGCCGCATGTTGTCCCGGGCCAGGTCGTACTGCACGTTCACCTTCTCGTCGTACCCCACCTGGGTGTCCAGGCTCAACCCGTGGACCTCGACGCCCGCGGTGTAGGTCCAGGCGGTCCCCCGAGCCCGATCCCACGTCCCCTTCTCGTACTCAAAGCAGTGCCGGTACGACGGATGATCCCGGGCGGTGGTGATGAAACCGCCCTGATGCGAGATCGCCCTGACCCTCCGGTCGCGGCCGCACTTGCGAGAGTTCTGGTACTCCCCGAACTTCCACGCGGTCCACGCGGTCCGGTCGCGCTTGCGGAACACGGGGGTGAAGGTCTCGCCGATGCTCCGGGTGACCGAACCCGAGGCGTGCCACCCGCCGGTACTGAGTGCCGCCTGGATGCTGTGGCTGCCCCCGGCGGAGTAGATGACCCGGCCTTTCATGCGCTTGCGCGCCGGCATCACGTCGGAGATCTTCACCCATTTGTCGTAGCTGCGCACCAGGAGTCCGTACCTGCCGCAGCCGGCACCAGTCGGTTTCGCCGCGACCACCGAGGCAGCCCGTGGTGCCCGTCGCACTGCGATATCGGGATCTTCGACCTCGAAGTCGCGTCGAAGCCCGGCCGGCGCTCGTCCGCTGGCACTCGAACGCGCCATGGCTTCGGCGGAAGAACGGGCGGCCGGAACCCAGACCCCTGCCTCGACTCGGGCTGTTTCGACATACGAATCCGAGGCCTCACCCGAGCTGACGGTGACCTCGATGTCCACCACGCCGCCCGCGTCGTAAGCATCCGGCACCGACGACGGATCCAGACGCACCCGGTACTCGTTGCCGGACACCTCGACCGGCACCGGAAGCATCGCGACCCCGTCACCGACCTCGTTCTCGTCCAGAATCTCCGGCTCGGGCCACAACACCGCGTCGACGGTCACCGAACCCGAAGCGGTCGTAGTGATCGAACCCGAGATCAGCAACGCCCCACCATTCGGCGCAGCCACCGTGGTCCGCGAAGCCGCTGCCGACAACGATCCGACCATCATGATCATGGTTGCCACCAAGGCGATTTTTCGACTCACCATGCACCCCCGAATGCGCCGATAAAGCAATTGCCACTCCAAAGTAAGGAAGGTTTCCAGGCAGGTCAAACCAGTTCTTCCGGCCCGGATACCCTCACAGCGTGACCTTTGCAGGCTTCCCGATCGCGGCCCTCGACTTCTACGAGGACCTCGAACTGGACAACACCAAGTCCTTCTGGGAGGCCCGCAAGCAGGTCTACCTGGACGCGGTCAAGACTCCGATGACCGCGCTGTGTGCCGAACTGGCCGGCGAGTTCGGCGCCGCCAAGGTGTTCCGGCCCCACCGCGACGTGCGATTCGGTAAGGACAAGACGCCGTACAAGACCGGACAGGGAGCCTACGTACCGACCGGACCCTCGACCGGCTATTACGTCGAGGTCTCGGCCCGCGGCGTCCGGGTCGGAGGCGGCTGCTACGAGACGAGCGGCGCCCGGCTGGCGGCGATCCGCGAGGGCATCGCCGACGACCGCGCCGGTGCTCGCCTGGACCGGAGGCTGGCCAAGGCTCGCCGTCAGGGCTGGGAGCTGGGCGGGAACAGACTGAAGACTGCCCCCCGCGGCTATCCGATCGACCACCCGCGGATCGAACTCCTACGGCACCGATCGCTGGTGTTGACCAAGCAGTACGGCTTCGATCCCGTGATCCATACCGCCGGCCTGTCCGAACTCGTTCGCGCCGACTGGCGCCAACTGGACCCGGTGCTGGGGTGGCTGGGAGAGCACGAGGAGTCCGGCTAATGCGGTTCCCAGGCGTCCTGATCGGCGACGGCGGCCTGGACGTGATCCGGCAGCTTCTGTCGGGCGAGGTGCGCGATCGTGACGTCCTCGAACACGTCCCGTAGCGAGTGCCGAGCCGCGATCCAGACGTGTTGAAGCGCCTTCGCCGCCTCGTTGTAGCTCACCGCCTCGGGCCGCAATCCGTAGACGGACACCAGCGGACCGTCCACCGCCCGGATCACATCGGCCACCGTGATCTGCTCGGCGGACCGCATCAGCTTCCAACCGCCGTGCTGACCGCGCTGGGAGACCACCAGGCCGGCTCGCCTCAGGTCGGCCAGGATCGCCTGGAGAAACCCGCGCGGGATCTCCTGATACCGGCCGAGTTCCTCGGCGCTGATCGCGCCGCCGGCCGACGGCGACTCCGCCTCGTCCCCCCGCAACGTCATCTCGATCAATGCCCGCAGCGCGTAGTCGGACTTGGTGGACACGCGCACTCGGTCATCGTGTCACATCAGGAGGCAGGCGCCGCGCGACAGGCTCGCGTGAGCTGGGCGCCGAAGACGGACTAGGGTCGGTGGCGATGAGCGCGTTCTCCTTCTCCCCGGGGACTCGGCTGGCGGGCGCCCGAGGCCGCACCGGGGTGATCAGGACCCCACACGGAGACATCAGGACGCCGGCGTTCATCGCGGTGGGCACGAAGGCGACGGTCAAGGCGGTGCTGCCCGAGACGATGGCTGACCTCGGCGCCCAGGCGCTGCTTGCCAACGCCTATCACCTCTACCTCCAGCCCGGCGCCGAGACGGTGGACGAGGCCGGCGGGCTGTCGGCATTCATGAACTGGGCCGGCCCGACGTTCACCGACTCGGGCGGGTTCCAGGTGATGTCGCTGGGCGTGGGATTCAAGAAGGTACTGGCGATGGATACCGCCGGACTCGGCCGCGACGAGGTGATCGCGAAAGGCAGGCAACGGCTGGCGCACGTCGACGACGACGGGGTTACGTTCACCAGCCACCTCGACGGCCGCAAGCATCGATTCACTCCCGAGGTGTCGATGCGGATCCAGCACCAACTGGGTGCCGACATCATCTTCGCCTTCGACGAATGCACGACGTTGATGAACACCCGGGAGTATCAGGTGGCCTCGCTCGAGCGCACTCAGGGATGGGCCGAACGTTGCCTGCTCGAACACGTGACCCAGACCGGTGCCCGCGCCCACCGCCCGTATCAGGCGCTCTTCGGTGTGGTCCAGGGCGCGCAGTACGAAGACCTGCGCCGCCGAGCGGCCCGGGATCTGGAAGCCCTTCGCGTGCCAGGGCTCGATGGCGAGCCGCACGGCTTCGACGGATACGGCATCGGCGGCGCCCTGGAGAAGGAGAACCTCGGCACGATCGTCGGATGGGTGTGCGAGGAACTCCCCGACGACAAGCCCAGGCATTTGCTGGGAATCTCCGAGCCCGACGACCTCTTCGCCGCCATCGCGGCCGGCGCGGACACCTTCGACTGCGTCTCACCCTCCCGGGTGGCTCGCAACGCTGCGATCTACCACCCGGATGGCCGTTTCAATGTCACCGTGGCGGCCAACCGTCGCGACTTCGGCCCCATCGACGCCGACTGTGACTGCTACACCTGCCAGCACTATTCCCGGGCCTACCTGCACCACTTGTTCAAGGCCAAGGAGATGGTCTCCTGCACCCTGGCCACGATTCACAACGAGCGATTCATCATCCGCTTGGTCGATGACATCCGAACCAGCATCGACAGCGGAGACTTCGACGCGTTCCGGACGGAATTCCTCGGTCGGTACTATGCGCGCTC
This sequence comes from Nocardioides sp., assembly GCA_051657705.1. GTDB lineage: Bacteria > Actinomycetota > Actinomycetes > Propionibacteriales > Nocardioidaceae > Nocardioides. The sequence goes on along the minus strand of JBOFLE010000224.1, from coordinate 204 downwards.
CCGGGCCTAGCCTCCGTTGAGGCGTCACAAAAGCACGCCGAGTGGTCACAAAAGCGGATTCTTTGTGACGTGTCGCCATGCATCTGTGACGTGTCGGCGTGCATTTGTGACGTGTCGGCGGGTTAGGAGGAGGTGGACCCCTCGCGGCGCTTGAGCGTCCTGATCACGGCGTAGGTGAGCGGCAGCACCATCACCTCGACGGCG
>JBOFLE010000223.1:0-1711 GCA_051657705.1 Nocardioides sp. | reverse complement strand
CGCTCGGCGGCGGTGAATACACTCGAAGTCCGCATCCGGTGATCGGTCGTTCGCTCACCTCCGAGTGGTCACCGGGCTGACGGCTGGCGTGCGGCGAGTTCGGCGGTGAGCGCCGGCCAGGCGACCGGGTCGTGCCCGGGGATGAGTCGGTAGCCCTTCGTACGGGCCAGCTCTTTGAGCCGGCGGATCGGTTCGAGCGTCTCCTCGGCCGTGACGCCGACGAAAGATCCGATGGGCAGCTCCTGGTCGATGTTCTCGGTGAGGTCGGCGGCGTCGAACGCGAACACGAATCCGCTCCCGTCGTCGAGATCGACGACGAAGCTCTGGTGCCCGGGTGTGTGTCCCGGCGTCGCGATGGCCCGTACTCCGGGGGCGATGTCCACGTCGCCGTCGGCAAGGCGCCAGTCGATCCCCGGGTCGTCGAAGTCGATCCGGAACATGCCTTCGGCTTCGCCGGCGGGCGACAATCCGTATTCCAGGTCGCGCCGCTGGGCGTGAATGGGTACCCGGCCCGCGAAGTGCTTGATGCCTCCGGCGTGGTCGTAGTGCAGATGGCTTACCGCGACACAGCGGATGTCTTCGACGCCGATGCCGACCACCGCGAGCGCCTCGTCGAGGGGTTCGCCGGCACCGGGGAGGATCGGGAGGAACTCAAGGCGAGGGAAGAAGCGCCGCCGGAGGGCTTCGTCTCGAATCAGCGCCGCGTTGTAGCCGGTGTCCAGGAGAACCCAGCCCTCGTCAGACTCCACCAAGACACCGGGGATCGGCTCGCGCAGGACCTGGTCCGCAGGGGCGCCGTACACCGAAACCGACTTGGGCAGTTCCTCCCAGCCCAAGGTCAACAGGACGATCCGGTGCGCCACGATGCCGACGATACTCGGGGCTCGGGCGATGCAGCGCCGGGGCGGGAATCGCCGGTCGGCGGTTGGTGTCGCGGCACATCCCGCGGACCGCCTGGTAGACGACTCGCGCGCGTTCGTGGAGTTCGTCACCCCATCCGTCGTTCACGCCGTCTCCCGGGTTCAGGAGCGGGAACGAGATCCGCCGGATCGACTTTCTCGCGACGAGCCTCAACCTGACCGCCGGACGACGCGTCCTTCCTGCTGAGACACACTGATGAGAAACGGAGGGCTTGATGACGCGTCGACAGTCACGGCAGGAGGTGGAGGCGGAGTTCACCGAGTTCGTGCGCAGTTGGTGGGCCTATCTCTACCGGACCGCCTATCTCCTGGTCGGCGAACGCGGGCACGCCGAGGATCTGCTGCAGGCCTCGCTCACCAAGACCTATCTGGCCTGGCCGCGGCTCCGAGACCCGGCGGCGGCTCCGGCGTACACCCGCAAGGCGATCTTCACTCAGGCCTCCTCGTGGTTCCGGCGACGCTCGTGGCAGAGCGAGGTTCCCCATGGGGAGTTGCCTGAGCCCTCTGATACGCCGATGCCCGGCGGTATCGCGATCGAGGAGCGCTGGGAAGTCCTGGAGGCCCTGCGGCAGCTCTCACCCCGACAACGTGCGGTCATCGTGCTGCGGTATTACGAGGAAATGTCGGTCGACGAAACCGCGACGGTCCTCGGCTGTAGCACCGGCACCGTCAAGCGGCACGGCTTCGACGCCCTATCCCGGCTCCGCGAGCTGATGGGCGTCACAGCGGGGCCGATTCCGCGAACAGCAACCCCCATCGATCACGGAGGAAAATGATGACGGAACAGCTTG
>JBOFLE010000222.1:0-2015 GCA_051657705.1 Nocardioides sp. | reverse complement strand
GTGTGCTGGTGTCGAGTGGTTCGACGGCGGGCATTTCGGGAGTCGACGGCATGCTTCCGGGGCTTCCGCCCGCTGGAATCGCCCCGGAGCCAGTCGCGGCCGGATCCGGTATCGAGCTGGACGGCGACGTGTACGGCGGGACGCCGCTGCCGCCCGGGGTCGAACTCTCCGGCAGCGGTGTCGCACCCGAATCGCTGCCGGTGGGTGTGCTTCCGGTGTCGGTGGGGGTGGAGCCGAGTGAGCTGGTGTCGAGGGGTTCTGGGGTGGGTACCGAGGGGGTGCTGCTGCCGGTAGGTGTGCTGCTGGAGCCGCTGCCGGTGGGTGTGCCGGCGTCGGTGGGTGTTGAGGTGAGTGAGCCGGTGTCGAGTGGTTCGGTGCCGGGCAGCGAGGGGGTGCTGCTGCTTCCGGTGGGTGTCTCGGCGTTGCCGGTGGGTGTGCCGGTTCCGGTCGGGACGCTGCTGCCGGTGGGTGTGCCGGCGTCGGTGGGTGTTGAGGTGAGTGAGCCGGTGTCGAGTGGTTCGGTGCCCGGCAGCGAGGGGGTGCTGCTGCTTCCGGTGGGTGTCTCGGCGTTGCCGGTGGGTGTGCCGGTTCCGGTAGGCAAGCTGCCACCGGTCGGGGTGCTGCCGCTGGGCATGCTCGACGTGCCCGTGTCGCCGGTGCCGTAGCCGCTGGTGCCGGTGCCCGTGTCGCCGGTGCCGTAGCCCTGACTGGCCGCCTGCTCCTGCATTTCCTTCTGGTCGTTGTACTGCTGCTCCTGCGTCTCCTTCTGATCCTGGTAGCGCTCCTCCTCCTTCTGTTGCTGCTCCTCGTACTGCTGCTGGGCGATCTCCTGCTGTTCTTCTTGTTCCTGTTGCTGTTCGTCGTAGCGTTGCTGCTCGAGTTCCTGCTGTTCTTCGGCCTCTTGTTGCTGTTCGTCGTAGCGTTGTTGCTCGAGTTCCTGTTGCTCGTCTTCCTCGGCCTGGACTGCCTCTGATTGGGCTGCATCGGCATCTGCTTGCAGGTTGTCGGCGCTCAACTTCGCTTCGTCGGCTTTGCCCTGCGCCTCGTCGGCCTCTGCCTGCTGCTTCTCCCACTCGGCCTTCGCGGCGTCCATGCGGGCCTTCTCGTCCGCCTGGTCGTCGTCGTTGTCGTCGTCGTCTTCCTCGTAGTGCTCCTTGGCGTCGAGATAGTCCTGCTCGGCGGCCTCGGCCTCCTCCGCCTCTCGATCGGCCTCCGACTGGAGGTAGTCCGCCTGTCCCTTGGCCTTGTCGGCCTCGGTCTGTTTGTCGATGGCCGCCTGGTTCGCGGCAGTGCTCTCTTCGCCGGTCTCTTCTTCGTCGGTCTCTTCTTCGTCGGTGTTGTCGTCGGTTTCTTCGTCGGTGTCCTGCTCGTCGGTTCCCTGCCCGTTGGTGCTCTCTTCCTCGTCGAAGAGCAGGGCATCGATCAGGGCGGCGATGGCGCTCACGGCGGCGACGATCGACTGGGTGGTGGCCCACTGGCTATTGAGGGCCGTGGAAACAGTGTTGATGATCGCGTTGATTGCGGCGGCGTGCGTCCACGGGTTGTACACGTAGGGTTCCAAAATGGCGATCGTTTGATCGACGGTCGTGCAGAAGGCGGTAGTTCCGTTCTTGGTGCTCTCCAACGTGGCGACGTAGGTCGCGACATGACCGACGATCTCGGCCATCGACTGTTCTTTCTTCTCGATGTTCTGTCCCGACTTCTTCATCGAGATAATCGCGGACTGTGATGTGAGTCCGCTGGGGATGGCATCGCTTTGGATATAGTCCATGAGGTCTTTCACACTGGCGATGAGGTTCGTGAGTGCCGTCACGGCCTCAGCCAGTTGTGCCGCCCTCTCGGCGCCACTGGCGACGTCACCGCTCGTGGCATAGATGTTGTGTGTCTCGGCTTGACCGAAGCTCCATCGGTTGTAGAACGGGCCTGGATAGACATGCGTACCATTAGCCTGATTGAAACTCGGCCCTTTGGTGGTCCCGGTGAATTCCATGTCACCGTATGCTGTCTCGTTCATG
>JBOFLE010000221.1:0-3504 GCA_051657705.1 Nocardioides sp. | reverse complement strand
GTGATCGCCATGCTGGGCCTGTCGGGGCTGTACGTCGGGGCCGGGTCGACCGCCGTGGTCACCGGACTGTTCGCCGGACTCGCCCCGGCGGTCATCGCCATCGTGATCCAGGCCGTGCACCGGGTCGGCAAGCGAGCCCTGCATCACCCGATTCTGGTGGTGATGGCCGTCGCCTCCTTCGTGGCGCTGACGGTGTTCGGGGTGTCGTTTCCCCTCGTGATCCTCCTCGCCGGGGTGCTCGGGTGGCTGCTCGGTCTCCGGATCCCGGCGCTCGCGCGGAGCGCGGGGCATGGCGGTGCGGATGACGGGCCCGCGCCGCTGATCAGCGACGACGCGCTGCACCACGACGCCCCGTCGACCAGCCGTGGGCTGAAGATCCTGGCGCTCGGACTCCTCCTCTGGCTGACCCCGGTCGCGGTCGCCGCGCTGGTGTTCTCCCGCGACAGCGTCTTCGTGGACCAGGGCCTGTTCTTCTCGGGCGCCGCGGTGGTCACCTTCGGCGGCGCCTACGCTGTGCTGTCGTATGTCGCCGATCAAGCCGTCAACGTCTACGGCTGGCTCGCGCCCGGCGAGATGGTGCGCGGCCTGGCGCTCGCGGAGACCACGCCCGGTCCGCTGATCATGGTGGTGCAGTTCGTCGCCTTCGTCGGCGCCTACCGCAACCCCGGCTCGCTCGACCCGTGGGCCGCGGCCGTGCTGGCCTCCCTGCTGGTGACCTGGGTGACCTTCGTGCCCTGCTTCCTCTTCATCTTCCTGGGTGCGCCGTACGTCGAGCGGCTGCGCAACAACCGCCACCTCACCGCCGCGTTGACCGGCATTACTGCCGCGGTGGTCGGCGTGATCGCCAACCTGGCGGTGTTCTTCGCCTTGCACAACCTCTTCGACCGCTCCCGCCGGATCGGTGCGGGGCCGGCCGACCTGGAAGTGCCGATCCTGTCCTCGTGGAACCCGGTCGCGTTCGCGATCACGGCCGTCGCGTTGGTGCTGATCTTCGGACGCGGCTGGTCGACCCTGCGTACCCTTGGCGCCTGTGCGGTTCTCGGCCTGATCTCCGCGTTCGTCGGCTGAGGGCGGCGCGCCGCGGCACCGGCCCGGCCTCGTCGGAGAGGATCGCTCAGGCGACGGCCGGGGCGACGATGTCCAGCCACTCCTCGCGGAACCGCTTGATCAGCTCGAGGTCGAGTTCGCCGCAGGACAGCGTCTCCTGGGCGGTGTAGACCTCGATCCGGTCGCTCTCGTCGGGGTCGGGCCCGGCCAGCACGAATTCGCCGTCCGGACCGTTCACGTACTCCCGGAGGCCGTCGACCTCCTCGGGGGCGAGGTCGCGCGGGTAGAGCAGGATGAGGAACCCGTCGAGCACGGTGTGCCCGAAGTCGTTCATCGGCGCCTTCTGCCCGGGTTCGGTGAACACCTGGTCCGGGTGCGTGCCCCCTACGCTGCTGAACTCCCGCTCCAATGCGTTGATCGTGCAGTCGCTGCCCCGCGGGATGTCGACGTAGGTCGGCCGTCCCACCGTCGGGTTCAGGATGCCCAGCAGGACGACGAACATGGCCACGCCGCCACCGATCCCCACCCCGCCCTGGGCGAGTTGGGTGAGGCGCTCGGGCACGCGCTTCAGCAGGAGCAGGCCGACCTCGATCACGAGCGCGTAGCCGGCGATCGCGGTGAGCTGGCCGAGCTCGACTCCGACATTGAACGCGATCACCTTCAGCAGGAGGCCGTCGGACGGGAGGTCGAACTCGAGGAGCCTGCTAGCCAGTCCGAGGCCGTGGATCAGGCCGAAACCGAAGATCATGGCGCCGAACCGCCGCCAGTCCATCGCCCGGCCGCTGAGTCCCAGCATAGCCACCACCACCACGCTGAAGGCGATGATCAGGTCCACCAATCCGGCGGGGAGACCGTAGCCAGCCAGCGTCGCGACGATCAGCGTGATGCTGTGTCCTAGCGCGAATAGGCTGATCATCTTCGCGGCGCGCCGCCAGGTCCGGGTGATCAGGATCACGCCGAGCACGAACAGCAGGTGATCCCAGCCCTGCAGCATGTGGTTGAAGCCGAGCTGGACGAAGTCGGCGGTGGTGGCGTCGCCGACGTTGCCGCCCAGTCCGTGGGCCCGGGGATTCATGGCTGCTGACTCATGGCTGCTGGGGTTCCCTTTCGCCGGCCGTCGGCGCCACGGCGAGCGTCGCGTGCTTGTAGTGCGGTACGGCGTGGGAGAGGCGATGCTCGGCCTCCGCGACGACGCCTTCGGCTTCGCCGATGGATAGCTCTCGATCCAACAGGAGTGTCGCTTCGGCGTACACCGCGTGCCCCACCCAACGCAGCCGGAGTTTGCGGACGTCGTGAATTCCCGTCGTTTCTCGCAGGGCTCGATCGGCGGTCGCGAGCAGTTCCGGCGTCGTCGCATCCATCAGCCGCCGCCCGATATCGCGAGCCGCCTGCCCGGTGATGACCAGGATGGCGAGCATGATCAGCAGTCCGACGACGGGATCCGCCCACCGCCAGCCGATCCAGGCGCCGACCGCGGCGATGACCACGGCCAGCGACGTCCAGGCGTCGGCCCGGGCGTGCCGGCCGTCGGCCACCAACGCGGCGGAACCGATCGTGCGGCCGACCCGCATCCGATAGCGGGCCACGCCCTCGTTGCCGACGAAGCCCACGACACCGGCGGCCGCGACGACACCGGCGTGTTGGATCTCCATGGGGCTCCACAGCCGCTGGAACGACTCCCAGCCGACGAAGACCGCGGAGGCCAGGATCATCAGCACGATCAGCACACCGGCGAGGTCTTCGGCGCGGCCGTAGCCGTATCCGTAGGCCGTCGTCGCCGCGCGCGCCGAGAGCGCGAAGGCGAGCCACAGCGGCAGCGAGGTCATGGCGTCGGAGAAGTTGTGCACGGTGTCGGCCAGCAGGCTCACCGAGCCGGTGACGACGACCAGTCCGAGTTGGATCGCCGCCGTCGCGAGCAGGGCGAGGAGGGAGATCTTGACCGCGCGGATGCCGGTGCGGCTGGCCATCAGCTCCTGGTCGAGCGAATCCGCATGGTCATGACGGTGTGGTGTGAGGGCGTGGGCCAGGCCGGGCTTCATCGCTGCTCCCCGAGCAACCGCACCTGGGTGCTGTGGTGTGCCGGCGTGCCCGGCCCGAGGTGCTCCGCGTGATGAACGCCGTCCACGATCAGTTGCCGCACGTGGTCGTTGGCCAGTTGGTAGAACACCTGGGAGCCCTGGCGGCGAGTCGTCACCAGCCGAGCCAGCCGCAGCTTCGCCAGGTGCTGCGACACCGCCGCCTGCGGTTTCTCGAGGCCGGCCGCCAACTCCAGCACCGGCATCTCCCCGTCGCGAAGCAGCCACAGGAGGCGCAGCCGGGTGGCGTCGGCGAGCATCCGGAACACCTCCACCGCCAAGTCCACCTGGTCGGCATCGGGAAGGGCGCCCCTTCTATATTCACGCATACGCATATGCTGATACTCCGACGGGCCGCCGTCAACCGGGACAGCCGGCCGGG
>JBOFLE010000220.1:0-7665 GCA_051657705.1 Nocardioides sp. | reverse complement strand
TCAACGAGACCGGCGAGACAGTCGGTCGATGTCCATGATGAAGACCGAGCGTGGTTCGAGCCGCAACCAGCCGCGCGAGGCGAAGTCCGCCAGGGCCTTGTTGACGGTTTCGCGCGAGGCGCCGACCAGTTGGGCGAGTTCTTCTTGAGTCAGATCGTGATTGACGTGTACGCCGTCGGGTTCGGCGCGTCCGAACCGGGAGGCAAGATCGATCAGAGCCTTGGCGACCCGGCCCGGAACATCGGAGAAGACCAGATCAGCCACCACGTCGTTGGCCTTGCGCAGTCGCGATGCCAACTGCGTGAGCAACCCATGCGCCACCGCGGGCCGACCTTCGAGCCAGCGGAGCAGGTCGGGGTGTGCGAGGGACACCACGACGGTATCGATGACCGCGGTCGCGGTAGCGGAGCGTGGTCCGGGATCGAACAGCGACAACTCGCCGAACATCTGACCCGGTCCGAGAACCGCGAGCAGGCTTTCCCGGCCGTCCGGAACTGTCCGTCCGAGCTTGATTTTGCCCTCGACCACGACGTACAGCTGATCGCCGGAGTCTCCCTCATGGAACAGGACGCCGCCACGCTTGACCCGGGTCTCGGTCATGGATGAGCGCAGCGCGACCGCCGCCTCGTCGTCCAACGTATTGAACAACGGAGCGTGGCGGAGCACGGAGTAATCCACATCCTCAGACTAGTGCCTGGCCGATGAGGCAGATGTGACGTGTCGACCGGCACTTATGACGTCTCGGGCGGCATTTGTGACCTCTCGGCGTGCGTTTCTGACTTCTCGGCGTGCATTTGTGACGCCTCGGCGGGGCGGGGGAGGGAGCCCGTAGGGTGGAGGCGTGCCTACAGCTCGTGCCCTGCCGGTAGTGCCGAAACCGGAGACCACGCTCGTCCGACGTGCTCGTAAGGCGAACCGGATCCTGGCCGAGACCTACCCGGACGCGCATTGCGAGTTGGACTTCGACAACGCCTTCGAGTTGCTGGTGGTCACCGTGCTCAGCGCGCAGACCACCGACCGGCGAGTCAACGCGGTCCGGCCCACGCTGTTCGCCGCCTACCCGGATGCCAAGGCGATGGCCGGCGCCGCTCGCGAGGATCTTGAGCGGATCGTCGGGCCGCTCGGGTTCTTCCGGGCCAAGACCGACGCCCTGTTGAAGCTCAGCCGGTCCCTCATCGAGAGGTTCGAGGGTGAGGTCCCGGGCAACCTCGACGATCTGGTCACCTTGCCCGGCGTGGGGCGCAAGACCGCCAACGTGGTCCTCGGCAACGCCTTCGATATCCCCGGCATCACGGTCGACACCCATTTCGGACGCCTGGTGCGCAGGTTCGGCTGGACCACCGAGACGGACCCGGTGAAGGTGGAGTTCGCGATCGGCGCGCTCTTTCCGAAGGCCGATTGGACCATGTTGTGCCATCACGTGATCTGGCACGGCCGACGGCGCTGCCATGCCAAGGTCCCGGCGTGCGGCGCCTGTCCGCTGGCGCGGCTGTGTCCGGCGTACGGCGAAGGGCCGACCGACCCGGTGGCCGCCGAGAAGCTGGTCCGCACCGAAGGACCCGCGTGAGCCGGATCGCCATCCTCCTCGTCGCCCTCACCGCGGTGTGCGCCGGTTGCCGAGCCGGAGCCGAGGCCGACGATCCCGATCCGGATGGTCGATCCGTCACGGTGACCGACAGCGGCGCCGCGGTGACGGCGGCGTTGCGGAAGGCCAAGCGGCAGTCGGGGATCGAGGACTGCCGGCCCGGTGACGGCGAGCCGGTCGAGGGCGGTCCGCCGGCGGTCACGCTGCCCTGTCTCGGCGGTGGCCCCGATGTCAATCTGTCCCGGCTGCGTGGGCCGATGATCGTCAACGTCTGGGCTCAGTGGTGCGTGCCGTGCAAGCGAGAGCTTCCGATCGCGGGCGACTTCTACCGTAGGCATGGCGACCGCGTCGCGATGCTCGGTGTCGACTACACCGACCAGTTCCCGGAGGCGGCGATCGCGCTGGCCAAGCGGAGCAAGGTCAGCTACCCCCAGGTCTACGACTACGACGAGCAGATCCTGCGGACCACCCTGATGAAGGCGCCGGTCGTTCCGTCCTGGGCGTTCATCGACGAATCCGGCAAGGTCGTCGCCTGGTTGCCCGAGGAGATCGGCTCCGAGCGCGAGCTGGCCGGTTTGGTCCGACAACATCTCGGCCTGGAGTTGTGAACCAGTCGGCACCCCCACCGGGGCAGGCCGCCGGGCAGGAGCCCGAGCTTCCGGCCTGGCTGGAACCGGTACGACGGGCCGCCGCGTCGATCAGCGCGGCTGATCTGACCACCTGGCAGCCGCCACCGGGCCGGGAACCGCGCCGCGGGGCCGTCCTGATGCTGTTCGGCGACCCGACGCCACGATCGGCCACCGCCGGGCTTCCCGGCTCGCCCGGGTCCGCCCGGACAGCCGAGCGACCCGAGACCACCGGTGACCTGTTGTTCACCGAGCGGGCGCATCACTTGCGATCGCATCCCGGGCAGGTGTCCTTCCCGGGCGGTGCGGCGGACCCCGGCGAGACACCCGAGGAGACCGCCTTGCGGGAGGCGGACGAGGAGACCGGCGTCGTCCGCGACACCGTACGCGTCTTCGGAAAGCTACCGGCGTTGTGGTTGTCGCCGAGCAACTTCTCGGTCACCACGGTGCTGGGCTACTCGTCGGAGCAACACGCCCTGCGGGCCAACCCGGACGAAGTGCGCGCGATCTGGCGTACCCCCATCGGACACCTGATCGAGCCGACCAACCGCATCCGCGCCAGGCATCCGAGCGGGTTCGTCGGGCCGGCTTTCTGGATCGGGCCGGACCGGGACGTGCTGCTGTGGGGATTCACGGCCGGCATCGTCGACAGGCTCCTCGGCTATCTCGGCTGGGGCGAGCCGTGGGACGAATCCCGGATCGTCGACCTGCCGCCCCCTATGCTGCGACCATAAGCCGAAGCGCCCGTCGCGGTAGCGGGCGAGTGCCGCCGTCATCCGCGCCAGATAGGACACCCGTGAATGCCCTCGACTGGCTGCTGATCGCCCTGGTAGTGGCGTACGCCCTCTCCGGCTACTGGCAGGGATTCATCACCGGCGCGGCGGCCACCGTCGGATTGCTCCTCGGCGGTGCGATCGGCATCTGGCTGGCGCCCAGGGCGCTCGGTCGCTCGGGGCCGTCGTTGTGGGTATCGCTCGGGGCGCTGTTCATCGTGATCGTGGCGGCGTCGCTCGGCCAGGCGCTCTTTCAGTACGTCGGGGCGCAGTTGCGCGAGACCATCACCTGGCAGCCGGTGCGTGCGGTGGACGCGGTCGGCGGAGCGATGCTCAGCGCGGTCGCCGTGCTGATCGTGGCCTGGGCGCTGGGGGTGGCGGTGTCCGGCTCGAAGTTCGGTTCGGTCACACCCCTGGTCCGCAATTCCGCGGTGCTGGCCGGCGTCGACGGCGCGCTGCCGGACGGGTCCTCCGAGCGATTGCGGGCCTTCAACGGCGTGGTTGGCACGACGTACTTCCCGGACTATCTCGAGCCTTTCGCCAGGGAGCGGATCGTCGAGGTCTCACCGGGTCCGAAGCGGCTGCTCCAGGATCCGGATGTCGTCCGGGCCCGCGCCGCGGTGGTGAAGATCAAGGGGACCAGTGATTGCGGTCGCGGGGTGGAGGGATCGGGGTTCGTCTACGCCAAGGACCGGGTCCTCACCAACGCTCACGTGGTGGCCGGCGTGGACGAACCGAGCGTGCAGGTCGGCAAGGAGACCGTGGACGGCCGCGTTGTCTACTACAACCCGGACCTCGATGTCGCGGTGCTGGCCGTCGAGGACAACCGGGTGCGCCCACTGCGACTCGACCAGACCGCCCAGGCGCGTGACGGCGTCGCCGTTCTGGGCTTTCCCGAGGACGGCCCGTACGACGTGCAGAGCGGCCGGATCCGCTCTCAGCAGCAACTCCGTTCGCCCAATATCTACGGCGAGGACACGGTGCTGCGCGAGGTCTTCTCGATCCGCGCCCTGGTCCGGCCCGGCAATTCCGGGGGGCCGGTCGTCTCGTCGGCCGGCGAGGTCGTGGGGATGATCTTCGCGGCCTCGGTGACCGACTCCGAAACCGGCTACGCGTTGACGACCTCCCAGGTCGCCGAGAGCGCGGCCCGGGGAGTCGCGAACACCGAAACCGTCGACACCGGGCGTTGCGGCTAGCTCGCTGCCTGGACCGCCGGGGCCGCTACTCCTCGGCGCTCCAGGCCGCCCGGAGGCTGACCTTGCCGCCGGTCTGCAAGAGCGAGTTGCGATAGATCCGCTCGCCGAGGCGGATGGTCAGGGCGGCCATGGCGAACAGCAGGCCGAGGGCGACCGCGGCTTCCCACCATGCGGCGTCCCCTTCGAGCAGCCGGATGGGCATGACGACGGCCGAGAGCGGCGGGACGAACGATCCCGCGGTCTGCCATTGGTCCTCCAGGGTCAACCCGCCGAAGAACACCACCAGCACCAGGATCGTCAGCGGGGTGGTCGTCGCCTGCAGGTCCTCGGTGCGGCTGGCCAGGGAGCCGGCAACGGCCCACAGGCAGGCGATCGCCGCGAATCCGCCGACGAAGAAGGCCATAAACCACAGCACCGGCGAGGAAAGCTGCGGCACGAGACCGCCGTACTCGGTGAACGACAGCCCGATCAACCCGACCGCGACGTAGATGCCCAGTTGGGCCAGCGCCAGCACGCTGTTGCCGACGACCTTGCCCAGCAGCAACTGTCGCAGCGGGATCGCGGTCGCGATGATCTCGACGATGCGAGACTGCTTCTCCTCCACCACGCTGTTGGCCAAGGACATGCCGAACACGAGTGAGGCGAGGTAGAACAGCATCGCGAAGGCGAAACCCACCAGTGCGGTCAGGCTCGCCCGGTCGTCGTCCCCCTCGAGCAGACCGGTCCTCAGTTCGGTGCCGCGCTGAAGTGCCTCCAGGGTGGTACCGGCCCGGCCGGCGTTGTCGGTCAGCACCTGTTGTCGTACGACGTCCGCCGTCACTTCCTCAAGGGCACCTTCGGGTTGCGACAGCGTGGTGAGCGTCCAGTCGCCGTCAGCCCGGTGCAGCCAGGCGTCGGCCTCCTCGGCGCGCAGGTCTCGTTCGGCCGCGGGCCTGTCCGCGACGCGCCGGACGGTCACCACCAGATCGTCGTCATCCTCGCGCGCCGCCGCGGCCACCGCCGTGGCCATGCTTTCCGCTTCCGGGGTCGCCAGCAGCGTGATCCGGTCGGTCCGCGACGCGAGCCACACCTGGAGGACGGTGACGCCGATCAGGATCGCCACCGTCACCAGCGTGCCGATCAGGAAGGTGCGGTCGGTCGACCTCACCATTACCTCGCGACCGGCAACCAGGAGCCAGGGATGCCGGGCTCCGCCCGACCCGTTGTCGGCGGTTGTCACCGGGCTCGTCGAACTGGTCATCGGGCAACCTCTCGATACAACTCGCTGAGTTTGGGTACGACGGGTGCGAACTCATCGACCCGATCTCGTGCGATCGCCATCTCGAGCAGCCGCTGTCCCGCGGACTCGCCGACCATCTCTAACAGCGCCGAGGAGCCGTCCACATCGATCACCTGGATGCCGGCGACATCGCGCACCCAGCCGGCGTCACCGCCGAGCCGGAGCCGGTGGCGCGAAGGCGAGGAACTCCGGAGTTCGGCCGACGTGCCCTGTGCCACGACGCGGCCGCGAGCCATGATCACCAGTCGGTCGCAGAGCCGGTCGACCAGGTCCAGTTGGTGGGAGGAGAACAGGACCGGCAGCCCGCTGGCGGCGTACTCCCGGAGCAGGTCGACCATCGAGTCGACGGCGTCGGGGTCGAGGCCGGAGAACGGTTCGTCGAGGATCAACGCGGTCGGTCTGGACATCAGCGCGGCGATGATCTGCACCCGCTGCTGGTTGCCGAGCGATAGCTGCTCCACTCGGTCCTTGGCGCGCCCCGCCAGGCCGAACCGCTCGAGCAGATCCAGCGCGCCCCGGCGCGCCGGTCCGGCGTCGATGCCCCGGAGTTGGCTGAGGTAGACGAGCTGGTCGAGTACCTTCTGCTTCGGGTAGAGCCCGCGCTCCTCGGGCATGTAGCCCAGCCGCCGCCGGTCCGCGGTCGTGATCGGCCGGCCGTCGAATCGGACCTCGCCGCCATGGATGCCGAGCACTCCGGTGATCATCCGCATGGTGGTGGTCTTGCCGGCCCCGTTGCCACCGACGAATCCGGTCAACAGCCCGGCCGGGACCGTGATACTGGCGTCGTCGACGGCCACCAGATCGCCGAATCTGCGGGTCAGGTCGATGGCTTCGATCATGGCCATGACCTTAGGCCGAGCCGTGACCCGAGGGGATCCACCTCGAGTCGGAACTCCCAGTCACGGCGAGGCGTCACATATGCAGGGCGAGGCGTCGCAGACGCACGGCGAGGCGTCACAAATGCAGATCTACAAGTGATCGACCTTCGGTGTCCGTCAGTTCAGTTGCTACTTCGGGACGGGTCGGTTGCTACTTGGGGACGGGTCGGCGCGTGCTTGTGGTCATGTGAGGAAGCCCGACTGATGGGCGAAGACCACGGCCTGCAGCCGGTCGCGGACGCCCAGCTTGGCCAGTACGTTCGAGACGTGGGTCTTGATGGTGGCCTCCCCGAGATAGAGCTCCGCGGCGATCTCACCGTTCGATCGGCCCCTGGCCAGCAGGTTGAGAACTTCCCGCTCGCGCTCGGTCAGGCGTTCGAGCGCACGCGAGGAGCTACGGGAAACGCCGCTTCCGGCGCCAGGACTCGTGTTCGCATGGTCTGGTTCGGCAGCTCTCCTCGAATCGGGGCCTACGGCCGGCCGGTTCGTCATCTGCCTGATCACTCGCAAGGTCACCTCGGGGGCGAGCAGCGCGTGCCCATGCCCGGCCGCGCGTACCGCGTCGAGCAGTTGCTCCGGCTCCGCGTTCTTGAGCAGGAACCCACTCGCTCCGGCGCGCAGGGCATCGAAGAGGTAGTCGTCGCGGTCGAAGGTGGTCAGGATGACCACCTTGCCCAGATCCTGGGAAACCACCTGCCGGGTGGCGACGATTCCGTCCATCACCGGCATCTGGACGTCCATCAAGATCACGTCCGGCCGGGTCTCCCGGGCCATCTCGATCGCTTCGGCGCCGTCGGCCGCCTGGCCGACCACCTCGATGTCATCCTCGACCGACAGCATCAGCGCGAAACCGGATCGCACCAACTGCTGGTCGTCGACCAGCAGTACCCGCAGCGGCGGCTCGGCACCGTTCACCGCGCCGACACCCGCTCGGGAGAGAGGGCGACGGCCTGAGCGACGGGCACCCGCACCCGCACCCGGTAGCCTCCCGTGACTCGGGGCCCGATGTCCACCAGGCCGCCGTGCATCGCGGCCCGTTCCCGGATGCCCAGCTGCCCCAATCCGCTTCCGGAGGTGCTCGAGTACTCAGGTAGTCGACCGCCCAGCTGATTGCCCAGCTGATTGCGGGGTCGGCCGTTGTCGGTGATCTCGACCTCGGCGTACATCCCACCGGGATAGCGGCCCTTGTGATCGTTCCCGGCTCCGTCCGAGGCGCGCTCATCGAAGCCGTCGTGTCGTCCGAGGCGTACGACGACGCGCGCTGCCCGGGCGGTCGAGTGTCGCCGTACATTGGCCAGCGACTCCTGGGTGATCCGGTACAGCGAGAG
>JBOFLE010000219.1:0-18582 GCA_051657705.1 Nocardioides sp. | reverse complement strand
CAGCCCACCACCGAGCCAACCGACCAACCCACCGGAAAGCCGAGCGACCAACCGACCGAGAAGCCGAGCGATCAATCCGGCGGATATCCCTACGGCGGAACCCTGGTACCCGAAGGAGTCGATGCCGACGCACTGATCGCCGGACTGTACGCCAAGTGGAAGGGCCAGAACCTGGCGTATGCGCCTGACAAGGGGCTCCAGAACGGAGAAATTCTCCTCAAGTCGCCAGGAGGGCAGTTCGACAACGGCGCGGTGAGCGAGGGCATCGGCTACGGGCTCTTGTTGTCGGCCTACAACGACGACAAGGCGACGTTCGACGGGATCTGGAGGTTCGGCAAGCGCAACCTGAACGACAAGGGTCTACTGCCGTGGCTTTACACGAGCACGAGCACGGTGTCCACCGACCGAGGCGGTCGCAACAACGCCACCGACGGCGACCTCGATGCCGCCTTTGCCCTGGTCGTCGCCTCCCAGAAAGGGTGGGGCTACGACCAGGACGCGCGTTCGCTGATCGACGCGATCCTCACCCACTGCGTCGAAGACGACGACTCCCTGGAGCGAGGCGAAGCGAACAATCCGAAGGACGTCATCAACACCGATTACGTGTCACCGGCATACTTCACGGTGTTCGAGAAGTTCACCGGCAACAAGCGCTGGTCGAGCGTCAAGGACCGGAACTACGACATCATCCGCAAGGCGCTCGATCAGGACGGCGTCGTACTGCAGCCGCAGGAAGTGCGCGTCGACGGCGTGGTCGTGAACGACACGAACACCTATAACTCGGATACCGCCCGGGCCCCATGGCGCCTCGCGACCGACTATGTGTGGTTCGGCGACAGCCGCGCGCGCTCGATCCTTTCCGAGTACAACGCCTTCTTCGAGAGTAGCGCCGCGGGAGGCTTGTCGAACCTGTGCGAGTCCTACGACAGGTTTGGCAAGAAGCTCAGCTCGTGGTGCGGCAGCGACGCGGGATGGATGATCGGCGGCGCCGCGTCTGCACAGCTCGCCGAGGACGATACGGCCAACCGGACCGCCGCCTGGAACGCGCTCACCGGGGCGTTTACCGGGGACTACTACTCGTTCGAGTTGATGCAGCTCGGCATCCTGCTCACCGCCGGCAAGTACGACAACCCGATGTAGCGCGCCCGGCGGATCCAGGCCCGTGCGATTCCGGTAGCCAACCACCCGACTCGCCGACCCGTCCTCAAGTAGCGGTCGACCCGTCCTTTAGTAGCGGGTCGCGGCTTCGCGAGCCCACCGCGAAGCCATCGACCGCAGCCGTGCTCTTCAAAGGACGGGTCGGCGGGTTTCAGGTCACGAGCGCACGGATCTGCGCATCGAGCTCGCGACGGTTGTCGCGACGTACCTTCACCTCGATCACCTCGACGCCGCCGTTGGGATTCGCCAGCGCCTGCTCGAGTTCGGGCAACGATTCGACCGCCCAATGCGGAGTCCGGGTCGCCGCGCAGAGGGCCGCGAGATCCACCCCGTGCGGCGTGCCGAACAGCTTGTCGTAGCGGTCGGCGTACGCCGGATCGCCCTGCTCCAAGGTCGCGAAGATCGAGCCGCCGTTGTCGTTCACGACCACGATGGTGAGATCGGGAACCGCTTCGCCAGGGCCGAGGACCAGACCGTTGGCGTCGTGCACGAAGGTGACGTCACCCATCAGCGCCAGATTGCGAACCCCGTCCGGGCGCCCCGACCCCGAACGCCCCGACCCTGAACGACCCAGCGCGGCGCCGATCGCGCTGGACACGGTGCCGTCGATGCCGGAAAGGCCGCGGTTGGCGATCACCTTCCGGCGATCGCCGACGGCGTACCTGGCGACCATCAGATCCAGATCCCGGATCGGGTTGGAGGCGCCGACGAACAACAACCCGCCGGGCGGGAGCGCACGGCTCACCGCCCCGGCGACGGCGTGCGGCGTGAGGTCGGCCTGTGCGGCGAGGAACGCGTCGAGCCGATGCGCCAACGCTCGATCCGCCTCACGCCACGTCTCCAACCAGGCCCGGTCGCCGGCCTGGTCATCGGCCTGGGCGATCGACAGACGGTCGTACTCGCCGGCCACACCGAACGGACGGTCCGGCCAGCAGCCGCGCGCGCGCAGCGAGATGACCTCGACGTCGCCCCGGCCGAGGAGCCCGGTCACCGGGCGCGACAGCGTCGGGTGACCGGCCACGACGATCCGCTCGATCCCCGAGCCCAACTCGGTGGCCAACAACAGCCGATAGGTCCGGATCGCGTTCTCGCCGGTCCGCGAGCCCGAGGTCGGCTCGGCGAGCAGCGGCCAGTTGGCGTCCTGCGCAAGCACGCGGGCCGGCGGCCCGGCGTCGTCGCCCGCCACCACGACGGTACGCGGCCCCGGTAGGAGGACCGTCGGCGCGGACCGGACACCTCGATCGGCCGGACCCGCCGCCGCCCGGGCCGGCGTCCAGCCTCGCGCGGGCTCCGCCGGAACCAGCGGATCGTCGAACTGGACGTTGAGATGCACCGGGCCGGCGATCGCCAACAGGTCGCGCGGCAGCGGTTCACCGGCCGCGAGGTCGGCGCCGGCGACGAGGGGGCCGAACACGCCGACCTGATCGGTCGTCTGATTCGCCCCCGTGCCGCGCAGTCGGGCGGGCCGGTCGGCGGTGACGGCGATCAGCCCCAGTCCACTATGCGCGGCCTCCAGCAGCGCCGGATGGAGATTCGCCACCGCCGTACCGGAGGTGCACATCACCGCGGCCCGGCTGCCGACCCTGGTCAGTCCGAGTGCCAGAAACCCGGCCGTACGCTCATCGATGCGGGTGTGCAGCCGGAGCCCCGAACCCTGGCTCGCGTCGTACGCCGCGAACGCCAGCGGCGCATTGCGCGACCCCGGCGCGAGCACCAGGTCCCGGACTCCCGCCGCCAGCAGGCTCTCGATCACCCGGCCGGCCAGGCCGGCCGACGCTTCGGGGGAAGGGTTCACGACAGGCGATCCTGCCGGACCCGGCGCGCCGCGGCGAGCCGGGTCATCCACCAGGCCCGGCGCCCGTCGTCGGCCGCCAGCCGCTCGGCCGCGCCGAGGTCCAGCGCGGGCCGCCGAACCACGATCTCACCGGCCACCGGCAACAAGGGGTCGGCGACGACATCGTCGGCAAGGAGTCCGGCGGTCGCCAGGCCGCAAGCGTAGGGCAACTCGGGAAGTGCCGCCGCGAGCGCGATACCGGACGCGAGGCCGACCGAGGTCTCCAGGGCCGACGACACCACCACCGGCATGCCGATCTCCTCGGCGATGCGCAGACACAGCCACACGCCGCCCAGTGGCTGGACCTTGAGTACGGCGATGTCGGCGGCGCCGAGATCGCGCACCCGATAGGGGTCGCGCGCGCGCCGGATCGACTCGTCGGCGGCGATCGGCACGTCGACCGTCCGGCGCAGTCGAGCCAGTTCCTCGACGGTGGCGCACGGTTGCTCGACGTACTCCAGGCCGCCGGCCGCGCGATCCAGCACCGCGATCGCCTGTCGCGCCTGGCCGAGGTCCCAAGCCCCGTTGGCATCGATGCGGATCCTGCCGCCGGGACCGATCGCGTCACGCACGGCCTCGACTCGCGCCTGGTCGGCGGCCAGCGACTCCGCCGGTCCCCCGGCCCGTCCGGCGCGAAGCTCGGCGACCTTCACCTTGACCGTCAGGCAGCCACTGTCTCGCACGATCCGGTGCGCCAGGTCCGGGGGAACCGCCGGCACGGTGGCGTTCACCGGGACGGCGTTTCGTACCGGATCGGGCCACGACCCGGCCGCGGCCTCGTCGGCCGCCGCCAGCCAGGCGGCCGACTCGGCGGCGTCGTATTCGGCAAACGGGCTCCACTCCGCCCAACCGCTCGGACCTTCCACGAGCGCGGCCTCCCGCACCGCCAGGCCGCGGAAGCGGGCCTTGAGCGGAACGGCCACCACGCGCACGTCGCTGCTCACGCTCGACTCACACGAGTGCCCGAAGCGCTCGACGGTCGAGCTTGCCGTTGCCCAGTCGCGGCAGCTCGACCGTGCCGATCAGCCGGCGCGGAGCCCAGGCTCGCGGCAGCTCCGCGCCGACGAAGTCCCGCACCTCCGCCAGCGGCGGGAGCTCCCGCCGCGGAACCACGATCGCGACGACCTGCTGACCCCATTGGGGATCGTCAACGCCGATCACCGCGGCATCGGCGATCTCGGGATGCGCCCGGAGTCGTTTGGCGACCGCGGGGGCCGGTACGTTCACTCCCCCGGAGATCACCATGTCGTCGACCCGGCCGAGCACCCGCAATCGCCCGGCCCCATCGCTCCCCGGGTCATCCGGCGGATCGAGGCGCCCGACATCGGAGGTAACGAACCAGCCGTCGACCAGGCTCCGTCTCGTCAGTGCCGGCGCTCCCGCGTAGCCGTCGAAGAGCATCGGCCCCGCGACCTTGATCCGGCCGTCCTGGGTGATCGCCAGCTCGACCCCCGGCAGGGGCCGCCCGTCGTACACGCACCCGCCGCAGGTCTCGGTCGCGCCGTACGTCGTGACGATCCCGATGCCCTCTGCGCTCGCCCCGGCCCGCAATCCCGGATCGATCGGTCCCCCGCCGAGCAGGACCGCGTCCAGCCGCCGGGCCGCTGCCAGGTCTGAGCGTTGCGCACCTCCACCGTCGAGGATCCGGCGCAGCTGGGCCGGGACCATCGAGACGAACGCCTTGGCGCCCCCGGCGGCCGGATCGAGACACCGGTCGACGGCTTCGGCCAGCGAGCCCGCCTCCGCGAGGACGATGGGGGGGTGTCCGGCGATCAGCGACCGTGCGATGACCATCAGCCCGGCGACGTACGAGGGTGAAAGCGCGAGAATCCAGCGGCCGTCGCCGAGCACAGTGGCGGTCGCGGCAGCAGAGGCCCGCACCGCGCGCCGGGAGAGGGCCACCGACTTCGGCTCACCAGTGGAGCCCGAGGTGGCAATCAGGATCGGCTCGGGTTCGGCGGGTTCGGCGAGCCAGCGGCGCAGTTCGTCGACCAGTTCGGCCGGGCTGCCGTCGACCGGCCGGAGGCTCACCGGGGCGACACTACGCCACTGCCGACAACCCGCGCCGACACGTCACAAATGCACGCCGACGCGTCACGAAAACAGGCCCACACGTCACAAAGGCACGCCGACACGTCACAAATGCACGAGATCAGTCGCCCTTGCCGAGTCGGCGGTTGATCCGAGACTCGGGCTGCCCGAGCACCTTCGCCAGGATCGGAACCCGGAACCTGTAGATCACGACCGCGGCAACGATGAACAACAAGAACCACCACATGCCGCTACCCTACGGCCGCGCTCCACATCGCGAGTGATACCAGGACGGCCCAGGCCAGTTCGGCCAGACTGGTCCGTTGCAACACGGGGATCAGGTCGGACCCTGCGGCCCGACCCGTCACCGCCCGCACCGGCATGGCCACGACCAAGATGAACCCGAGCCCCGTCAAGACGCGCCAACTGGTGACCATGGCCATCGCGACTATCATCGCCGCCGCGGCAGCGATCAGGAGGACATAGAGCCCACGGGTCCGATCCTCACCCAGGAGTACCGCGAGGGTGTGCTTGCCGGCGCCCTGGTCGCTCTCCCGATCTCGCAGATTGTTGACTACCAGAATCGCGCAGGCCAGCGCGCCGACGCCGGACCCGGCATACCACGCGGCTTCGGGAATGCGGCCGATCTGTACGTAGGTCGTCCCCGCAACCGCCACCAACCCGAAGAAGACGAACACCATGACCTCGCCCAACGCGAGGTAGCCATAGGGTCGCCTGCCGCCTGTGTAGAACCAGGCCGCGAGCATCGCCGCGACACCCACCGCGAGCAGCCACCAGTTGGAGTTGGCGGCCAGAATCAGACCCGCGGCCGCGGCGACCGCGAGTGCGCCACCTGCGGCCAGGAGTACGGCGCGTGGTGTCGCTCGTCTCGCGCCGACCAGGCGCATCGGCCCGACTCGTGCGTCGTCGGTGCCTCGGATGCCGTCCGAATAGTCGTTCGCGTAGTTGACGCCGATCTGCAAGGCGAGGGCGACGACGAGTGCCAGGAATGCCTTCCACCAGACGGCGTCTCGGTAGTAGGAGCTGAGCGCTGTGCCCACCACTACCGGGGCGATGGCCGCCGGTAAAGTGCGCGGCCGGGCCGCGGCAAACCATTCTCGAGCAGTCGCCATGGGGGCCGATTCAAGCACTCTGTGGCGTGTCAGCGTGCTTTTGTGACGTGTCAGCGTGCTTTTGTGACGTGTCGGCTGGGGTGGGGCCGCTCAATCGGGGGTGTCTTCCTTGGCCCGCAGCCGGTCGAAACGCACCGACGCCTGGTCGGCCCGGCGTTGCACATGGTGCGCCAGGGCTTCGCGCTGCCGGTTCAGCACTCGGTACGACGCGATGCCGGAAATCACGAACGACGCGATCACCAGCCAGACCACCGAGACCTGAAGGTCGGCGGGCAACAACGACCACAAGCCGGCCAGGATGACAAAGGTACCGACGAACATTCCGACACGGAGTGCGGTAAAGACGAGGAATTCCTTCACAAGCCAAGACTAGGTCAGGTGGCCTCGCCTAAAGTGACAAGATGAGTGAACAGCAACTCACCTGGTTCGTGATCGCCATCGGCATCGGTGTCGCCATCGCCATCTACCTGGTCACGCGCTCTCTGGGCATGCCTGTCCAACTGCCCAAGGAGAAGCCCCCGAAGGTCCGCAGGCCCCGCCCGCAACGTGCCCCGCGACGCGCCGGGCCGGCCCCGGACAGCGGCCATCAACCGACTCAGCGCCAGCTGGCACCCGACGACGACATCGACTTCCTCCGCAGCCTCGACACCAAGCGCCGGCCCACCGACGAGCCCTAGCGCCACCAGCCGGGCACCCCGCGCGTGGTGGTTCGGCAGAGCCCGGCGGGTGCGCCGCGCTACATTGATAACGTGCTGCGATTCCTGCTGTTCGCCCTGATCTTCTTCGCCGCCGTCTATGTGGGCGTGCGCGCGGCTCAGCGCCGTGGCCTCGGCCCGTCCGGCGGCGGCAGCCAGGCCCGACGGCCGCTAGGTCCTGACGACGATCCGGACTTCCTGCGCGGGCTCTGATCCGAGGTAGCGACCCACGGCCCCGGCCGGCGCGGCGTACCCGTGTTGGGTGCTCTCGGAGAAGAAGTTGATCCCGATGAAGTTGAACCACAGCGTCGCCAACCCGAGCAGCGCCAGGTAGGCCGCCTTCCGCCCCTTCCAGCCGACGGTCGAGCGGGCGTGCAGATAGGCGGCGTAGACCACCCAGGTGATGAACGCCCACACCTCCTTCGGATCCCAGTTCCAGTAGGAGCTCCAGGCCTGGTGCGCCCAGATCGGACCGCTGATCAAGACACCGAAGGTCCACATCGGGAAGCCGAAGGCATGCAACCGGTACGACGCGAGGTCGAGCTTGGCAAGATCCGGCACCCGGGCGAGATATCCGCGCGCCTCGGGGCCGCTGCTCGGACGCAGTTCCTTGAGCACGTACAGCACCGAGACCAGCCCGCCGAGCGAGAAGGCGCCGGTGGCGATCACCGCGGAGACCACATGGATGACCAGCCACGGGGAGTTCAGCGCCTCCGTCAGCGGCGTGACCGGAGCGTAGAGCCAGACCACCGCGGCCATCTCGACGGCGAGCACGAAGGCAACCACCAGCGGCGCCAGCCAGTCCAGGCCGAGCCGGCGGCGCCCGAGCAGGTAGATCAACGAGACGAAGAACGTGCCGGCGAGGGTGAACTCGTACATGTTTCCCCAGGGCACCCGGTCAGGATCGGCGGCCAGCCCTCGCGCGACCAGCGCTACCGCGTGCACCGCCGTCGCGCCGCCCAGCAGCAGCAGGCCCAGCCGGCCGGTGAGGTCCGCACGGTACGACGTGTCCCCCGCTGTCGCCTCCACGGCGCCGGTGGCGGAGCTCGCACCCACCGTGACAAGTTCTGGGACGGATTCCGGCACCGGGGCGACCCGGCGAGAACTCCAGTGCGCCAGGTAGGCGAGCAGCGCCAGGAAGTAGAGCACCCCGGAGCCGGCCACAGCCTGGTTGCTCAGGGTTTCCCATTGCAGGTCGGTCATCGATCCTCCTGATCGGAGCCAGTAGGCCGGGACGACGCGCCCGGCCGGGTGTGTTCGGGTGGGGCCGGCTGTGACTGCCTCAGCTCCGCCTCGATCGCGGCCAGTTCGCCGGGCAGATCGCCGTTCCCGGATCGGTCCAGCCCGGCGATCTCCACGAGCATGCCGCCTCCGGCCGCGTTGGGGGACGCCCGGATCCAAACCCGGCGCGGCCGGATGAACAGCGAGCCGAGCAGCCCCAGCAAGGCCAGGACCACGCCACCCAGGGCGAGCCAGATCCCGGGCGTGCGGCTGATCTGGACCCGGTTCCACTCCACGACACCGTCGAAGCTGACCGAACCCATGCCATCCGGCAGCGTGATGCCCTGCCCGGGCTGCAAGTCGACTCGGAAGGGCTTCCCGTCACGCTTGCGGACCACGGTGGCTCGCGACTTGTCGAGCACGTAGACCGACTGCGGACTCCCGTCGGACAGTCCGAGGTCCCCGGTGTAGACCGTCATCGACAGGGTCGGGTTGCGGTCGTCACCCATCACGTTGATCGGCTCGCCGTCCACCTTGAGATAGGTCGGGAAGAACAACCCTTCGAGGCCGATCTGCTCCGGCTCGGCGGTATGCGCCTTCACCACGCCGTAGGACAGGAGATCGGGGCCTTCCGGCAGGAAGATCACCGGCTCGGAGTAGGCGACATCGCCGTTGCCGTCGCGGACCGTGATCAGCGGCGCATAGCCGTGACCGATCAGGAAGATCTCGGTACCACCGATCTTCAACGGATGGTTCACCCGCAGGTCGTATCGCTTCTCCGGTCCCCCGGGTCGTTCCCGGTACCGCAGCGAGGAGACGAACTTCCTGGCCATCCCCTGGCCCTTGCCACGCTCGATCCACTCGACGTCGAACTCGTCGATCCCGAAGGAGAAGTCCTCCATGACGTCCGGATCGAAGAGGCTGCCCGGCGCGAAGTCGTCGTACTGAGTGAGGTTGTTCGCGAACCCGTCGCTCCCGACCAGCACGATCGCGCCGCCCTTGTAGCCGAACAGCGCGCCGATCGCGAAGCCCACCAGGACCAGCAGCGTCGAGGCGTGGAACAGCAGATTGCCGGCCTCTCGGAGATAGCCGCGCTCCGCGCACACCGCCTCTCCCGGCCCACCGTCAGAGGCGGGACCCCCGAGGGTGACCACGCGGTACCCGCGCGACCGGAGAACCGTCCCGGCCGCGTCGTGCACCCGGTCGTGCACCCGGTCGTGCACTCCGTCCTGCACTCCGTCCTGCATAGTGCCGGACGCACGCTCCGGATCGTCGTCGACGAGGTACGACGTATGGCCCGGCAGCCTGTCGAGGTGCCGGGGCGCCGGCGGCGGCGGCCTGCGCATGGCCCGCCAGTAGGCGGCGCAGCGCGGGACGATGCAGCCGATCAGCGAGGCCATCAACAGCAGGTAGATCGCCGAGAACCACACGGAGTCATAGACCGAGAACAGCTGCAGTCGCTCGAAGACCGGAGTCAACTCGGGATGCTCCGCCTGCCAGCGCGAGGTCCGCAACGAGTCCACGTCGCGCTGCGGGACGATCGACCCCGGAACCGCCGCGAGCGCGAGCAACAGGAGCAGCAACAGCGCCGTCCGCATCGAGGTGAGCTGGCGCCAGGCCCAGCGCAGCGTCTCGGTCACGGTCAGCTCGCCGGAACGCCGATCCGGTGCTCGCTCGCGACCCGTCCGCTCGGGGCCGGGCGGCTCGACGGGAGATTCGGTGGCGGTCATCACAGGCTCGTCTCGAAGGTGCCGACCATCCGTACCTGGAGCCAGGCGGTGGCGATGTCCCACCAGCCGGTCACCAGGAGCAGGCCGACCGTGACCAGCAGCAGTCCGCCGGCGCGGGAGACCCACCGCTGATGCCGCCGCAGGAACCCCACCGCACGCATCGCCCGGGCATAGGCCAGGCCCGCGATCACGAAGGGCAGGCCGAGCCCCGCGACGTACCATGCCGACAACAGCGCGCCCCGGGCGGCGCTCGCTTGGGAGTCCGAGGTGGCCAACGCCACGATGGCACCCAGGGTCGGCCCGACGCACGGCGTCCAGCCGAGCCCGAACAGGATGCCGAGCAGCGGCGCCGCCGCCAGGCCGACCGCCGGCACCCGGTGGATCCGGAGGTCGCGGTTCAGCCACGGCAGCCGGGGCAGAGCACCCGCGAACACCAACCCCAGCACGATCGTCAGCGCGCCCAGCACCAGGCTCACCTCCCGCCGCCAGAGCACCAGCCAGTCGCCGACCGTGCCGAACAGCGCGCCGTAGGCGACGAACACCGCCCCGAAGCCGAGCACGAACAACGCCGAGCCGAGCAGCATGCGGGAACGACGGGCCCCTGGCGCATCGGCCAGTTCGGCCGCCGAGAGGCCGGTGGCATAGGACAGGTATCCGGGCAGCAGTGGGATCACGCATGGTGAGAAGAACGACACCAGCCCGGCGATCACGGCCACCGGGATCGCCAGGGCCAACGAGCCGGAGAACGCGGTGGCCTCGAACCACTCACCCATCCGAGTCCCCGCCCTCTGCCGGTTCCAGCACGTCTTCGACCACGCCCACCAATGTCGAACTCGTGCCTATCTCACCGACGATCCGGCCCGCGATCCGGCCGCCGGCATCCAGGATCACGAAGGCCGGCACCGTCGTCGGCCCGATCGCCCGGTCGAAGGCGAGCAGTTCGCTGCCACCCGGCGCGTAGAAGCTGCGATAGGGGATCTGGTAGGCCTTCACGAAGGCCATGGGGTTGGCCAGGCCGCGATCCCGGATGTTGATCCCCACGAAGTTCGCGCGCGTGCCCAGTTCGGCGGCCGCTGCCACGATCTCCGGGGCCTCCTCGATGCAGGGCCCGCACCCGGACCACCAGACGACCACCACCGTGGGCTTTCCCCGGTAGTCGTCCAGCGAGAGCGGCTTCTCGTCGATCCCCTGGCCGGACAGCTCGACCGGCGCGCCCCGCTCCGCTGCCGGGACCACGGCGACCCGTCCGTCGCCGGAGACATAGTTCTTGTCGCCCGAGCCCTCGGTCGCCGTGCACCCGGCGAGCGGAGCGAGCAGGAGCGCGGAAAGCAATCCGGTGACGAGTCTCATCTCAGGGCCGGTGCTCCTCGGGCGCCCCGCCCGCCGAGAACGGAGCCTCCCGGTCCCGCTCGGGGATCAGTCCGAGAGCGGGCTCCTCGTAGCCGACCCGGATCAACCGGGGACCGACGAAGTGGAACGAGGTGATCGAGGCGAGCGTGCATTCCCGGCGGCGCGGATCGTGCAGGAACGACCGGCCCTCGGCGGAGAGCCGGGCGATCCAGATCGGCAGTTGGTGGGAGACCAGGACCGCTTCGGCGCCTCGCGCCGCGTCCCGGGCCGCCCAGATCGCGGCCCGCATCCGCTCCGCGATCTCGGCGTACGGCTCTCCCCAGGAGGGTCGGAAGGGGTTCCACAGCAACCGCCAGGAGGCAGGGTCGCGCAGCGGGTGATCGCCGGGACCGAACGCCCGGCCCGCGAAGGAGTTCTCCGACTCGATCAACCGGGGATCCGTGCCGGTCTCGGCCTGGTGCGCCGTGGCGATCGGCAGCGCGGTCTCCTGGGCCCGCTCCAGCGGCGAGGCCGTGACCAGAACGACCTGTCGCGTGGCCAGGTGTTCGGCCACGCGCTCGGCCATCCGCCTGCCGAGCGGCGACAGATGAAAGCCCGGGCTGCGGCCGTAGAGCACCCCTTCGGGGTTGTCCACCTCCCCGTGCCGGACGACGTGCACCGTGGTTCGCGCCGGAGAGGGACTCATCGACCGGACTCCTGAGCGCGTGCCGCGGCCCGGGCCGCGGCGGGCAACGCGGACAGTACGGTCTCGACCGCCTCGTCGTCGTGGGCGGCCGAGACGAACCAGGCTTCGTATGCCGACGGGGGCAGGTAGACCCCGGCGTCCAACAGGGCGTGGAAGAACGCGGCGTAGGCGGCGGTGTCGGTGCGCGAGGCCGACTCGAAGTCGGTGACCGGTCCGTCGGTGAAGAACACCGAGAACATCGTCCCGGCACTGGCGACCACGTGGGCGACCCCGACCGCGGCGAGCGCCTCGGCCACCGCGGAC
Source organism: Nocardioides sp. (assembly GCA_051657705.1). Lineage (GTDB taxonomy): Bacteria > Actinomycetota > Actinomycetes > Propionibacteriales > Nocardioidaceae > Nocardioides. The sequence continues at coordinate 6,442 of JBOFLE010000219.1, read as the reverse complement.
TTGATCCGATCGGCGGCTACCGTCAGCCGCGAGTACACCTCGGGCGTGGCCAGCCGCAGCGTCGCCAGTCCGGCCGTGGTGGCGACCGGGTTTCCCGAGAGGGTGCCGGCCTGGTAGACCGGGCCGACCGGCGCGAGCCGGGCCATCACGTCGGCGCGCCCGCCGAAGGCGGCGGCCGGAAAGCCGCCACCCATCACCTTGCCGAACGTCATCAGGTCCGGGCACCAGCCTTCGAGCGCGCCGTCCAGCCCCCACTGACCCGTCCGCGAGACCCGGAACCCGGTCATCACCTCGTCGGAGATGAACATCGCTCCGTTGTCCCGACAGGTCGACGCGAGGAACGCGTTGAAGCCCGGGGCGGGTGGCACCACTCCCATGTTGCCGGGCGCGGCCTCGGTGATCAGCGCGGCGATCCGGTCGCCGTACGCCGAGAACGCCGCGTCGACCGCGGCCCGGTCGTTGTAGGGCAGCACGACGGTGAGGGCGGCGGAGGACTCCGGCACCCCGGGCGTGCCCGGCACGCTCAGCGTCGCGAGCCCGGAGCCTGCCGAGGCGAGCAGCGAGTCGACGTGCCCGTGGTAGCAGCCCGCGAACTTCACCACCAGGTCACGCCCGGTGAAGCCCCGGGCCAGCCGGATCGCCGACATCGTGGCCTCGGTGCCCGACGAGGTGAAGCGGATCAAGTCAACCGGTGTCCGCGCCACGATCTCCTCGGCCAGTTCGACCTCCGGCTCGGTGGGGGCGCCGTACGACGTGCCGCGGGCGACGGCTGCGGCCACCGCGTCCTGGATCCCGGGGTGAGCGTGCCCGAGCAGCATCGGGCCCCAGGAGCAGATCAGGTCGACGTAGCGATTGCCGTCGACATCGGTCAGCCAGGCCCCCTGAGCCGACCGCATGAATCTCGGCGTGCCGCCGACCGCGTGGAAGGCACGGACCGGAGAGTTCACGCCACCCGGGGTCACGGCCTCGGCTCGGGCGAACCAGGCCCGCGACTCGGCCGCTGTGCCACCGCTCTCGGCCCCTCGTTGCGGGCCTGCTCCCTCCAGGCCGGGCTTCTCCGGGACCGCTGTCGGTGAGGGCACCCGGCCATTGTCTCCGACGCCCGGTGAGCGCGACCACACGGGGGGACCGAGCCGTGATCGGGGCCGGATCCCGCCATCTCGAGGGCGGGCACTTCACGCCGGAGGTACCCTGGTGAAGCGAGAACACCAACCACACTCGCCCGCTTGTTTCGCGTCAGGCCCGGCCTGGTACGGCGTCGAATACCTGGTGGTCGAGTACCACGACGGTCCGCCGGACGGCCCGCCCAGACCACCGAATCCGACTACGGGGCCCGACCACAGGGGACGACACCAGAACCGACTGCGAGACCGGGAAGCGCGATGAGACTGCGGGTACCACTCGGCCATGTGGCCGTGATCGCGCTCTTGTTCGCGCCGCTTTCCACGGTGCTCGCGTTCGGCGGCTTCACGGGCACCGGCCTCGAAGGAGTGCGCGGGGTCCTGCCGGACGGCTCGGTCGTGCCGGCCTCCGAGATGTCGTCGCCGGCGAGCGTCAGCCGTTCCGGCGCCGACGGGTTGCCGCCGGGCGTGGTGGTGGCCGGCTCCGGCGACTCCGGCGGCTCGGCGGGTGGCGTCGATGAGGCCGACGGCGGACCGGACGGCACGGCGGCCGATCTCGGAATCCCGGGACCGGCCCTAGCTGCCTACCAGCGGGCGGCGACGGTGATCAACGCCGCGGATCCGGACTGCAAGCTGGCCTGGGAACTGCTCGCGGCCATCGGCCGGGTGGAGTCCGATCACGGTCGATTCGGCGAGAGCACGATCGACGCGGACGGCACCGTGACTCCGCCGATCATCGGCATCCAACTCGACGGCGAGCGGGGTACTCAGGTCCCGGACAGCGACGACGGCAGGATCGACGGCGACTCGGAGTGGGATCGCGCGGTTGGTCCGATGCAGTTCATTCCGGCCACCTGGGCCGCGGTCGGCGTGGACGGTGACGACGACGGGTTGCGGGATCCGCAAGACCTCGACGACGCCGCGTTGGCCGCCGCGGTCTACCTGTGTGCCGGGTCCCATGACCTCTCCACGACGACGGGGCAGCGGGAGGCGGTCTTCCGCTACAACCGCAGCACGGCCTATGTCTCACTGGTCCTGAAGATCATGGCGGACTACCAGAACTCGACGGGTGAGACCGTGGCGGCACTCCCGGCACCGAACCGGCCGAACGCGCCGGCCGCTACCCCGCCCGGCCCGCCGGGCGCCGCGCCGGGCCGACCGGGAGGCAGGCCCGGCAAACCCAGGCCGCCGAAGTCCGGGTCCGGTGACCCGAACCGGCCGTCGTTGCCGGAGGTCTCCGCGCCGCCCCGAGGGACCCGACTGTCCCCGGCCGAAGCCGCGGCCCAGTGCGCCAGGGAGGGCAAGGTCAACAATCCGCTGCGGAGCGACGACCCCTTCGATCGGTGCGTCGCCGGCTACACCCGCTGACCCGTCCCCACCGCCGCTCCCGCTCACCGCTCCCGGTACCACTCCAGGGTCTCGCGGACGACCTCGTCGACCGGGGTGGCCACGAACCCGAACTCCCGCTCGAAGCGGGACGAGTCGACGATGTAGGGCGCCTCGACGCCGTACATCATCTCCGCGAACTCGCGAGCGAGCGGCGAGACGAGTCCCGCGAGGCGAACGGCGCCGCGACCCGTATAGCGAGCGCGCGGGCGGCCGACGCCCCCCGCGGCGCGCCAGACCCGTTCGGCCAGTTCGGCCTGAGTCATCGCCGGCAACACCGGAGGGATCCAGATGCGGCCCCACCCGTCCCCCGTCGTACCCAGCGCCGCCATCGCGGCCCCGGCATCCGGCACGTAGCTGAAGGAATGCGGCATGTCGGCGCGACCGTAGAAGCCCATGGTGCGCCCCTCCAACGCCGCACGGAAGACCGCGAGCCCGCTCTGGTCGTAGCCGGGTCCGAGATAGTCGGAGGGACGCGACAGCGCGACCCGCAGCCGCCCTTCATGGTGCGCGGCGAGCGCGGCGGCGGCCATCTCTCGGCGGAGGCGGCCCTTCCGAGTCGTCGGATGCTCGGCCCGGCCCTCGGAGATCGGCGCGTCACCCGGCGGTCCGTACATGTAGAGGTTGTCCCCGATGACGAGATCGGCGCCGGCAGCGGCCGCGGCATCGACCACCGACGTTTGCAGGTCGGGGAACTCGCGCGTCCAGGCGGTATAGGCCGGTGCGGCGCACTGGTAGACGACCGCGGCTCCGAGCAGGGCAGATCGAAACGCGGCGGTGTCGCGGATGTCGGCTGCCCTCGCCTCCGCCCCGGCCACCACCGTCCGCCCGGTGCGAGACACCTGCCTTACCTGTTCGCCACGCTCGAGCAGGCTCCGCGCGACGGCGGTGCCCAACGGCCCGCTTCCCACGACGACGTGCACGACTAGCCGACCCGACGGGCGGTCGCGAGCAGGGTGACCCCGAGCGCGAGGAACCAGATCTGCACGAATGACGTGGTCACCGTCAGCACCGCACCGAGATCGGCACCGGTGATCTCGATCCACGGCACCAGCAACCCCACCGCGACGGCGAGACCGCCTACTCCGAGCCACCGCGGCAACACCGTGCCACGGAGCATCCCCACGGAAAGCATGCCGATGGCGCCGGCCGCGAACGCGCTGACCCCCAACAACTCCCCGATCGCTCCGCCGTAGGCATCCACGGCGTCGAAGACGACGGCGATCGTCGGGTCGGGTTCCGCGGCATTCGCGGCGGCGAGGGCCGGCAGTACGGTCAGCCAACGCAGGATTCCGATGGCCCGGGCCAGGGCCGACAGGGCCGCGAAGGCGATCGCGGCACGGCCGAGCCAACTGTCGCCCAGGGCACGGGAGACCAGGATGACGAGCGGGAGGAACAGGATGCTGTACAACAGATAGGCGAGGTACCCCAGCCGCACGGCCGCCTCGTGCTCGACGAGGCGCGGCATGACCACGGCCGCCGGGTCGTCGAGGCTGGCGGGCCAGCCGATCGCGGTCCCGAGGACGCCGAGCGGGACGAACAGCAGGAATGCGAATACGAGGGCGGCGACCGCCGCGCAGAGAAGTGCGGTTCTCGATGGTGAGGGTGCGTCCGGAATAGTCTTGGATGTCATCGGGCTGCTCCAGGTAGAGGGAATCCGACATGTTGCCATTGGTAACTTAGTTGCCGTTGGTAACATAGGGAAAGCTGGCGCGGATGTCAACGACGGGCAACGAGGCGGGAGGAGTAGCCGTGGAGGCAGCGGACGCGGTGCTCACCCCGACCGCCGCGGAGCCGGGAGCGGCCCCCGTCCGGCGTGCGCCGTACCACCACGGCGACCTTCGGAACGCTCTCATCGACGCCGCGCGGCGCATCGCACGTGAATCCGGACCCGATTCGTTGACCCTCCGTGCGGCGGCGCGCGAGGCCGGCGTGTCCCACGCCGCCGCCTACAAGCACTTCACTGACAAGGACGACGTCCTCCGCGCCCTCGGAGTTCGCGCCTTCGAGGACCTCGCCGGGGTGCTGCGCCGACTGATCGAGGACGGCGACCCGGGGCTCGAGGAGTTGGGGGTCGCCTACCTCCACTTCGCGGCGGCCGCGCCCGCCGAGTTCCGATTCATGTTCCGCCGCGAGTTGTGCATGCCCGAGGGCATGCCCGATCCGCTGAAGGAGGCGGGTCGAGGCGTGCAGGCCCGGCTCACCGAACGGATCGCCGAACTTCAGCGCGCCGGTCGTCTGAGCGCCGGTGCCGCCGAGGAGCTGTCCCTCGCCGCCTGGGCGATGATGCACGGCATCGTGACGATCGTGCTCGAGACGCCCGCGTTCGTGTCGGCGCTGTCCGCCGAGATCGAGCACGTCATGCGGAGCGCGATGCGTTCGCTCGACCGGGGCATCGGCGGTCGGTCGACGGAGTGACCGGTCCCGACATCGTCGCCACCTCCGAGCGACCGGCGGGCCGCTATCAAAGGACGGGTCAGCGGCTACCAAAGGACGGGTCGGGCATGCCCTATGCGTGTTGGGAGTGGGCGGCGTGGGTGGCCCACGACGCTCCCGGTGCGCCGCGGGCGGTCGCGGCACACCGAGTACGCTCCCCAACGGCGCCGCCTCACCGTCGAGGCAGTCGCTACCGCACAATCACCTCGCGAGCGAGGACGTGGACGGTCAGGGCCGATGGGCGCGGTGCCGTTCCGAGCAGCTGGAATCCCAAACGCTCGTACATGGCGACGTTGGCCGGGTTGTCGGTGTTGAGCACGACGCGATCGAAGCCGCGGCGGCGAGCATCGTTGCAGGTCGCTTCGACAACCGCCCGCCCCAGTCCACGCCCGTGCAGGTCACGCCGGGCCCCGAGGACCCACAGGTAGGCGTCGCTCGAGCGCAGGTGTTCTTCGAGTACAGCGTCGATGTCTCGCTGGTCGCGGGTCAGGCGGCCCATGGTCGAGACGCCGGCCGTGAAGGGCACGCCCAACGCTCGTGCCCGGACGACGTCGGCTGTCCGGATGGCGCGGTCGCGTGCCGGAACCCACGTGGAGACCGCGCCGACCCGTCCCGAGTCGTCGTTTCTGATCAACAGCCCGCCGCGACGCTGAGCCAGGAAGACCGGCATACGCATGACCGCCGCGAGCGCACGCGGGCGCTGAGACCCGGGTGCGCCGAGCACGTGGTGCGCCCACGGGTCGGAGGCAAATGCATCGGCGAGAACGCGACGCACGGCCAGCATGTCGGACGGCATTCGACTGATCGATGAAGCGGGGTTGGTGCTCGTTTCGACACCGGTCTCAGTCTGGGCGTTCGTGGTCATGGTGATCTCCCATTCAGATTGGCAATGACAATCTGAAGGTATCCCTCAAGATTGCCACTGTCAATCTCCGTGCTAGATTGACCGTCATGAGCACGTCGCCCGCCCCGCGCAACCGCACCTACTACGACGGCGACCTACGCTCCGACCTCGTGGCGGCGGCGGCTCGTGCCGCTGCCGACTTCGGGCCTGGGCAGGTCAGCATGCGCGACCTGGCCCGGCAGCTTGGAGTCAGTCACTCGGCGCCGAAGAACCACTTTCGAGACAAGCGCGCGCTCTTCACTGCCGTGGCCACCGAGGCCCACCGGCGTCTGCTGCCGCGGTTGCGGGACGCTGTCGGCGAGCCATCGTCTGCGGATCTGCTCGCCGAGGACGTGCTCGACCGGCTCGTGGCCGCAGGCAGGGCATACCTCTCCTTCGCCCGGGAAGAGTCAGCGTGGTTCGCCGTGATGTGGGAGGAGGACCTACAGGACCGCAACGATCCCGAACTCATCGCGACTTCGGCGGATACCTTCGCCGTGATCATCGACCTGTCCGGGCGGTTGATCGCAGCCGGCCGAGTTGTCGGTGACGCCCACTCGGTGGCCACGTTGGTGTGGTCGATCGTGCACGGCTTTGCCGACCTGTCACGTTCGGG
>JBOFLE010000218.1:0-31313 GCA_051657705.1 Nocardioides sp. | reverse complement strand
CCACGCACCAAACGGACAGATCCACACCAAGGCACCCTTGAGGGGCCAGGCGTTTGTTGGGTCACATCCAGTGCGAGACGACCAGCGCCCATCCTGAGGCAGCCAGTCCCAGACCAGCCACCTCCAACACTCACAGCGTTTGTCGCCTGGACTCCGCACCGGGTGGACCGCCAGGCTCTGCGCGGCCCGTTCCATGGGGCGCTCAAGGGTATCGGCTTCATCGTCGGGAACCGAGACTATCTCCGGGTTCAGCTGCTCTTCTCGACCTTCAATCTCTTCAACGGTCTGGGAGCGGCCGTCCTGATCGCCTACGTCCTCGCCCGCTCCGGCGAGTCTCCGGCGGCCCTGGCCGCGGTGAACACCGCGAGCGTTGTCGGGACGCTGCTCGGCGGTGCCGCGGTCGCCGCGATCGGTTCGTCCATCTCCCGGCATCGACTGATCGGCGGGAGTCTCCTCGCGGCCGGACTCGTGGGACGTTCGCTGCTGGGCTCGACCGACAACATCGCGTTGTGGGGTGCCGCGTCGCTCGTCCGTGGCATGGGCGTGCAGGGGAGCAACGCGCCGCTGCTGGCGATCTGGCAGGAGCATGTGCCACGAGAACGACAGGGGCGGGTCTTCGGTGCCCGTCGGTTGCTCGGTCAGGGTCCGTACCCGATCGCGGTCGCGGCGGGCGGGCTGCTCGCGGATCACGTCTTCGGTGACGATGGGTCGGTGGCGAGCGCGGTCCTCGGAGTTCTCGATCGCGCCGGGCTGAAGTGGGGTGGCGTCGGGGTGGGCATGGGGATCATGCTGACCGCGATCGGCATCTGCGAGGCGGTGGTGGGGGCGGCGCTGCTGCGGTCCGGGTCACTGCGGCGCATGGATCGGTCGGGCGATAGCATGGCGGCGCCCGACAACGATCCCGATTGAGGACTTCTGTGACCAACCTCGACCACGAGGCGCCTCCGGCGATGGTCGCGGCAACCGTCGGCCGGGTGAGGCGGCGAGATGTGCTGGCGGCGTATCTGGCGCTGACCAAGCCGCGGGTGATCGAACTCCTGTTGTTGACGACCGTGCCGGTGATGTTCTTCGCCGCCGGTGGGATCCCGCCCGGGTGGCTCGTCCTGGCGACCGTCGTCGGAGGCGCGCTGTCGGCCGGCTCGGCGAGCGCGCTGAACTGCGTCTACGACCGCGACATCGACGAGCAGATGCGGCGTACCCGGCGCCGGCCGCTCCCGCGGCACTTCGTGTCGCCCCGAGCGGCGCTGCTCTTCGGCGTCGCCTTGGGCCTCCTCGCCACTGTCGTGCTGGCGATCTGGGTGAACGTCTTGTCGGCGTTCCTCGCGCTCGCGGCGGAGGCGTTCTACCTGATCGTCTACACGGTCTGGCTCAAGCGCCGGACGACCCAGAACATCGTCTGGGGCGGCCTGGCCGGATGTTTCCCGGCGATGATCGGGTGGACGGCCGTCACCGGCGAACTGGCCTGGCCCCCGGTGGTGTTGTTCCTGGTGGTGTTCTTCTGGACGCCGCCACACACCTGGGCCCTGGCGCTGCGCTATCGCGAGGACTACGCGCAGGTCGACGTGCCGATGCTGCCGGCGGTCGCGCCGGGACCGGTGGTCGGACGGCAGATCGTGGTGTACTCCTGGGCCACCGTGGCGACCTCGCTGGCGTTCTGGCCGGTGGCCGACACCAGCGTGGTGTACCCGGTCTGGGCGGCCGGCCTGGGTGCGGCGCTCCTGCTCGAGGCCCATCGGATGTGGCAGCGGGCCCGGATGGCCGACGAGCTTGCCGTGATAGCGCCGATGCGGCTGTTCCATTTCTCGAACGTCTACCTGGCGCTGCTGTTTGTCGCCGTCGCGCTGGATCCCTTCTTCCGCTGAAGCGACCTGAAGCGATTGAGTCGCGCCCACCCGGCAGTTATCCTTCGACACGCCGTGCGATCTGGCCAGATAAGCGCCGGGTCGGCGGAGGTAACGTTTTGATAACGGGAGCAACCTCCGGCGGCCAGACAGCGTCTTACTGGACAGACGACGGGGTGCCTGTCAACGGGGGTTCAGGCACTCCGTCGTCGTTCCTCGTCCGTTGCCATCCTTGAGATCGACCCTTCGGTGCGCGGGCCGAGAACCACCCGCGTTCCGGCGGCCACGGTCAGCGCCGCGCCGAGCAGGTGGAGGGCGACGAGTCCCTCGGGGAGCCCGAGCCGGGACTGGGCGATGCCGACGAGTGCTTGGAGCGCTTGCAGCGCCAGCAGCCACCGCACGTGCTCCGCGAGCCCGGCCGAGGCAGTGCGGTGGCTCAGCGCGGCGAGCGCGATCGTCAGCGCCAGCAGGAGATACACCGTCCAGGCATGCACGTGCACGACGTCCGCCGGGTCCAGTCCATTGCGAGGCGCGTCGGCGTCGCCGGCATGGGGTCCGCTGCCGGTGACCACGGTGCCCAGGTAGAGCGCGACCCACATCACGGCGTAGACCGTCCAGGTCAGCCGTCGCGTCCCCGGGGTCTGTGGGGCACGGGGGGTTTCCGCGATCGCGTCGGTGGCGGAGACGCGCGCGACCAGTACCACGCAGATCGAGACCATGGCGAGGGACACCATCAGGTGCAGCGAGACCACCCATGGATTGAGATCGGTCAGCACCGAGAGACCGCCGATCAGCGCTTGCGTGGGTACTCCGAGCGCTACCAGGGTGGCGAGCCGCAAGGGCGCCGGCTCCCGGCGCGCCCGGCGGTGCGCGAGGGCGGCCAGCCAGCACCCGATCGCGATCGCGACCAGGACGAAGGTCAGCATCCGGTTCCCGAACTCGATCGTGCCGTGCAGCCCGAGTTCCGGTCGCGGGGTGTACGACGAGTCGGTGCATCGCGGCCAGTCGGGGCAGCCAAGACCCGATCCGGTCAACCGGACCGCCCCGCCGGTGACGATGATCCCGATGTTGGCGATCAGATTCGCCCAGGCCCAGAACCTCAGTCCCATCGGAACCACCGGGTGGCCGCCGCGTAGCCGAGGATCACCCAGCCGAGGAGGATCGACACCGGTCCAATCGCCAGGTGCCCGTCGACCAGCGCGGCGCGCATCGAATCGCCCAGGGCCGCGGACGGCAGCCACCGCAGCCACGCTTCCGCGTCGCCGTACGCCGATCGCGGAAGAACGGTGGCGCCGGCGGCCATCAGCCCGATGTTGACCGCGTTGGCGATGGCCAAGGTGGCCTCGGCCCGGAACGCGCCGGCCAGGGCGAGCCCGAGACCGGCGAACGCCATCGTGCCGAGCAGGACGAGCGGAATCAGCAGTCCGAGAGCCGCGATGCCCGGCCGGAGGCCGAGGAGCGCGCCCACCGCGACCAGGACCGCGAGCTGGATGGCCTCCACCACCAGGATCGCGCCGACTTTGCCGAGCAGCAGCGCGGGCCTGCCGAGCGGCGAGACCGCGAGCCGGCGCAACAGGCCCGCGCGGCGTTCGAAACCGGTGGCGATCGCGATCGAGGTGAAGGCGGACGACATGATCGCCAGGCTGAGCACGCCGGCGGTCAGCATCGCGGTTGCCTCCCGGCCGCCGAGCCCGAAGCGCTGGGCCGCGAGCGACGCGCCGATCAGCGTCACGACCGGAATGACGAGCGTGAGCAGCACCTGCTCGCCGTTGCGCAGCAACAGCCGGGTCTCCATCGCGGCCTGGGCGCGAATTCGCTGTGCCAGCGGTGCCGCGCCGGGAGCGGGGGAGTAGGTGCCGCTCACGCGACACCCGGTCGTGGCCGCGTCAGTCGCAGGAACAGCTGTTCCAGGGATTCGCCAGACGCTCGCAACTCAGCAGGCGAGCCGGACCCGACCAGCCTGCCCCGGTCGAGGATGTGTACCAGGTCGGCGAGACGCTCGGCTTCATCCAGGTGGTGGGTCGTCACGATGACGGTCACGCCGTCGTCCCTCAGGGCGCGCAACAGGTCCCAGGTGCCGAGCCGAATGTGGGCGTCCATCCCCGCCGTCGGCTCGTCCAGGACGACCACCTCGGGGCGGCCGACGAGTGCCATCGCCAGGCCGAGGCGCTGCTGCTGTCCGCCGGACAGCCGGCGGTAGGGCGTCCGGCCGCAGGAGTCCAACCCGAGCGCGTCCACCAGGAACTCGACCGGCAGCGGGTTCGCGTGCAGCGCGGCGAGGTGACGCAGCATCTCCTCGGCTCGGGCCGCTGCCCAGACACCGCCGCTCTGCAACTGCACACCGAGCCGGGGAAGCAGGTCGACGGAGTCCGCTCCGGGGTCGAGGCCCAGCACGCGCACCGTGCCACGAGTGGGTCGGCGAAGTCCTTCGCACACCTCCAGCAGGGTGGACTTCCCGGCGCCGTTCGGTCCGAGGAGGACGGTGATCGAGGCCGCCGGGATCACCAGGGACAGGGAGTCGAGCGCGAGCTTGGCGCCGTAGCGGACGGTCAGGTCCCGTACCGCGACAGCCACGCCCACCATGCGATTCTAGGTTCGGCGTCGGGCGCCGCCGTCTTAGGCCAGCCTTACTTGAAGGGCCACGCCGAATAACGTAACAATTGCGTTGTGGAATTCGACGCGAGCACCCGTGCCCGGGTCGCTCGGTCGATCCTGGAGAACGGCGCCTCGACGGCCGCGGAGCTTGCTCAGCGGCTCGAGCTCACGCCCGCCGCGGTCCGTCGCCATCTCGGTCACCTGTTGTCCGAGGGGGCATTGACCATCGCCGCCCGGCGACCGAGCTCGCGGGGGCGAGGACGTCCGGCGAAGGCGTTCGTCGTCACCGACGCGGGGCGGGACCGGTTCGATCAGCAGTACGACGACCTGGCCGCGCAGGCGCTGCGCTTCCTGGCCGAGACGCAGGGCGAGGAGGCCGTGCTCGAATTCGCCCGCCGCCGGGTCGCCTTCATCGAGCTGGACTACGCCCGGGTGATGTCGGAGGACCCGAGCCTGAATCCGGCCGAGGCGTTGGCCCGGGTCTTCAACGAAGAGGGGTACGCCGCCAGCGTGCGCGACCTGCCGATGGCCGGTGTCGAGCAGTTGTGTCAACAGCACTGCCCGGTCTCCCATGTCGCCCATGAGTTTCCTCAGCTCTGCGAGGCCGAGACGGAGGCCATCGGCCGAGTTCTCGGCACCCACGTGCAACGGTTGGCCACCATCGCGCACGGCGATGGCGTCTGCACCACCTGTATTCCCACCGCCCGGACACCGGGTCCGAACCCGACGGCAGCCCAACGAGATGGAGCTACGCAATGACCACCATCGACGAACGCAACCCCGGACTGGAAGGAATCGGCCGGTACGACTTCGGCTGGCGCGACTCCGACGATGCCGGTGCCGTAGCTCAGCGCGGCCTGAACGAGGCAGTCGTCCGCGACATCTCGGGCAAGAAGTCCGAGCCGGACTGGATGCTCGACCTGCGACTGAAGGGTCTCCGGTTGTTCGGCCGCAAGCCGATGCCGACCTGGGGTGCGGACCTGTCCGGGATCGACTTCGACAACATCAAGTACTTCGTCCGCTCCAGCGAGAAGCAGGCGCAGTCCTGGGAGGACCTGCCCGAGGACATCAAGAACACCTACGACAAGCTCGGTATCCCCGAGGCGGAGAAGCAGCGACTGGTCGCCGGAGTGGCGGCGCAGTACGAATGCCTGCATCCGGCCACCCGGATCTACACGGCGAACCGCGGGGTCGTCGCGGTCAAGGAGATCGAGCCAGGTGACCGGGTCTTCAGTCTCGACGAGGAGTCCGGTGAATTCGTCGTTTCGCCGGTGCGGGCTGCCGCCGAGACCGGGACGAAGCAGACCTACGCCGTCAAGACACGGGCAGGCACGGTGCGGGCGAGCGACAATCACCCGTTCCTGGTCCTGGAGCATGTCGTGCCCGAGGGGCGCGTACGCCGAGGCGGCTATCACCGCCGCTGGAAGACGGTTGCCGAGCTGGAGGTCGGAGACTTGGTCGCGGTCGCTCGTGACCTACCGGACTTCGGCCGGCCACTCACCCTGCCGGCGATTCACGACCGATCGCGGGCGGTGGCCATCCCGCCGATGCCGACGTCCGCCGATCTGCTCTGGCTCCTCGGCTACTACCTCGGTGACGGATCGGTGCAGGACTCCGGTCGCACCCACCGCGTTCAGTTCGCCGCACCCGCCCGCGACGCGGAGCTACGCCAGGAGATCGTCCGGATCGTCCGGGATCAGTTCGGCGTGGAGGCCAAGATCCCCGACGACGACCGAGTGGTGGCGAACTCGGCCGCGCTCACCGATTGGATCTACTGGATCCAGATGGGGGGAACCGCGCACACCAAGCGGGTGCCCGAATGGGTATTCACCCTGCCGGGTGCCGAGCGGCTCGCCTTCCTGGCCGGATACGTCGACGCGGACGGTTACGTCTCGACCGAAGGCGCGACTCGGGTGACCAGCGTCAACGAGCCGTTGCTGAGCGACATCGCCGAGCTCGCGCGGTTGTGTGGCCTCGGCGCGAGCGCCGCGCACCCGATTGCGTCGACACATCCGCTCGACTCGGGGCGCACGATGCACGCGTTCCGGATGACGCTCAAGGGAGATGTCGGCCGGCTACCACTGCGCAATCCCCGGCGGATCGAGCAGCGGGCGGCCCGGTGGCGGGGAGGCCAGTCCTATACGGCGGCCCGCAGCCATGCGAAGTACGCCGACCACTGCACCGAACACCTCGGCTTCACCCCAGTCGTCAGCATCGAGGAGGACGAGATCGTCGGCGTCTGGGATGTCGAGGTGGACGGGCCGCACAACTTCGTCGCCGAGGGGGTCGTCGTCCATAACTCCGAGGTGGTCTATCACTCGATCCGGGAGGACCTGGAGGAGAAGGGGGTGCTCTTCCTCGACACCGACACCGCCCTCAAGGAGCATCCGGAGATCTTCCAGGAGTACTTCGGCACGGTGATCCCGGTCGGCGACAACAAGTTCGCCGCGCTGAACACCAGCGTGTGGTCCGGCGGATCGTTCGTCTACGTGCCGCCGGGAGTGCACGTGGAGATCCCGCTGCAGGCCTACTTCCGGATCAACACCGAGAACATGGGCCAGTTCGAGCGGACGCTGATCATCGTCGACGAGGACGCCTACGTGCACTATGTCGAGGGTTGTACGGCCCCGATCTATTCGTCGGACTCGCTGCACTCGGCGGTGGTGGAGATCATCGTCAAGAAGGGCGGGCGCTGCCGGTACACGACCATCCAGAACTGGTCGAACAACGTCTACAACCTCGTCACCAAACGGGCGGTGTGCGAAGCCGGCGCCACCATGGAGTGGGTCGACGGCAACATCGGGTCCAAGGTGACCATGAAGTACCCCGCCGTCTACCTGATGGGGGAGCACGCCAAGGGCGAGACGCTCTCGATCGCGTTCGCCGGCGAGGGCCAGCACCAGGACGCCGGAGCCAAGATGGTGCACGCCGCGCCGAATACCTCGTCCTCGATCCTCTCCAAGTCGGTGGCCCGCGGCGGCGGCCGGACCTCGTACCGAGGCCTGATCCAGGTCAACGAGGGCGCGCACGGGTCGAAGTCCAACGTGCTGTGCGACGCGCTCCTGGTCGACCAGATCAGCCGCTCGGACACCTACCCTTACGTCGACATCCGCGAGGACGACGTATCGATGGGCCACGAGGCGAGCGTCTCCAAGGTCAGCGAGGATCAGTTGTTCTATCTGATGAGCCGGGGCATGGAGCAGGACGAGGCGATGGCGATGATCGTCCGCGGCTTCGTCGAGCCCATCGCGAAGGAGTTGCCGATGGAGTACGCGCTGGAGCTGAACCGGCTCATCGAGTTGCAGATGGAAGGAGCCGTCGGCTGATGACGCTCACCGATTCTCCGGCCCAGCCCCCTCTCGCGGAGATCTCCGCGGGGGCGGTCCAGGGTGCTGTCGAGTCCCATCAGGTGGCATCACACCTGAACCCGCCCGGCTCGTTCGACCTCGCCGACCATCCGGTGCCGAACGGTCGCGAGGAGATCTGGCGGTTCACGCCGCTCAAGCGCCTGCGCGGGCTGCACGACGGCTCGTTCACACCGGGGGGCACCCACGGCGGCGAGCTGTCGGTGCCCGAGCCCGTGCGGGTCGACTCGGTGGGTCGAGACGACCCGCGGCTGGGCACCGTGTACACGCCCGGCGACCGGGTGAGTGCGCAGGCCTGGGCGTCGTTCGACACCGCGATGGTGGTGACGGTCCCCGCCGAGGCGGAGGTCGCCGAGCCGGTGGTGCTCACCGTCGACGGCGACGACGCGGGCGCCGCGTCGTTCGGGCACCTGTTCATCGATGTGGAGCGGCACGCGCGGGCCACGGTGGTGCTGGACCACCGCGGCAGCGTCACTCGCGCGGTCAATGTGGAGGTCCGCCTCGGCGCCCAGGCGGCGTTCACTCTGGTGTCGCTGCAGGACTTCGCCGACGATGCCGTCTACCTCGCTCACCAGCATGCCCGGATCGGATCCGACGCGTCGTACAAGCACGTCGCGGTGACCTTCGGGGGCGACCTGGTGCGGGTGAACACCTCCGTCGAGTACGCCGGGCCCGGAGCGGCCGCCGAGCTGCTCGGGCTGTACTTCGCCGACGAGGGTCAACACTTCGAGCACCGGCTGTTCGTCGATCACACCGCTCCCAGGACGCGGAGCAACGTGGTCTACAAAGGCGCGTTGCAAGGACAGGGCGCGCACACTGTGTGGATCGGGAACGTGCTGATCCGCAAGGTGGCCGAAGGCATCGATACCTACGAGGAGAACCGCAATCTGGTGTTGACCGACGGCTGTCAGGCCGACTCGGTGCCGAACCTCGAGATCGAGACCGGTGAGATCGAGGGCGCGGGCCACGCCTCGGCGACCGGCCGATTCGACGACAACCAGCTGTTCTATCTGCGCTCGCGAGGAATCGACGAGTCCGAGGCGCGCCGCCTGGTCGTGCACGGGTTCTTCAACGACCTGATCCGGCGTATCGACGTGCCCGAACTGGAGGACAAACTCCGGAGCACCGTCGAGGCGGAGCTGGCGAAGACCGTGCTGGCGGGGCCGGCATGAGCTACGAACGTGCCTGCCTGACCGCCGATGTCCCCGGCGACCGGGCCGTCGCGGTCGAGATCGGCGAGCTGACCGTGGCGGTGGCACGGGACGGCGACGAGTTCTTCGCGATCCAGGACCTCTGCTCGCACGCGGCGGTGGCCCTGAGCGAGGGCGAGGTGATCGCCGCCGACGGAAGCTGCCAGATCGAGTGCTGGCTGCACGGCTCGACGTTCGACCTGCGCACCGGGAAACCGACTGTCTTCCCGGCGACCGAGGCAGTGGCCACCTTCGCGGTCGACGTACGCGACGGCGAGGTCTACGTCGACACATCGCGCCCGCTGAACGGCATCGAACCCAGCTAGTCCGACCCACGAACCACAAGAGACGAGAGAGAACCGATGAGCACCCTGGAAGTCATCGACCTGCACGTGTCGGTCGACACCGAAGACGGCCCCAAGGAGATCCTCAAGGGCGTCACCCTGACCGTTCGCGACGGCGAGACCCACGCGATCATGGGCCCCAACGGCTCGGGCAAGTCGACACTGGCCTACGCCGTCGCCGGGCACCCGAAGTACACCGTCACCTCCGGTCAGGTGCTCCTCGACGGCGAGGACATCGTGGAGATGACCGTCGACGAGCGCGCCCGGGCCGGCCTGTTCCTGGCCATGCAGTACCCCGTCGAGGTGCCGGGAGTATCCGTGGCGAACTTCCTGCGCACCGCCAAGACCGCGCTGGACGGCGAGGCGCCGAAGCTGCGGACCTGGATCAAGGAGGTCAGCACCGCTCTGGATCATGCCGATCTCGATTCCTCGTTTGCCCAGCGAAGCGTCAACGAGGGATTCTCCGGGGGTGAGAAGAAGCGCCACGAGATCGCCCAGCTACAACTGCTGGATCCGAAGTTCGCGGTGCTGGACGAGACCGACTCGGGTCTCGACATCGACGCCCTCAAGGTGGTGTCCGCCGGCGTCAACCGGTTCAAGGAGGCGGGCGACAAGGGCGTCCTGCTGATCACCCACTACACCCGGATCCTGCGCTACATCGCCCCGGATGTGGTGCACGTCTTCGTCGACGGCCGGATCGCCGAGAGCGGCGGAGCCGGGCTCGCTGAGGAACTCGAGGCCAGCGGCTACGACAAGTACACCCGAGCCACGGTCGCCGGCTGAGAAGGCCGCGAGACGACCGCCGCCACACCGACCACGAGAGGAGGATCCGTGCTGACCGGCCTGCTGCCCGACCTGGAACTGTTGCGCGCCGACTTCCCGATCCTCGCCCGTGAACTGGCCGGCGGGCATCCGCTGATCTACCTCGACAGCGCCAACACCTCCCAGAAGCCGCAGGTGGTGATCGACACCATGGTCGATCACCTGGAGCGGCACAACGCCAACGTGGCGCGTGCGATGCACCAGTTGGGCGCGGAGTCGTCGGAGGCCTTCGAGAACGCCCGGGACGTGGTCGCGCGCTTCGTGAACGCGCCCTCGCGCGCGGAGATCGTGTTCACCAAGAACGCCTCCGAGGCGCTCAACCTGATCGCGCACACGCTGGCCTGGCCCGGGCCCTACGGCGTCACCGCCGAGCACGATGTCGTGATCACCGAGATGGAGCACCACTCGAACATCGTGCCCTGGCAGCTGTTGACCTCGCGCACCGGCGCCACGCTTCGCTGGTTCGGGCTGACCGACGACGGGTCGCTGGACCTGAGCGCCATCGACGATCTGCTCACCGAGCGAACCCGCGTGGTGTCGGTCACCTGGGTCTCGAACATGCTGGGCACCGTGAACCCGATCGCCGAGATCGCTCGCCGCGCCCACGAGGTCGGCGCGCTGGTCGTGGTCGACGCCTCGCAGGCGGCCCCGCACCTGCCGATAGACGTGGTGGCGGCGGGCGCGGACGTGATCGTCTTCACCGGCCACAAGGCGGTCGGTCCGACCGGCATCGGCGTGCTCTGGGGCAAGCGAGAGGTGCTCGACGAGTTGCCGCCGTTCCTCGGTGGCGGCGAGATGATCGAGACCGTGTCGATGGAGTCTTCCACCTATGCCCCGATTCCCTACAAGTACGAGGCGGGCACCCCGCCTATCGTCGAGGCCGTCGGGCTCGCGGCCGCGCTGGACTACCTGAGCGACGTGGGGCTGGAGGCGATTCACGCCCACGAGCGGGCGATCACGTCTTACGCCCTCGACGGGCTCGCCACCGTCCCGGGATTGCGAGTGCTCGGCCCGCTCGACGCGGATCGGCGTGGTGGGGCGATCTCGTTCGAACTCGGCGGGGTGCACCCCCACGACATCGCCACGGTGCTGGATACCCGGGGGATCGCTGTCCGCGCCGGTCATCATTGTGCCAAGCCGGCGCACGCCAGGTTCGGCGTACAGTCCTCCACGCGGATGTCCTCCTACCTCTACACGACACCCGCCGAGATCGACGCGTTGATCGACGGCCTGCACTACACGCTCGCCTACTTCGGCCAGCCGGCCGCGGCTGGTGTGAGGTGAGCATGGACCTCGACGCGCTCTACCAGGAGATCATCCTCGATCACTACCGCAACCCCCATCATGCGGGGCTCCGCGAGCCCTATGCCGCCGAGGTCCACCACGTGAACCCGACCTGCGGCGACGAGATCACCCTGCGGGTGGCGACCGGCCCGGGCGAAGATCCCGAGTTGCTGGACGTCTCCTACCAGGCAGTCGGGTGTTCGATCTCCCAGGCCTCGGCCTCGGTGATGTCCGAGTTGACCATCGGGCGACCGGTCTCGGCGGGCGTGGCGCTCCAGCAGCGGTTCCTGGAGCTGATGCGGAGTCGCGGCGCCCAGGCACCCGATGAGGAGGCCCTGGGCGACGGAGTGGCATTTGCCGGCGTGGCCAAGTTCCCGGCCCGCATCAAGTGCGCCTTGTTGCCGTGGATGGCCTGGAAGGACGCCACCGCCGCCGCGGTTGGCGGACCGAGCGCGAAGGAGGACGAACATGCCTGAAGAAGTGGCAACGGATCGGCACGCGGACCTGCCCGAGGTGGCACTGGACCCCGAGGCGAAGACGGCCCCGCCGACCGACGAGGAACTCAACGAAGCCCTCAAGGACGTCGTCGACCCGGAGTTGGGGATCAACGTCGTCGACCTGGGGCTGGTCTACGGAGTGCATCTCGACGCCGATCGCCATGCCGTCATCGACATGACGCTGACCTCGGCCGCCTGTCCGTTGACCGACGTCATCGAGGACCAGACGAACGCGGCCTTGGCGGGCATGGTCGACAGCGTGGCGATCAACTGGGTGTGGATGCCGCCGTGGGGACCGGACAAGATCACCGACGACGGCCGCGACCAGCTCCGCGCGCTGGGCTTCAACGTCTGACCCGACTGGGTCTGTCCGGGCCTTTCCTGGGTCGTCCGGCCTGCGGTGGGCTGGGCGTTTCTGCCCCTGACTCGTCCGCCGCTGACGCGTCACACTGTCCGATGTGGACATCCTCAGCGGCCTCAACGAGGTCATCTTCACGCTCGCTGACGGATCCGAGTCGGTCAAGGGTTCCGGACTGGTCTGGTACGACGACCTGATCCAGGACACCTGGCAGCGAGCGCGGGCCGACCGCGGTCTCCGGGAGCGGGACGTGTCCGAGATCCACACGATCTGGGAACCGGCCGAGGCGGATGTCGACTACCTCGAATCCGCGTTTCCCTCGGTTCCGCTCGGTTTCGTCTTCGCGCGACCGGGTCCGGGCGGCTGGGCTCAGGCGTTCGACGCCGCTCGCCGCACGATCGAGGACGCCGCCGAACGTCAGGACGCGGAGTCGGCCAAGCAGCAGGTGCGCGCCCGGGCACTCGCGAACAGCGGGCAGGTGGTCCCGGTCCTGTGGAGTCACAGCTCGCCGAAACGAGCCGCGCTTGACTACCTGCCGACCCGTGTGTTGGTGCCGGGCCGGCTCTCCGTGGGAGTGGCGAATACGGCCCGGATTCCCCGAGGGACGGTCTTCATGGATCACCTCGGCCATGCGGGCCTCGCCGACCGTCCGTTCGAGCGAGTGATGACCGATGCGATGGTGACGCTCGAGAGCACACTCGACTGGCGGGTCGGCACGAATCCCGATCGAGGACGGATGGTCGAGTTCACCCGGGAGGGCGGGTTCGCAACGTCCGCGATCGTGTCACCGATGTTCTACGAACAGATGTCGCAGGACCTGGGGGAGCGGCGACTCGTGATCGGGCTGCGCGATCCCGATCGTCTTTACGTCACGGGCGCCGGCTCCGGCTGGGTCGACTGGATTCACGAGACCGTCCTGGGCCACGACTGCGCCGTTTCGGAGTTAGTGCCGACAGTGCTCCGGATGGACGAGTCATCGGGTTTCGAGATCGTCGCGGAGCGCACCGGGCATCCGGAGCCGGAAGCGACGGAGCTGGTCGCGCTGGTGGCGACCGAGGGCGCCGACGAGATTCGGAGCCTCCGCTCGTGACGACGCACGGGCGCTCCGCCGGTGGGTCGGTGAACCGTATCCGGCGATCAGCACCTAGGGTGAAGTAGGGGTATCCCCCGTCCTGATTGGGGTGCCTCCCGGACTGCGGTGGGCGTCGATCCTCGGAAGTGTGGTGTCCATGACAGTTTCGCAGACCCCCGTAACCGCGCCGGCTCGTCAGCAGCCCGCGTCGGAGTTGAACTCGCCGCTGACCGCATGGTCGGTGCGGCATCGCTGGCTGACGCTGGTGCTCGGCCTCGCCGCCATCGTGGGTGGCGGCCTGGCATACGCCGGGCTGGGTATCAACAGCACGGACTCCGTCGACCAGTTGGTCGGGGACTCGAAGGAGGCCAATCGGATCGTCGACTCGGCGGACTTCGGCATCAAACCGATCGAGAACGTGGTGGTCACCACCCGCTCCGGCGAGTTCGGCGAAGGCGATCTGACCGGGATCGGAGCGCGGTTGGCGGCGGCGTACGACAGCGTCGAGGGCGTCGCCGAGGTCGGCGAGCCGATCCTCGGCAAGGACCCGGCGACCATGGTCATCCCAGTGGTCATGGCGGCCGATCTCGACGACGCCACCGACACCCCCGAACCGGCCGACGTGGTCGAGCCGATGATGAAGGTGACCGATCAGCTCGCCGGGGACAACCCCGATCTGGAGATCGGCCAGGTGGGTCCGGGATCGATCGACGTCGAACTCGGTGAGACCCTCGACCGGGACTTCAAGCGGGCGGAGCTCTACTCCCTGCCGGTGACCCTGATCATCCTGCTCGTCGCCTTCGGGGCGGTGGTCGCGGCGGGCGTACCCCTGCTGCTCGGTCTCGGATCCGTGGTCGCCGCCTTCGGGATCACCGCGGGCATCTCGCAGAGCATCGTCGACGTGGACCAGAACGCGCAGAGCCTGATCCTGTTGATCGGCCTCGCCGTCGGCGTGGACTACGCCTTGTTCATCCTGCGCCGCGCTCGCGAGGAGCGTGCGGCCGGCTTCGAGTCCACCGAAGCGATCGTCCGGGCCGGCGCCACGGCCGGCCGGGCCGTGGTGATCTCCGGGCTGACGGTCCTGGTGGCGATGTCCGGCATGCTCGTCGCCGGCGGCCTGTTCACCTCGCTGGCGATCGGGGCGATGGTCGTCATCGCCGTCGCTGTGGTCGCCAGTCTCACCCTGCTGCCCGCGTTGCTCGCCGTGCTGGGCGACAAGGTCGAAGCGCTACGGCTGCCGTTCAGCCGGCGCCGGGCGGTGCGCCGTGGATCGGTCGACTCGCTCTGGGGACGCCTGGCCGGCCTGGTCATCCGACGGCCGCTGCCGTGGGCGCTGGCCGCCGCCATCGCGCTACTGGCGATGGCGGCCCCGGCGCTGGGCATGCGTACGGCGCTGCCCGGGCCGGAGTCATTGCCCCAGGATCTGAAGGTCATCGACGCCTACAACCGGGTCGAGAAGGCGGTGCCGACGGAGGGCACCACGGTCCAGGTGGTCGTCCAGGCGCCGGCGACGGCGGCCCAGGAGGTCATCGAGGCGGTGCTGGACGAGGGCAACAACGTCGCCGATACCCGGCACGTCGCCGGCCTGGCGGTCGAGCCGACGGTTTCGCTGGACAGGACCGTGACGGTGCTGGACATCGGGGTCGATCTTGAGGAGTCCGACGAGCGCCTGCCGGGTCTGGTCGAGACGATCCGGTCCGACGTGGCCGATCCGCTGACCGACCGGCTGGGTGGGATCGACGGTGTCCGGGTGCATGTGGGCGGGTCCGCGGCGGGGACGGATCTGGCTCAGTGGATGGACGACCGGCTGGTCTGGGTCGTCGCGTTCGTGTTGTTGCTGACGTTCGCGGTGATGCTGGTGTCCTTCGGATCGGTCTGGCTGGCCGGGGCGACGGTGGGCCTCAACCTGCTCAGCGTCGCGGCGGCGTATGGCGTCCTGGTCCTGGTCTTCCAGAACACCTGGGCGGAGGAACTGCTCGACTTCACCTCGTTGGGCTCGATCGCCTCCTGGCTTCCGCTGCTGATGTTCGTGATCCTGTTCGGACTGTCGATGGACTACCACGTGTTCGTCACCAGTCGGGTTCGGGAGGCGCGGGATTCGGGTCTGTCGGCCCTCGAAGCGGTGCGGGTCGGGGTGGCGCGGTCGGCGGGCGTAGTGACCAGCGCGGCGGCGGTGATGGTGGGGGTGTTCGCCATCTTCGGAACGCTGTCGACCTTGGAGATGAAGCAACTGGGCGTCGGCCTGGCCACCGCGATCGCGCTGGATGCCACGCTGGTTCGGGGGATCCTGCTCCCGGCGACGCTGGGCGTCCTCGGTGAGCGTGCCCACACCGGTCCGCGGTGGCTTCCGCGCCTGCACCACTGAGCCCGCATCGTGACGTGCCACTCGCACCGACCCGGCAGTTGACTGGCGACACGCCGGCAATCTGGCCAGACAATTGCCGGGTCGACGAAGTCGACCAGGCAATTGTCGCAACTGCCGGGTCGACGGGGGAGTCAGTAGAGGAGGGCCTCGATCTGGGGGTACTGGCGCTGCATGGCGCGCAGGTAGGGCGCGACGGCCGGGTGGCGGAACTTCCCGGCCAGCGCGCCTTCGCCGCCGGCGATCCGGGACAGTGCCCAGTCGGCGCGGGTCAGCACGGTGTAGACGGCCGTGATCCGCGCGGCGGCCGCCACGTCCTCCCGGCTCGCGACACCAGGACCGAGGCCGTCGAGATAGTCGCCCAGCAGCGCGTCCAGACCGTTCGCGGCCGAGAGCGAGTAGTAACCGAGGTCCGCGCCGGCCGGGCCGAGCCCCAGCGAGGACCAGTCGATCGCTACGATCTCGCCGACGCCGACGCCGACGCCGACGCCGTCTCCGCCTGCCGGCTTCGCGGGGAGGTATCCGGGGAGGTTTCCGGGCACCGGATCGCCGTGCTGGGCCACCGGAGCTATCGCGTCGAGGCGCTCCAGGAGCTCGGCACGCCGCTCCCAGATCCGTGCGGCCACGTCGGCGACCGCGGTGCGGGCCAGCACTCGCCACCCGCCGCGGCGCTCCACCCGGGCGATCCGGTCCCGCAACTGATGCGTGGCGAGCCAGGGCTCGGCGGGCAGCGCGGCGCCGGCGAACCGGCCGAGGCTGCGGGCGACGAAGCGTTCGTCGAGGCTCGCCGTGGGCACGTGCGCCTGCCGCAGCGTGATGCCGTCCGCATCCTCCTCGGCGCCCACCAGGGCCGGTGCTCGAAGTCCGGGTGTGTCGACCACCGCGCCGCTCAGCGCGACATCGCTGGCCCGGCGCCAGTAGGCGAAGTGTCGCGGATCGGTGAGTTCGCCCGGATCGTGCGGGCCGGGCGCCTCCAGGCGTTTGATCACGACCGGGCCACCGCTGCCGAAGCGGTCGTCCAGCCAGACGCCGGCCGTGGACGGGCCCATGCCCCCGGGGAGCGGCTTCCAGGCGGGGTCCGGGTGCCACACGAACCTCATCCTGTCAGAACGGGGCTCCGGAATTGGTGACCTCGATCCGCACCGCCGTGGCGTCGTCGATGGCGGCGAGCAGCACTGATCGCCGGGGATCGGCGACCGCGAGCCATGGTTCGGTGATGCGCAGGGTGCGGAGAGCCGGCCGGCGCGGATCGGCCAGCACCGCCGCCACCGCACCGCGATCCCCGCCGGCGACGACGGGGGCCGATCCGTCGAGGATCGGACCGTCGAAGACCCGTACCGCCTGGTCCGCGGCGGCCGCGTAGGCGTCGCGGGCCTGGTTGTCCCGGCGACGGGCGAAACGCTGCTGGCTCTGGCCGCCGGCCTTGGTCTTGCCCTGCACGTGCCGGCGACCGACCTTGCTGTCGATCAGCGTCTGGCGCCGCAGGCGGGCGACCGCGAATCCTCCCTTGCGCACCAGGAGCACGCCCCAGTGGGCCGGAAGCACGAGAGCATCGGCAAAGCGGACCGGATCGGGAGGTCCTTCGTAGCCGGCCGCGAACGGCCATCGGGCCACGAAGTACGAACCGTCCTGGGCGGCGCCGGCCAGCGCTCCCGATCGTACGGTGAGTTCCGCGCCGCCGTGCCGGGCCGAGAAGTTCTCGATCCACCGCGCGACGCGCTCCGGCCGGATGGCTAGCTCTCGCACCGTTGGCTCTGGCACCGTTGGCTAGGGAGTGTCGACGGCCCAGGTGTCGCAGGACTTCACGGTGCCCTTCGTCAGGCCGACCTGGAACCACTTCACCCGGGACGCGGCCGAGCCATGGGTCCAGGACTCCTGCGTCACCTGGCCCTGGGTCTTCTGCTGGATGCGATCGTCGCCGACCGCCTCGGCGGCCTGGATCGCCAGGGTGATGTCGTCCTGGGTCAGCTCGGTGATCAAGGTGTTTCCGTCGGCGTCCTGGGTGCGGGTCGCCGCTTTCGCCCACATGCCCGCGTAGCAGTCGGCCTGGAGTTCCAGCCGCACGGCGTCGCTTCGCGGCCCCTGTTGAGTACGGACCCGGCTCATGGTGCCCAGTAGCCGCTGGATGTGATGGCCGTACTCGTGAGCCAGCACATAGCTCTGGACGAAGCCGCCGTCGGGGCCGCCGAGTTGCCGCTCGAGTACGTCGTCGAAGAACGAGGTGTCCATGTAGATCGTCAGGTCGCTCGGGCAGTAGAAGGGTCCGACCTGGGAGGTCGCGCCGCCACAACCGGT
This sequence comes from Nocardioides sp., assembly GCA_051657705.1. Lineage (GTDB taxonomy): Bacteria > Actinomycetota > Actinomycetes > Propionibacteriales > Nocardioidaceae > Nocardioides. The sequence continues at coordinate 13,288 of JBOFLE010000218.1, read as the reverse complement.
GCCGACCGAGCCGGAGAAGGTCGCCAGGCTGGCCGGCTGGAACGGGGTGCCGGACTCGGCGGGCAGGGTCGCCTTCCAGTAGTCGTACAGCGAGTTCTCCACCGCGATCCGCTCGCAATCGGGGTTCGCGTTGGCGTCCTCGCCGTACTTGCAGTCGCCGTACCGGCCGCTGTCGCCCGGGGCGATCCGCGCCGTGTCGGGCGCGTTCGACGGTCCGGCGGTGGTCTGACCTGAGCCCATGCACTGGCTGAGCACCACGAGGGCGATCATCAGGATCACACCGATGCCTCCGCCGGCACCGCCGGCCGGGATCGGGATGCCCATCCCACCGCCCGTGCCACCGGTTCCTCGGCCGGCATCCGAGGTGCGACTCGTGTCCAGCCGAGCCTTTGGGTTGAACCGCATCGTGCGTCCTTCCTCGCGTCGCCGCCTGTGCGGCGCGTGAAAATGATCGCACACCGCTCGGCGGGAACCGGGGTTCCGATGCCGAACCGCCGTACGTCGGCCCGTAGACTCGGACCCGATGATCACGGCCCAACGACTTTCCGTGCGGGCCGGTGCCCGGCTCTTGATCGACGACGCCAGCTTCCGGGTAGCCGTCGGGGACAAGATCGGCCTGGTCGGCCGCAACGGGGCGGGCAAGACCACGCTGACCAGGACGCTGGCCGGAGAGGCCCTGCCGGCCGGCGGAACAGTGCGGGCCACGGGCCGGATCGGCTATCTCCCGCAGGATCCCGGCACCGCCGATCCGGAGGTGCTGGCCAAGGATCGGATCTTGTCGTCGCGTGGACTGGACGAGGCGGTACGGCGGATGCGCGAGTCCGAACGACAGATGGCGGCCGCCGATCCGCAAATCCGGGACCGGGCGATGCGCCGGTACACCCGAGCCGAGGCCGAACTGCATGCCGGCGGCGGGTACGCCGCGGAGTCGGAGGCGGCTCAGATCGCGGCGAGCCTGGGCATCGGCGACCGGATCCTGGGCCAGCCGCTCGGCACGCTCTCGGGCGGGCAGCGGCGGCGAGTGGAGCTGGCGCGCATCCTGTTCTCCGGCGCCGAGACGCTGCTGCTCGACGAGCCGACCAACCATCTCGACGCGGACAGCATCGGCTGGCTCCGGGGCTTTCTCGGCTCCTTCGGTGGCGGTCTGGTGGTGATCAGCCACGACACGGCGCTCCTGGAGAACACCGTGAACCGAGTGCTTCACCTGGATGCCAACCGCGCGGAGATCGATGTCTACAACATGGGCTGGAAGGCCTATCTGACCCAACGCGAGACCGACGAGCGGCGGCGGCGCCGCGAGCGCACCAATGCCGAGCGCAAGGCCAGTGCGCTGGTCGACCAGGCGAACCGAATGCGGGCCAAGGCCACCAAGGCCTCGGCGGCGCAGTCGATGCTCAAACGCGCCGAGCGAATGATGGCGGGCATCGAGTCCGAGCGAGCCACCGAGCGGGTCGCGAAGATCAAGTTCCCCACCCCAGCCGCCTGCGGAAAGACGCCGCTGACCGCGAGCCGGCTCTCGAAGTCCTACGGGTCGCTGGAGGTCTTCACCGATGTCGACCTGGCGATCGACCGCTCCTCGCGGGTGGTCGTGCTCGGCCTGAACGGCGCCGGGAAGACCACCCTGTTGCGGATCCTGGGGTCCCTGGAGAAGCCCGACACCGGCGAGGTGCATGCGGGCCACGGCCTCAAGCTCGGCTACTACGCTCAAGAACACGAGACCTTGGACCTCCGGCGCACGGTGCTGGAGAACATGCGATCGGCCGCGCCGGACCTGGGTGACACGGACGCGCGCTCGGTGCTCGGCTCGTTCCTGTTCTCCGGCGACGACGCGGACAAACCGGCCCGGGTGCTGTCCGGCGGCGAAAAGACGCGCCTGGCGCTGGCCAGCCTGGTGGTGTCCTCGGCGAACGTGCTGCTGCTCGACGAGCCCACGAACAACCTGGACCCCGCCTCCCGCGAGGAGGTGCTGGCGGCCATCCGCGGCTACCAAGGCGCCATCGTCTTGGTGACCCACGACGAAGGCGCGGTCAGCGCCTTGGAACCCGATCGGGTCCTGATCCTGCCCGACGGGGTCGAAGACCTGTGGAATGACGACTACGCCGAACTGGTTGCTCTCGCGTAACCGTCGAGAATCGGTATCGATTTCGAGCAACCAGGGAGGGGCTGAGCGGGCGTGTCGGGAATGTCGGGCACAGGCGCGACCTGGCGCCATCTGCGTACCGATCGGAGCTCCGTGGAGAGCCGGGTCGACCGGGCGACCGTGCGGCGGGTGTTGAACTTCGCTCGGCCGCATCGATCGCTGATCGGGACGTTCCTGCTGCTGACCGTCGTCGACGCCGGGCTGGTCGTCGTCAGCCCGCTGCTGATCCGGCAGATCATCGATGTCGCGATCCCGAACCGAGATTCCGGTCTCGTGTGGCTCCTGGCCGGCGGCATGGCCCTCACCGCGCTGATCGGGGGGGCGCTGACGGTGGTCGCCGGATACCTCTCGTCGCGGATCGGCGAAGGGCTGATCTTCGATCTTCGGACCACGGTGTTCGGGCACGTTCAGCGCCAGTCGCTGGCATTCTTCACGCGTACTCAGACCGGTGCGCTCGTCTCCCGGCTCAACAACGATGTGATCGGCGCGCAGCGCGCCTTCACCTCGGCGTTGTCCAGCACGGTGTCGAACGCGATCTCGGTGGTCGTCGTCGGAATCGCCATGGTCGCGCTGAGTTGGCAGGTGACGCTGGCCTGCCTCGCGCTCTTCCCGCTCCTGCTGATCGCCTCCCGCATCGTCAGCCGGCGACTGGCCGGGCTCACCCGGGAGCAGATGGACAGCAACGCCGATATCGGGAACGTGATGACCGAACGGTTCAACATCGGCGGCGCGATGCTCCTGAAGCTGTTCGGCCGCGCGGACTCCGAGGACCGGCTCTTCGCCCGGAAGGCGGCGGTGGTCCGCGACCTCGGGGTCCGGATCGCGTTGATCACTCGCGTGTTCGGTGCGGCCATGGTGCTGGTGCCGGCGCTGGCCACCGCGATGGTGTTCGGGGTCGGGGGCGTCCTCGCGATCAACGCGGAGCTCACCGTCGGGACCATGGTGGTCCTCGGCACCCTGCTGCTCCGCTTGCTCGGGCCGCTGCAGGGCCTGTCCAATGTCCGCATCGACGTCATGACCGCCCTGGTGAGTTTCGAGCGGGTCTTCGAACTGTTGGACCTGCCGTCACTGGTCACCGAGCGCGCCGGTGCTCGCGACCTGCCGGCGGGCGCGGCCCGCCTCGAGTTCGAGCGGGTGGACTTCGGCTATCCGACCGCGGACGAGGTGTCACTGGCGTCGCTGGAGACCGTGGCGCGGGTGGAGTCGCGACCGAGCGGTCCGGTGCTGACCGAGGTCTCCTTCGTGGCCGAGCCCGGGCAGATGATCGCCCTGGTGGGTCCGTCGGGCGCCGGCAAGTCGACCCTGACCCATCTGGTCGCACGGCTGTACGACGCGACCTCGGGCACGGTCCGGATCGGCGGCCACGATGTCCGCGACGTCACGTTGCAGTCGCTGGCCGACGGGGTGGGCTATGTCACCCAGGACGCCTACATGTTCCACGACACGATGCGCGCCAACCTGGAATACGCTCGGCCGGGAGCTGACGACGAGCAGATCTGGGCGGCGTTGGAGGCCGCCCAGATCGGCGCGGTGGTGCGTGCCATGCCCGAGGGCCTGGACACCGTCGTCGGGGACCGCGGCTACCGGCTGTCCGGCGGAGAGCGGCAACGACTGGCCATCGCCCGGTTGTTGCTCAAGGCACCACCGATCGTGGTCCTGGACGAGGCCACCGCTCATCTGGACTCGGAGTCGGAGGCCGCCGTGCAGCGGGCGCTCGACGCCGCGCTGGCGGGCCGCACCGCCGTCGTGATCGCCCATCGGCTGTCGACGATCCGTGATGCCGACCGGATCCTGGTGCTCGACCGCGGCCGGATCGTCGAGTCGGGAACGCACGCGGAGTTGATGGCGGCCGGCGACCTGTACGCCGATCTCTATCGCACGCAGTTCCGCGACGAGAGCACTCCGGCCCGGTCCTAGTCGACCCGCGAGCGCCGCCGGCCGCCCCGGCGTTCGTCGTAGGCCAGGTAGCCGAAGCCGAAGACGGCCAAGGCGCCGAAGAACCACCATTGCAGGCCGTAGAAGAAGTGCGGCCCGCGGCCGGGATCGGGTGGTGACTCGGGAGCCAGCGGATCGTCCGACTCCGGCGACTCCCGGTCAAGGACCACGAAGCCACGAAGCAGGTCCAGCCCGGTCGCCGAAGCGATCCGGCGCGACGAGATAGCTCGGGTGGACCGATCCCGGACCCCGGTGCTCGAGCCGGTGCCGTCACGGCGAGCCCAGCCGGTCAGGCGCACCTGACCGGCCGGCGGATCCGGCACGGAGGCGAGCGTGCGGTCGGTCCGGGCCGTGTTCGGCGTGCGGAACCAACCGCGGTTCACGATCACGGCTCCGCCGCCGGCCAACACGAACGGCACCACGACGTCCACGCCCGACGTGCCCTCGCGGGTCCGATAGCGAACGATCACGGTGCGCTCGGTGTCATACCTGCCGATCGCCCGGACCGTGCGCCATTCGTCGGTCGCTCTCAGCGCGCGATCCGCGCTGAGCACCGTCGCGACGTCGCGAGGCGCCGCGGAGACATTGCGTTGCAGGATCTCATTGCGCTCGAGGCGATCCGACAGCCGCCGGAACTGCCATTCGCCGAGCCACCAGGCGAGGTAGGACAGCAGGCACACCACCAGGGCGAAGACGACCCAGCGACGAGAGAGCAGGAAAGCCCAGGACCGCACATGATGAGGTTAACCAAGTCAACGCCGGGATCGGTCACTACGATTGACCTATGACATCCGCGCCACCGGTCCGGCGGCCGCAGCCGAATCAGCCGCTGGAGTTGAGCGATCGATTCGGCCGGGTCGCGAAGGACCTCCGGGTCTCGCTCACCGATCGATGCAACCTGCGGTGTTCTTACTGCATGCCGGCCGAAGGGCTCGAGTGGCTACCCGACGAAACGGTGCTGACCGATGCCGAGGTGGTGCGGCTGATCCGGGTCGCCATCGAACGACTCGGCATCGCCGAAGTACGGTTCACCGGCGGCGAGCCCCTGGTACGACGCGGCCTGGTCGGCATCGTGGCCGCGACTCGTCAGATCGACCCCGGGGTCGAGATCTCGCTGACCACCAACGCGCTCGGGCTCTCGCGAGTCGCGCACCGGCTGGCCGAGGCCGGCTTGAACCGGGTCAACGTGAGCCTCGACAGCGTCCGTCCGGAGACCTTCGCCGCGATCACCCGCCGAGACCGGCTGACCGACGTACTGGCGGGCCTGGAAGCCGCCCAGGAGGCCGGACTCGGACCGGTCAAGGTCAACGCGGTCCTGTTGCGCGGCCACAACGACGATCAGGCGCCGGAGTTGTTGCGGTGGGCTGTCGAACACGACTACGCGCTGCGGTTCATCGAGCAGATGCCGCTCGACGCCCAGCACGGCTGGCTGCGCAGCGAGATGATCACGGCGGACGAGATCTTCGAGAGATTGAGCGCCGAATTCACCCTGTCACCGGCGGTCGAGCCGCGCGGTAGCTCACCTGCCGAGTTGTTCGTGGTCGACTCCGGGCCGGCCACGGTGGGGGTCATCGCCTCGGTGACACGGCCGTTTTGTGGTGATTGCGACCGGGTCCGGTTGACGGCGGACGGGCAGGTGCGCAACTGCTTGTTCGCACGCAGCGAGTCGGATTTGCGGGAGGCGATGCGGGCGGGCGCGACCGACGAGGAGTTGGCCGAACGCTGGGTGATCGCGATGAGCTCGAAGCGGGCCGGGCACGGGATCGACGATCCGACGTTCCTCCAACCGGACCGGCCGATGTCCGCGATCGGTGGCTGACGAGGGGCCGAAATGACTCTCCAATAGCAAGGTGCCGGACAACCACGGGGGAGGTTGTCCGGCAACGTCCCCAGTGTTGCACGATCGTTCAGTCCTGTCACGCAGACGACGTAGATTCTTAGGAAGAACTTTCCGTGACCGGACTCTCGCGACCCGCGGGCAGTGCGCGGTCGCGCGAGCCCGGTGCCTCCGGCACGAAATCGTCCTCACCGGGATCCGCGGCATTGGCCATCACGACCGCGATGTAGGGCAGGAAGACGGCGCCGGCGATCAACAGCCAGCGAGTCCAATTGTCGACGAAGACCGCACCGATGAAGCAGCCGGTGCGGATCGTCATCGAGACGATGTACCGACGCTGCCGGGCCGCGAGTTCCTGCCGCCCGCTTGCCCGCGCCGACGTGATCCTGACGACGTCCGTTGCCGTGTCCGACCCGCCGCCGGAGCGGCCACTGGAATCGTCGTCGATCGTCGGGGGCCGGCGACGGCGGAACGGTGCTCGCACACCTCGATCGTACGGGTAGTCGTCCGTACCGGAACCGCCGCACCGCTACGATCGGCCGGTCAATGGCTCGAGCGTCGGCCCGCGAGGCGGCGTCGAGAGCCGGTTCCGAGAATCCAGTCCCGAGAAGTTCAACTCCGAGAAATTGAGCAAGGGAGTATCAGATGTCCGACCGCACCTATCGAGTGACCGAGATCGTCGGCACCTCACCTGTCGGGATCGACCAAGCCATTCGGAACGGAGTCGAACGCGCCGGCCGCACGCTGCGGCACCTCGACTGGTTCGAGGTGACCCAGGTCCGGGGCCAGGTGAAGGACGGCCAGGTCGAACACTTCCAGGTCGGCATGAAGATCGGGTTCCGGTTGGAGGATCAGTGATGACGGGAGCCAGGGGGAGGGGTGGACGGACTCGGCCGGATGGAAGTCAGCCGGTCCGACCAGGTAGCGTCCTGCCGTGACCGACGGCAGATCTGTGCTCATCACCGGCGGGAACCGCGGCATCGGCCGGGCCATCGCCGAGGCGTTTCTGGCGCTCGGCGACCAAGTCGCGGTGACCACCAGGACCGGCGGCGCTCCGGAAGGTGCGCTGGATCTGCGGTGTGACGTTACCGATACCGACGCGATCGAGTCGGCCTTCAGCGACGCCGAGGCGGCCCACGGCCCGGTCGAGATCCTGGTCGCCAACGCCGGCATCACCAAGGACACACTGTTGCTGCGCATGTCGGAGGAGGACTGGTCGACCGTCATCGACACCAACCTCACCTCGGCCTTCCGGCTGGCCAAGCGCGGGGCAAAGTCGATGCTGCGCCAGCGCCGGGGCCGGATCGTCTTCATCTCCTCGGTGGTCGGGCTGCTGGGCTCGGCCGGGCAGGTGAACTACGCCGCGTCCAAGTCGGGCCTGGTGGGGTTGGCCCGCTCGCTGGCCCGGGAGGTCGGGTCACGGGGAATCACCGCCAACGTGGTGGCACCGGGCTTCGTGGAGACGGATATGACCGAGGTCCTGGGCGAGGAGCAACGCGCGTCGATCAAGGCACAGGTTCCGCTGGGGCGGTACGCCGCCCCGAGCGAGGTGGCCGCGGCGGTGGTGTGGCTGGCGGGCGATGGCGCGGGATACGTCACCGGCGCGGTCATCCCGGTCGACGGCGGTCTGGGTATGGGTCACTGACGAGCGGGATGAGGAGCACAGATGGGCATTCTGGAAGGTAAGCGGATCCTGGTCGCCGGGGTCACCATGGACACCTCGATAGGTTTCGCGGCCGCGCGGGCGGCCCAGGAGCAGGGGGCCACGGTGGTGATCTCGAACTTCGGGCGCGCTCTCGGCATCACCCGGAGAATCGCCAAGCGGTTGCCGGTCGAACCGCCGGTCCTGGAACTGGACGTGACCGACGAGGATCATCTGGCCGGGCTCGCGGACGCGTTGCGGGAGCATGTCGACGGGCTGGACGGAGTGGTGCACTCGATCGCTTACGCCAACCCGGAGACGCTCCTCGGCGGCACGTTCATGACCGGCCCCTGGGAGGATGTCGCGCAGGCGCTGCACGTGTCGACCTATTCGTTGAAGTCGCTGACCGCGGCCTGCCTCCCGTTGATGACGGGCGGCGGGTCGGTCGTCGGCCTCACGTTCGACGCGGGGGTCGCCTGGCCCGCCTACGACTGGATGGGGGTGGCGAAAGCGGGCCTCGAATCCTGCGCGCGCTATCTCGCCCGGGACCTCGGGCCGCAGGGAGTGCGTGTGAACCTGGTCGCGGCCGGACCGCTGAAGACCCTGGCCGCCAAGGCCATCCCGGGGTTCGAGAACCTGGAGTCGGTCTGGTCGGACCGGGCCCCGTTGGGCTGGGACAACGCCGACCACGCCCCGACGGCCTTGGCGGTCTGCGCCCTGCTGTCCGACTTGTTCCCGGCGACGACGGGCGAGATCGTGCACGTCGACGGCGGATTCCATGCCCTCGGAGCCTGACCTCCGGCACCTGGTGCTGGTGCGGCATGCGCGCGCCGAGGCCTTCGCCTCGTCGGATCAGGAGCGCATGCTGAGCGGGTCCGGGCGAGCCGATGCCCGCAGGCTGGCGAGCTGGCTGGCCGACCGGATCGAGGCACCCGGCCGGGCCCTGGTCTCACCGGTGGCGCGCACTCGCCAGACCTGGGACGCCCTCGCGGAACAGCCGGGATGGCGCCTGGAGCCGGAGTACGACGACCTGGTGTACGCCGGCGACACCGCCACCCTGATCGACGAACTGGGCAGGACCCCGGAGACCATCAGGGTCGTCCTGCTCCTGGGGCACAACCCGGCGATGGCGTACCTGGCTCAGATCCTGAGCGACGGTGAGGGTGACACCACCGCCGAGGTGAGCATGGTCGCCGGCTTTCCGCCGGCATCGGCAGCCGTGCTGGCGCTGGCCGGGCCATGGTCGGACCTCGCTCCGGGTGGCGCCCGGTTGCGGTCGTTCCGGCCCGGCAGCGCCGACCGCTAGCCGGCCGCCGCCTCCGCCGACCCGGCAGTTATCTGGCCAGACCCGCCGATGCTCAGTGACTGGTCGGGCGCCTGATCGAGCTACTGGTCGGTGGGGCCGGGGTGGCGATACCCTCGGCCGCGTCGGCCGCCTCGATCTCTTCTCGAGAGATGCCGAGCAGGTAGAGGATGGCATCCAGGTACGGCACGTTGACGGCGGTGTCGGCCGCCTCGCGGACAACCGACTTGGCGTTGTAGGCGATGCCGAGGCCGGCCGCGCCGAGCATGTCGAGATCGTTGGCGCCGTCCCCGATGGCGATCACCGAACTCAGTGGCACTCCTGCCTGGGCCGCGAAGTCGCGGAGCGCGTCGGCCTTGCCCGCCCGATCGACGATCGGGCCCAGGATCTTGCCGGTGATCTTCCCGTCGACGATCTCCAAGGTGTTCGACCTGGCGAAATGGATATCCAGTCGCCGGGCCAGCCGGTCGGTGATCTGGCTGAAGCCACCCGACACCACCGCGAAGCGATAGCCGAGGCGGCTCAGCGTGCGTACCAGCGTGCGGGCTCCGGGGGTGACGGTGATCTCGTGGTAGACGCGGTCCAAGGTGCTGGCGTCGAGGCCGGCCAAGAGTTCGACGCGCGCCTGTAGGGAGTCGCCGAAGTCGACCTGGCCGGCCATGGCGGCCGCCGTGATCGCGGCGACTTCGGCCTCGCATCCGGCATGGGCCGCGAGCATCTCGATCACCTCTCCCTGGATCAAGGTCGAGTCGACGTCCATCACGATCAGCCGCATCGCGCGCCGGAGCAGGTTGGCCGGCTGAACCGCGACGTCGATACCCTGCCGGGCGGCCTCTCTCGCCAACGCCTGGCGGAGCCGTTCGGGGTCGGTGCCCGAGACGTGCAGGTCGATGGCGGTCACCGGATAGCGCGCCATTCGCTCGATCCGGTCGATGTTGGCGCCGCTGTCCGCGATGCGGCCGGTGATCGCCGCCATGGCACTGGCACGCAGCGGAGACCCGATCACGGTCACGTGGGATCGACCGTGACCGCGAGACTTGTTGTCTCCGACGCCGCGATCGATGGTGACCTGCATGTCCAGCGACGTGGCGGTGGCCCGGACGCTGTCGTGCAGGCGCTTCGGATGACGGGGCGCGTTGACCAGCACGCCGAGGATGATGCGCCCCCGGAGCACGATCTGCTCAAGGTCGATCACTTCGACGGCGGATCCGGCGATCGTCTCGAGCAGCGCGGAGGTGATGCCGGGTCGATCGGGGCCGGTCATGGTGATGAGCAGAGTCTGGAGCGTCGGTCCGCTGTCAGGGCGCAGTTGGTCGGGAACGGGGTTTCCGGTGGGGGGCATGGCCATAGCGAGCACTAGGCTAGTGGCCGTGCCCGTAGTCCTCGATTTCGCCGACGTCACGGTGCGACGCGGGCAGAGCCTGCTGCTCGACAGCGTTTCCTGGCGGGTGGCGCCGGAGGACCGCTGGGTGGTGCTCGGACCCAACGGCGCCGGGAAGACCACCCTCTTGCAGGTCGCGTCGGCGATGATCCATCCGACCAGCGGAGTCGCCGGAATTCTCGGCGAGCTGCTGGGCGCCGTGGACGTGTTCGAACTCCGGCCGCGGATCGGTCTCACCAGTGCCGCGCTGGCGGATCGGATACCCCCGGGCGAACTCGTCATCGACGTCATCGTGTCGGCGTCGTACGGCGTACTCGGCAAGTGGCGAGAGGAGTACGGAGATGAAGATCACGAACGCGCCCAGCGGCTGCTGGTCGAGATCGGCATCAAACAGTTGGCCGATCGCACCTTCGGCACCCTGAGTGAGGGCGAGCGCAAGCGGGTGCAGATCGCTCGGGCCCTGATGACCGATCCGGAATTGTTGTTGCTCGACGAGCCGGGCGCCGGCCTGGATCTGGGAGGCCGGGAGGATCTGGTGTCCACGCTCTCCACGCTGGCCTCTCATCCGGAATCGCCGACCACTGTCCTGGTCTCGCACCACGTGGAGGAGATTCCGCCGGGCTTCACCCATGCGCTCTTGCTGCGAGAGGGCCGCGTGGTCGCGGCGGGTCCGCTGGCGTCGGCCCTCACCGAACAGACCCTCGCGGCGACGTTCGGGATGGCGCTCGAGCTGTCGACGGGCGAGGGCCGGTATACCGCGCGGCGGAGGGCGGCCCGGCGCCGGGCCGGGACACCCCAAGTAAAGAGATAGTCTTGAGCCCATGAGGACGACATGAGCTGGTTCGGCGAACACATGTGGCAGACGTGGCTGGCGGTGGCCCTGTTGTTCGGGGTCGCCGAACTCTTCAGCCTGGACCTGATCCTGATCATGCTGGCCGGCGGCGCCACGGCCGCCATGCTCACCGCCATGCTGGGCCTGAGCTTCCCGATCCAGGCGATCGTCGCCGCGGCGGCCTCGTTGTCGATGCTGGTGTTCGTGCGGCCGAGCGCGATCAAGAGGTTGCGTTCGGGCCCCTCGGAGCGGCTGGGGCTGAGCAAGCTGATCGGTGAGCGGGCGCTGGTCACCGAGGCGATCGCGCCGCACCGTCCGGGCCGGGTCAAGCTGTCCGGTGAGATCTGGACCGCGGAGTCCTACGACGATACGGTCACCATCGAGGTCGGCGACACCGTCCAGGTGGTGGAGATCAAGGGAGCGACGGCCGTCGTTCTCCCGGTCGGCGCTCTCGAGATGTGAGTGACTGAGCGTGATGGAGCGGACTGACGGACTGGGTCCAACGGGAAGGACTCGGCCAGCTCGACACGCCGAACAGCAGATGACCGTCGTACCTACCGATTCACTACTCCACACCAAGGGGGAGCAATGCCATACGTCGCCGGACTCCTGATCCTGCTCGCGCTGTTCGTGATCTTGTTGCTGGCTCGGACCGTGCGCATCATCCCGCAGGCTCGTGCCGGCGTGGTCGAGCGCTTCGGCAAGTACAAGGAGACCCTCCCGGCCGGTCTCAACGTGGTGATGCCGTTCATCGACCGGGTCCGCTATCAGATCGACCTGCGAGAGCAGGTGGTGAGCTTCCCGCCGCAGCCGGTGATCACCGAGGACAACCTGGTGGTGTCGATCGACACCGTCATCTACTTCCAGGTCACCGATGCCGTCGCCGCGACGTACGAGATCGCGAACTACATCCAGGCGGTCGAGCAGCTCACCATGACGACCCTGCGGAACATCGTCGGCGGCATGGACCTGGAGCAGACCTTGACCAGCCGCGAGGAGATCAACAGCGGCCTGCGTGGCGTGCTCGACGAGGCCACCGGCAAGTGGGGCATCCGAGTGAACCGGGTCGAGATCAAGGGCATCGACCCGCCGCCCTCCATCAAGGACTCCATGGAGAAGCAGATGCGGGCCGATCGCGACAAGCGCGCGGCGATCCTGACCGCCGAAGGCCAACGGCAGTCGGCGATCCTCACCGCGGAGGGCAACAAGCAGGCCTCGATCCTCTCGGCCGAGGGCGATCGTGAGGCGCAGATCCTCCGCGCCCAGGCGGAGCGGGAATCACAGATCTTGCGCGCCCAAGGCGAGGGGAAGGCGATCCAGACCGTCTTCCAGGCGATCCACGACGGGCAGCCGGATCAGTCACTGCTCGCCTATCAGTACCTCCAGATGATGCCAAAGATCGCGGAGGGCGACGCCAACAAGGTGTGGATCGTGCCGAGCGAGATCGGCCGCGCCCTGGAGGGCCTCGGCTCGACCATGACCCAGATGACGGGCATCCCGCAGGACTCGCAGGGTCCGCGGGTGCGGGTGGACATGGGGCCGGGCGCCGGCACGCTGGAGACCTCCGGGAGCGATCCCACGCTCGCCGCCGGTGAGTCCGAGGCGCGGGCCGCGATCGCCGAGGCGACCAGCGCTGCCGGCCGTGAGTCGGCCTCGGCGCCCGGGATCGACCCCGAGACGGATTCGAGTGCGAACGGCCCGGGTCGGCACGCGGGCGGGGGGCCGCCCGGTATCGATCGACCGGAGTGACGCCCCAGGAGTTCGCGGGGGTCGGCGTCGCCGGATTCGGAGCCGGCCTGATCAACGCCATCGTGGGGTCCGGCACCCTGCTGACGTTCTCGACCATGGTGGCGATCGGCGTTCCTCCGGTGGTGGCCAACGTCTCCAATACCGTGGGCCTGGTCCCCGGATCGATCTCGGCGGCGGTCGGATACCGACGGGAGCTGGCCGGCCAGCGCGGTCGTACGCTCCGCCTGATGAGCGCCTCGCTGGTCGGCAGTGCCGTGGGCGCGGTCCTCTTGCTCGCGCTGCCGGAGCGGGCGTTCGCGACGATCGTGCCAGTGCTGATCGGCCTCGGAATCCTGTTGGTCGTCTTCGGCGGGCCCTTGTCCCGGGCGGTCGCGCGCCGGCACGAGGCGGACGGCGGACTGCCGGACGCCGGGCTCTGGTGGGTCTGGCCCGCGGTGTTCGTCTGTGGGATCTATGGCGGCTACTTCGG